>DASXMU010000443.1:0-8493 GCA_036495485.1 Streptosporangiaceae bacterium
GACTCGCCGTTCGAGGACGTCGACCTGAGCCGCACCATGGGCTGGCTGACCTACCGGTACCCGGTCTGCCTGCGGCTGGGCGACCGTGGCCAGCCGCTGGCCTATGCCACCCAGATCGACCGGCAGCTGCGTGCGGTGCCCGGCGGCGGTCTCGGCTACGGCGCGCTGCGCTACTACCGCGGCGACCCGGGGCTGGCCGCCGAACTGGCCGGCCAGGCCATCCCGCAAGTCCTGTTCAACTTCTTCGGCGTGGCCCCTGGCGGGTTCCAGACCTTCCGGCCGCTGCACGGCACGTCCGGCCACTATCACGACACTAAATCGGAACGGATGCGACTGCTCATGATCAACGGGACGGTGTTCCGCGGCCAGCTGCGGATGGAGTGGGAGTACAGCTCGGGTCGGCACGACGCCGCCACCATCGAGCGCTTCATCGGCTCAGCCAGGCAGTTTCTGCTCGACCTCACCGACGCCTGCTCACCAGGGAGGCCGTGATGCAGCGCTTTCTGGGCCGGAATCACGCCCTGCAGCCGAGGCTGACCGGATGGCGCGGCTTCCTTGCGGTCTGGGCCGGCCAGTCCATCTCGCTGGTGGGCACGGGCATGTATGCCTTCGCGGTCGGCGTCTGGGTGTACGAACGCACCCGGTCGGCGACCCTGTTCGGGCTGATCCTGTTCTTCGAGATGCTGCCGGGCACCCTGATCGCGCCCTACGTCGGCATCCTGGCGGACCGGGTGAACCGGCGCTTGCTCATGCTGTATGGCAACCTCGGGATGATCGCCGGCGCGCTGGTCGTGCTGCTGGCCCTGATGCACAACCAGATCAACTTCTGGGCGCTCTATCCCGCGCTGGTGATCGGCTCGGTGTTCGCGCAGCTCCACGCCGCGGCCTATGACTCCTCCATCGTGCTGCTGATGCCGGAGGCGCGCTGGAACCGGGCGAACGGCCTGGTCCAGCTCGGTGAGGCGATAGCCAACGTGTCCGCGCCGCTGGCCGCGGGCACGCTGCTGATCGTCCTGCACATCTGGGGCCTGATCCTGCTGGACATCGCCACCTTCGGCATCGCGTTCGCCGCCCTGCTGATCCTCAAGATGCCGGACCTGCCTAAGCCGGAGCGAGACAGTGCTTCCTTGGCCGGAATTCCACCCGACGGCATCACCGGCGCCGCGCCGCCGAAGAAGCAGCTCAAGGACGAGCTTCGCTATGGCTGGCGGTTCATCCGGGCCCGCGGCGGGCTCCCGGCCATGCTGGTCACCTTCACCATGCTCAGCTTCTTCGTCAACATCGCGGTGGTGGCCGCGACGCCGCTGGTGCTCTCGTTCACCGACTCGGCGCAGTTCGGCGTGATAGCGGCGGCGGGCGGCGCCGGAATGGTGGCCGGCGGCTTGCTGATGACGATCTGGAAGGGGCCTGCCCAGCGGGTACCGCTGATGCTGACCGCGCTGTGCGGCACCGGGATCTTCATCGCCCTGTACGGAGTGCGGCCGTCGTCGGTGCTGGTCGGGGTGGGCCAGTTCGGCTTCTTCTTCTGCCTGCCGATCGCCAACTCGCTGGGCGCGGGGATCTGGCAGCGCCGGGTGCCGGCCGACGCCCAGGGCCGGGTGTTCTCGGTCCGCCGCATGCTCGCCCAGATCACCGTGGTGGTCGCCATCCTGATCGCCGGCCCGCTCATCGACCACGTCTTCAAGCCTTTGCTCACCAGGCACGGCAGCCTGGCCGGGACGGTCGGCCACGTCCTCGGCACCGGACCGGGCCGCGGCATCGGGCTGCTGTTCGTGCTGCTCGGCCTGGCCATGGTCGTCACGACGCTGATCGGCGCCGCCAACCCGCGGCTGCGCGCCGTGGAACAGACCGAACCCGCCGTGCCCGCACCAGGGCCCGAGTCGCCGGCCACCGCGGTCAGCAGCACCTGACTCACACCGAAACCCTCTGGAGAACCCCATGGAAGATGACGACGACACCCAGACCTACCTCGTGGTGCTCAACGACGAGGAGCAGTACTCGATCTGGCCAGCCGACCGGGACCTGCCGCCCGGCTGGCGCGGCGACGGCTTCAGCGGCCCGAAGGCGGACTGCCTGGCCCATATCGACGAGGTCTGGACCGACATGCGCCCACTCAGCCTGCGCCGCGCGATGGACCAGGCACCCCAGTCATGACCCACCGGCCGCCAGCTCGGGGCCCCATGTTCTTGCCAAGCCCACCGGGCTCCACCTGGCCAAGACGGTCGATGGCACATCGACACCACTGGGTGGCGGTCGATGGCACATCGACACCACGGGGAGACTGGCGGGCCGGTGCAGACACCGTCCACCCCCCAAAATGCCGGATGGATGAGGCTTATTCCGAACCCTCCGACTGGGTCACATAGCCGTAGGTCAAGCTCACATACGAGCATCACACCTAACGCTGTTTGGAATAAGTCTCACTACGAAAAGGAACCTGCGTGATGTTGCTCGACGATTTCTTTGCCCGCGTGGCGGGGGCACCCGATGCGATCGCGGTGCAGGACGGCGACCGGCGGCTGACCTACCGGGAGCTGGCCAGCCGCGCTTCCGGGCTGGCCAGCAGGCTGGCGGCGGCCGGAGTGGGGCGGGACAGCGTCGTGGCCGTCTATGGCGACCGGTCCGCCGAGCTGGTCGTCGGCGAGCTGGCCGCACTGCTGGCGGGGGCGGCCTACCTGCCGCTGGATCCGGCGCACCCGGTCGCGCGGACCCGTGAGCTGCTGGAGCTGTCGGGCGCCGCCGCGCTGGTGTCCGCGCTTCCCGCGACGGTCGGCCGGGAACCGTTCGGCGATCTTTCTTTCCAAAAAATATTTGCCGTTGACCTCAGTGGGACGGCGGGCAGTGCGCTGACGGCGCCGCCTCGGCCGCATGATGCC
Source organism: Streptosporangiaceae bacterium (assembly GCA_036495485.1). Taxonomy (GTDB): domain Bacteria; phylum Actinomycetota; class Actinomycetes; order Streptosporangiales; family Streptosporangiaceae; genus PALSA-505. The sequence continues at coordinate 2,877 of DASXMU010000443.1, forward strand.
GCGCTGGCCTATGTGATCTACACGTCGGGGTCGACCGGGCGGCCCAAGGGGGTCGCGGTCACCCACGCCAGCCTGGGCAACCTGATGCGCTGGCACCAGCGCAGCTATCTGCTGGGGCCGGCGGACCGGACGACGCTGCTGGTCAGCCCCGGGTTCGACGTGTCGGTGTGGGACACCTGGCCGACCCTGGCCACCGGCGGGACGCTCGTCGTGCCGCCGGCCGAGGTGCGCACCTCACCGCGCGACCTGGTGGCCTGGCTGGCCGGTGAGCGGATCACGGTGACGTTCCTGCCGACGCCGCTGGCCGAGGCCGTGCTGGGTGAGGACTGGCCGGCCCATACGGTGCTGCGGCTGCTGCACACCGGCGGGTCGGCCCTGCAGCGTGGTGTGCCGGACGGGCTGCCGTTCGAGCTGGTGAACGTGTACGGCCCGGCCGAATGCACGGTCGGCGTGACTACGCAGACGGTGGCGCCGGGTGGGGTGGTGCCGCCGCCGATCGGGGTGCCTGCCGACGGCGTGCGCTGCTACGTGCTGGACGGGCTGGAGCCGGTGCCGGACGGCGAGCCGGGGGAGATGTGCCTGGCCGGGGAGTGCGTGGCCAGGGGGTACCTGGGCGACCCGGTGACGACGGCGCGGTCGTTCGTGCCTGACGCCGGGGCGCCGGGACGGCGGATGTACCGGACCGGGGACCTGGTCCGGCGGCAGCCCGGCGGGGTGTTCGAGTATCTCGGCCGGCTGGACGACCAGGTGAAGATCCGTGGCTTCCGGATCGAGCCGGGTGAGGTGGCCGCCGTGCTGCGCCAGCACCCGGCGGTCAGGGATTCCTGCGTGACGGCGGAGCGGGCCGGCCAGGCTGACCCGCGCCTGATCGGGTACGTGACGGGGGAGGTGACCGCGGCCGAGCTGATCGAGTTCGCCACCGGCCGGCTGCCCGGTTACATGGTGCCGGCGGCGGTCGTCGTGCTGCCGGCGCTGCCGCTGACGCCCAACGGCAAGGTCGACCGCGTTGCCCTGCCCGCGCCGGGGCGGGCGGCGGCCGGTCTGGCCGGGGTGGCCGCACCGGGGCGCACGTCGACCGAGGAGAAGCTGGCCGGGATCGTGGCCCGGCTGCTTGGGACCGCCGAGGTGGGTGCGGACGACGACTTCTTCGCCCTGGGTGGCACCTCGCTGCTGGTCGGGCGGCTGGCGACCCAGATCGCCGGGGAACTGCACGTCACGGTGGGCTTGCGCGAGCTGATGGCCGTCCGCACGGTGACCGCCATCGCCGCGCTCATCGACTCACGCGCCGTCCCGGCGGACTCTGCCGCAGAGCGGAGTTCCGGCCAGGAAAATATGGTGACCGCGCCGTCCCGGCCGCCGGTCCGCCGGGCTCGGCGGGACCGGCCGATTCCGCTGTCGCTGCCGCAGGAGCGGGTCTGGTTCTTCGAGCAGCTTTCGCCGGGCAACCTGGCCTACAACTTCCAGGCCACGGTCGCGCTGCACGGTGAGGTGGACGTGGCGGTACTGCAGGCCGCGCTGGACGAGATCGTGCGCAGGCACGAGATCCTGCGGACCGGATTCGTCGCGGTGGACGGGGTGGCGCAGCAGCGCCCGCTGGCCAGGGCCAAGGCGCCGCTGCGGGTGCTCGACGTGCCGTCCGGGCACGCGGAGAAGGTCATCGCCGCCGAGCTGCGCAAGCCGTTCGATGTGGCGCGGCCACCGCTGGCCCGCTGGCTGCTGCTGCGGCACGGGGCGGGAGAGAACACGTTCCTGCACATGGAGCATCACTTCGTGCACGATGGCTGGTCGCTCGGGGTGCTGCTGTCCGAGCTGAGCGCGCTGTACCCGGCGTTCGCGGCCGGTCAGCCCGCGCCGCTGCCCGGGCTGGCCGTTCAGTACGCGGACTATGCCCGGTGGCAGCGGGACTGGATGCGCGGCGAGGTGCTGCAGGCCCACGTGGACCACTGGACCGCCCGGCTGGCCGGTGCGCCCCACATCCTGGAGCTGCCCGCAGACCGGCCGCGCCCACCGGTGATGACGTTCCGTGGCGCGGCGCCACGCATCCAGATTCCGGCCGAACTGTCCCGGGCGCTGCGCTCGTTCAGCCGGGAGCACCGGGTGTCGCTGTTCTCGGTCATGTACGCGGGCTTCGCGGCGCTGCTGTACCGCTATACCGGGCAGCAGGACCTGCTGGTGGGCACCGGCGTGGCGAACCGGAGCGCACCCGAGCTCGAACCGCTGCTCGGGATGCTCGTCAACACGCTGGTGCTGCGCAGCGAGGTGTCGGGCGGCCAGTCGTTCACCGACCTGCTCGGCCAGGTGCAGCAGTCGGTGGCCGAGGTGCTGGCCTGGTCGGACACCCCGGTGGACGCGGTCATCGACGCCATCGGGCCGGCCCGCGACCCGTCGCGCACCCCGCTGTTCCAGGTCATGTTCAGCTTCCACGACTCGGCCGTCCCTGACCTGGACTTCGGCGGCCTGTCCGGGGCCGTCACCGAGCGCTCGAACCACACCGCCAAGACCGACCTCAGCGTGATCGTGATCCCGCGGGCCGCGCAGCGCCTTGGCCGGGCGGCCCGGCCCGAGGACGACGACCTGACCATGATCTGGGAGTACTCGACCGAGCTGTTCGACGAGGCCACCATGTCCCGGATGGTCTCGCACTACCTGGCCCTGCTGGCCGACGCCGTGGCCAGGCCGGCCGCGCAGGTGAGCGGGCTGCGCCTGCTGAGCGACGCGGAAGAGCAGCAGCTCCTTGGCTGGGGACGCGGGCCCACGGTCGCCGGCACCAGGCCGGTGACCGAACTGGTCGCGCACTGGGCTCGCTCGTCCCCGGACGCGATCGCGGTCACCGACGCCTCCCTCACCCTGACCTACCGCGAGCTCGACCGGCGGGCCGGCCAGCTCGCCGCGACGCTGGCCGGGCTCGGAGCCGGCCCAGGGTCGGTGGTGGCCATGTATGCCGGCCGGTCCGCCCAGCTCGTGCTCGGCCAGCTCGCCGTGCTCAAGGCGGGCGCGGCCTACCTGCCGCTGGACCCGGACTACCCGGCGCACTGGGTCGCCGAGCTGCTGACCGGGTCGCACGCCGCCGCCCTGCTCACCACCTCGGCGCTGGCCGGGCAGCTCCCCCCGTTCGCCGGTCCCACCCTGCTGCTCGACCAGGTCACGGATCTTCCGGATGCTGTGGAACGGCTGGCCGCCCCGGTGCGCCCCGGCAGCCTGGCCTACGTCATCTACACCTCGGGTTCGACCGGCCGGCCCAAGGGGGTGCAGGCCACTCATGGCGGGCTGGCGAACGTCACCGGCTGGCTCCGGGAGGCCTACCAGCACGGCCCGGGCGACCGGTCCACGCTGGTCGCCAGCCCGGCCTTCGACGGGTCGGTCTGGGAGATCTGGTCGGCCCTCACCTCGGGCGGCACGCTCGTGGTGCCGCCCGAGGACGTCCGGGTCGTCCCGCGCGACCTGGCCGCCTGGATGGTCGCGCAGCGCATCACCTGGGCGTTCCTGCCGACACCGCTGGCCGAGGCCGTGCTGGACGAGGACTGGCCGGCCGACGCGGCGCTGGGGTTCCTGTTCACCGGCGGCGACGCGATCCGCCGGACCACGCCGCCCGGGCTGCCGTTCACGTTCGTCAACAACTACGGGCCGACCGAGACCACGGTCATCGTCACCCAAACCCCGGTGCCACCCGGCGGCCCGGTAAGGCCACCGATCGGCCGCCCGCTCGGCGGCGCGCGGGCCTACGTGCTGGATGGCCTGGACCTGGTCCCGGCCGGCGTACCCGGCGAGCTGTGCATCGGCGGCGCCGGGGTGACCAGGGGATACGTTGACGACCCGGCGGCGACCGCGGTTCGGTTCGTTCCCGACCCCTGGGCCCCTGGACAGCGGATGTACCGGACCGGCGACCGGGTCCGGTGGCTGCCCAGCGGCCAGCTCGAGTTCCTCGGCCGGATGGACGACCAGGTCAAGATCCGCGGCTTCCGGATCGAGCCGGGCGAGATCGCCGCGACGCTGCGCCAGCATCCCAGGGTGGGCGCTGCCGCGGTCGTTCCCCGCCCCGACGCGACCGGACGGCTGCGCCTGGTCGGTTACGCCGAGACCGCCGCCAGCCCGGCGGACCTGCGGGCCTTCCTGGCCGGGCGGCTGCCGTCCTATCTGGTTCCCGATCACCTGATCCCGATGGTCAAGCTGCCATGGACCCCGAACGGCAAGGTCGACAAGGCCGCCCTGCCGGTGCCGGCCAGCCCGTCGCTGGCGCCACACCTTTCCGGCCGGAATCACACCCTGCGGCCGCGCAGCGGCACCGAACGCCGGATCGCCACCCTGTGGCAGGACCTGCTCGGCGTAGACACGGCCGGGGCCGATGACGACTTCTTCGGGCTGGGCGGCTATTCGCTGCTGGTGGCCAAGATGATCGCGCAGGTCAACGAGCTGTTCGAGTGCTCGGTGCCGCTGTCGGTGTTCCTGTCGGCGCCGACGCTGGCCGGGCTGGCCAGCGCCGTCGACCAGTCCGGACCGGCCCGGCGGACCGGCCCGGCGCCCACCGCGCCGGACGAACCCGGCGAGCTTGGTGAGTTCGGCGACGGGATCGACATCGACGCGCTGTCGGACGCGGAGGCGGCGGCCCTGCTGGCCGTCCTCACTGGCGACAGCGAGGGGTCATGACCGATGGGTCCGCCCACCTGGTGCCGCTTGGGCGGACCGGCTGGAGCCTGTGGCGGGAGGGGGCGGTGCGCAGCGCCGGGTTCCCGGCCGCCGGGCTGCTCGGCGTCTGCGACCGCGACCTGGCCGATGCGGTGGACGAGGCGGGCCGCTGGGATCCTGCCGACGCCGGGCTGCGTGCCGCCTACCAGGACGCGACGGGCCGGCTGTCGGCAGCGGTTGCTTCTGCCGCCGCCGATCCGGTGTTCCGGGAGGCGGTGGCCTGGCAGAACCCGGCGCTGATCGAGACCTGCCTGGACAAGCTGGTGCGCGGCGAGCGGCGTAACGTGCGGGGGCGGCTGCACGAGTCCACGCTGGTCCGGTATCTGCAGCGGTATTCACTGAAGAACGACACGATCGGCTTCTTCGGCCCGGTCGGCTGGGCCACGCTGGCGCCTGAGCGGGCGGGCCTGGAAGTCGCCGCCGGGGAAGAGTTGCTGGCGGGCCGGACCACCCATTTCGAGATGTGGGCCGTGGACGAGGTTGCCCGGGCACTGGCCAGGCGGCCAGAGTTGTCCCGCTGGCTGGTACCCCGCAGGGCGCTGGCGGCGATGGTGACCGACGGTGCCCTGCACCGGCCGTTGCGGCCGGTGGTGCAGCTCACCGATGCTGAGGTCGCCGTGTTCGGCCGGTGCGACGGGCGTCGCACCGTGCTGGAGGTAGTGTCCAGGCGGGAGACATCCGGCGACCCTCCGCCGCCGGTGCAGGACCCGGCGCCCGGTCTGGGCTACGGGGCAGCGAGCGCGGCCAGCCTGCAGGCCCTCGTCCGGCTGACGAAGCTGGGCGCGGTGCACGTCGGCCTGGACGGGCCGGTTGATTCGTGGCCGGAGCGTGTGCTGCGCCGCAAGCTCGAGGCTGTCGGCGACGAGTCCGCGCGGGCCCGTGCGCTGGCCGATGTGGACGCGCTGATCGCGGCCCGCGATGCGGTGGGGGCCGC
>DASXMU010000444.1:0-5209 GCA_036495485.1 Streptosporangiaceae bacterium
GCAGATCACCAGGGACGGCAGCGGCAGCGCGAACGCCTGCACCAGGTCGGCCGGGTTCGGGCCGGCGAGCAGGTCGTCGATCAGCCCGTCGACGAGCCGCTGGATGGCCGGCCGCATCGCCTCGACCCGCTTGACGGTGACCAGCCACGGCGTGCTGCCGTCCCACAGGCGGACCCGGGTAACCGGCGCCTCGTCCTGAATCGCACGGTAGGCGGCCGGCGGATCGAAGGGGCAGCGCTCCGCACGCTTCGCCGGGTAGGCGGGCGGTTCGGTCAGTGCAGCGGGCAACGTGATGCCTCCGTGTCGTGAGTTACTGAACGGCCGAGAGCTGTTCGGCGAGCGTGCGCTCCGGAATCTGCTGTCCGGGCTGTGATATCGACGTTATTTTTGCTTGGCCCCGGTGCGCATCCGCAGCGGTTGATAGTCGTGACCAGGCAGGGTGATCGCCAGCCGCGCCGCCCCGATTTCCTGCCGCGTCCGCATCGTGGCCGGCACCGCGTGCAGCGGGCCTGTAGCGTGGGACGTTGTCCCCATCGGCGGTTCCACGCGAGGTCTTGTGATGCTGCTAGGTCGTCTTCCGGAGCGGGCGGCGCTCGGCGGGCTGCTGGAGGGGGCGCGGGCTGGGCGCAGCGGTGTGCTGGTGCTGCGCGGGGAGCCGGGGGCCGGCAAGACCGCGCTGCTGGAGTGGGCGGCCGGGTCGGCGGCCGGCTTTCGGGTGGCGCGGGTGGCCGGGGTTGAGTCGGAGAGGGAATTGGCGTTCGCTGCGCTGCAGCAGTTGTGCGCGCCGCTGCTGGACAGGCTGGAGCACCTCCCGGAACCGCAGCGTGATGCGCTGAGCGTGGCGTTCGGCCTGAAGTCTGGGGAGGCACCGGACCGGTTCCTGGTCGGGCTGGCCACGCTGAGCCTCCTGTCGGAGGCGGCCGGGCAACAGCCGCTTGCGTGCGTGATCGATGACGCGCAGTGGCTGGACCTGGCCTCGACGCAGGCGCTGGCGTTCGCGGCGCGGCGGCTGCTGGCCGAGCCGGTCGTGCTACTGCTGGCCGCGCGTGAGCCGGGCGGGGAATGGCGGGGGCTGCCAGAGCTGCTGGTCGGGGGCCTGGGCGATGATGATGCGCGGGAGCTGCTCGCCTCGGTAACCAACGGGCCGCTGGATGCGCGGGTGCGGGACCGTATCATCGCGGAGACGCGGGGCAATCCGCTGGCCCTCCTTGAGCTGCCGCGGGGGGTGAGGCCGACGGAGCTGGCCGGCGGGTTCGGCTTGCCGGGCGCGCCCGGCGTGCCCGGCGTGGCGGGGCTGCCGGGCCGGATCGAGGATAGCTTCCGGCGGCGGCTGGAGGGGCTTCCGGGAGACACCCAGCGCCTGATGCTGGTCGCCGCGGCCGAGCCAGGCGGGGAGCCCGCGCTGATCTGGCGGGCGGCGCAGCGGCTAGGGATCAAGGCCGGGGCCGTTGCTCCGGCAGCGGATGCCGGGTTGCTGGCGGTCGGCCAGCGAGTGACGTTCTGGCACCCGCTGGTGCGGTCGGCGGCCTACCGGGCCGCCTCGCCGCCCGAACGGCGGGCCGCGCACCAGGCGCTGGCTGCTGCGACCGATCCGCAGGCTGACCCCGACCGCCGGGCCTGGCACCGCGCGCAGGCGGCGCTGGGGCCCGATGAGGAGGTCGCGGCCGAGCTGGAGGGCTCGGCGGGCCGGGCCCAGGCGCGCGGTGGGCCGGCCGCCGCGGCCGCGTTCCTGGAGCGGTCGGCCGAGCTGAGCCTGGACCCGGCGCGCCGGGCGGAGCGGGCGCTGGCCGCGGCGCAGGCCGAATACCGGGCCGGGGCGTTCGGGGCCACCCTGGAACTGCTGGCCACCGTGGAGGCCGGGCCGCCGGATCCGTTCCGGCGTGCCCGGGCCGACCTGCTGCGCGGCCAGATCGCGTTCGCGTCCGATCTGGGCAGCGACGCGCCCCCGCTGCTGCTGAAGGCCGCCCGGCAACTGGAGCCACTCGATCCACGGCTGGCCCGCGAGACCTATCTGCAAGCAATGTCTGCCGCGACATTCGCGGGCCGCCTGGCTCTGGGCGGCGGGATGCGGGAGGTGGCCGAGGCTGCGCGCGCGGCACCGCCGCCGTCACAGCCCGCGCGCCCGCCCGATCTGCTCCTGGACGGGCTGGCCTTGCTGGCCACCGAAGGTTGCCCGGCAGCGGCGCCGGTGCTCCGCCGGGCAGTGAGCGCCTTCCGCGACGCTGACCTGTCCGCCGGGGCAGAGTGGCGCTGGCTCTGGCTGGCCTGCCGTGCCGCGCAGACTGTGTGGGACCACGATAGCTGGGACGTGCTGTCGGCCCGCCAGGTCACGCTCGCCTGTGATGCTGGTGCGCTGATCGTGCTCCCCGTGGCTTTTAACGTGCGTTCGGGAGCGCACGTGTTCGCCGGGGAGTTCACCGAGGCCGCTGCGATGGTGGCGCAGGCCGAGTCGGTCACCGAGGCGACCGGGAGCAGCATGGCGCCGTACGGCGCCGTGACCCTTGCCGTCTTCCGCGGCCAGGAAGCACAAGCCGCTGAGCTGATCCAGGCCGCCACCGGTGACGCGGAGCGCCGGGGTGAGGGCGCAGCGCTGACCTTCGTGGACTGGGCGGACGCGGTGCTGTGCAATAGCCTGGGCCGCTATGAGGAGGCGCTGGCAGCAGCGCAGCGGGCAAGCGAGGACTCCCCCGCGATCAGGTTCGCTAGCTGGGCACTCGTCGAGCTGATTGAGGCGGCGGCGCGCAGCGCGGTGCCCGAGCACGCTGCCAGTGCCCTCCAGCGGCTGTCCGGCATCGCCCGTGCCTGCGGCACCCACTGGGCGCTTGGCGCCGAGGCCCGCTCGCGGGCGCTGGTCAGCGACGGCGCAGCCGCCGAGAACCTCTACCGCGAGGCGATCGACCGGTTCGGCCGCACCCGCCTGCGTGTGGAGCTAGGGCGCGCCCATCTGGTCTACGGCGAGTGGCTGCGCCGCCAGCGGCGCCGGCGCGACGCCCACGACCAGCTCGCCAGCGCCTACGGGATCTTCGACTCGATCGGCGCCGCAGCGTTCGCCGGACGGGCGCGGAACGAGCTGCGGGCAAGCGGCGGCCAGGCCCGCGAACGCGCCGTCAAAACACGAGACCCCCTGACCGCGCAAGAAGCGCTCATAGCCCACCTGGCGGGCGACGGCGCCTCCAACCCGCAGATCGCCGCGCGGCTGTTCATCAGCCCCGCCACCGTCGCCTACCACCTACGCAAGGTCTTCACCAAGCTCGGCATCAGCTCCCGCGCGCAGCTCGCGGCCGCGCTTCCCGCCCGCCACGGCACAGCACCGCCCGTCACCCCGCAGCGCTGATCCCGGACAGCTCTCCGCACCGCGGCGCCTCTCTATCCCCCCGGCGGAAGCAGGGTGCATGTTAGCTGGGGAGCAAGCCGAGTTGACGCATCATGCCCAGAGAGTCCCAGTACATGTTGTGCTCGACGATCTTGCCATCGCGCACCTGCGCAAACTCGACTCCGCGCACTTCCACGGACTTGCCGGTGGCGGGGATGGAGGTGCCATCGGGCATCGTCAGATCACCGGTGTTTGTCCCCCAAAAGCTGATCTCGCCGAAATAGGTGTCCGCTGTCTCACTGCTACGCCCCACCTCCCCGGTTTTATCTGAGAAGGCGCGGATCATCTGGACCCAGTAGTCGAGTATCGCCTGCTTGCCCTCTGCTCGTTCTCCCGGGGGCGCTGTCAGTACGGCGTCATCCGCATACGTGGCCGCCATGCCCTCGGCATCTGACTGATCATAGCGCTTGGCGCCCTCGGCAATGAGATCGCGGATACTGCCCATGTTCCATTCCCCTTTCTATATGCGTGACGTGATACGACGCCAGGAACGGAAACCAGATAATCCTGTCTGGTGCGGCGACATATGGCGTTTGAGTTACGGCGTCCACGCTATGTTTGCGGCGCGCTGGCGCGCATCCACCAGGGTGGATAGTCGTGACCGGTGGTCGAAGGTCTTGATAGCCGGGCGCATCGTCCGGGCGGCGCCGTCCAGGGCCGGTGGCGGCCCGGCTGGTTCGCTGGTCCTGGCTGGTGTCAGGTGAGCATGGCCAGCAGGTTGCGCTCGGGGAAAGTGCCGGGGGCGCGGTGTTCGCGGGCGATCTGGGTGGCTACCGACTGCAGGGTCGACGGGTCCTTAGCCGCCGGGCAGCCGGGACTCGGCCGTGCACTCCAGCACTGCAAGAACTGCGTGCAGGCGCGGGCTGCCGGTGGCCCCCGGGCGGTGCCGGACCTCGTCCCAGACGGCGGCGAACCCACGGCGCGCGAAGTTGGTGGAAAGGTGCCGTTGCGGCTCCGCCAGCACGTTGTTCTGGCCAGCAGCAGGATGCAAGGTGGGAGTCGTGACCAGGGTCGCAGGGACACTCACGGCTGCCGCGTGGGCGGCATCACCTGCCATACCGAGCGACCAAGTTCGGCGAACGCTCGTGTCAATCATGGGAACCGAGGCGTTGATCTGTTACCAAGTTCGATGACGGCGAGCATGCGCGGCGGCAGCGCGCTAGTGCGGGGACGATTACATCGGCCGATGTTCTGGAACTGCTGCTCGGTTTGCCGATCGCCGTGCCATACCGGTGGCGTCGCTGGCTGGTCACTGTTGGTGAAGCTGGTGCATTTGGGTGGTGAGCGGGTCGTGCAGGCAGGTGGCCAGCTGTGCCGGTCAGATGGACTGGACCGTCGAGGAGTTGTCAGGGGGTGGCTTGCTTGGCGGCGAGGATGTCGGTGGTCTTGATGTCCGGGTCCTTAGCCAGCAGGCCGGGGGCGGCTTGGCCGAGGGCGGCGGCGATTGGGCCGTTCAGGTGGGCCTGCCGCGCGTCCTCGCTAGCGAAGGTGTCGAAAATACCGTAGGTGGTGTCGCTGAGCTTGAACGCATACCAGGTGACCGTGCCGGGTTCGGCGGCGGCCAGCGGCTGGGCCTGGGCCAGGAAGGCGGCGAGTTCCCCGGCCTTGCCCGGCTTGGCCTCCAGGATGACCAGCAGTCCTCGGTCGACGCTCATAAAAGATCCTCTCGTTCGGTTCATGGTCAACGTTAGGCATGGCCCGGAGCCCGGGACAGTGACGGATCCGCCGCGAATGATACCGTTTCCGACATGCGGATCCGTGTGCTGGCGGTGCCGGGCCTGTTCGACTCCGGGCTGAGCGCCGTGCTGGACGTGCTGGCCACCGCGAACGCCCTCC
>DASXMU010000445.1:0-6401 GCA_036495485.1 Streptosporangiaceae bacterium
CGGCTACCTGCACTCGCTCACCGACCTGCTCGCCGCCCTCGCCGCCCACCCCGACGCGCCCCTGCACACCTTCCTGGAGCCCACCCCTCGCGAAGCCGCGCTCCTGGCCGCCTGGAGCCAGGCCGCCACCGCCCCGGCACCCGCGACGGGGACCACAGCCTGATCCGAAAATCGGTCCCCAGCTAGATGCGCGGCAGCGCCCGGCGCAGCGGAGCCGGGCGGGAGTTACCGGGCGGTCAAGGGTCCTGGCTCAGGGAAGCGGACCAGTCCGACACGGCTTTTCCTAGTTTACTGTGGTAGGCAATAAGCCCGGCTTGCAGCCGAGAACATATATCCAGCCTAGTAAAGATCGCGCTGAGATGCTGCTTGACCGTGCGCTCACTGCACGAGAGTTCACGCGCAATTTCCGAATTAGCCATACCCCGGCTAAGCAATTCCATCACAGCTAGCTGCCGATCAGTCAGTGTCTCCAACCTATTGGTCGCCTCAAGCAACCACCGGGGCGGGAACGAGGCCACGTCGCGCGGCACGTGCGAAACCGGTGTATTTATTGAAATTTCATACCATGACTCACTAGTTCTATCCGTCACCATAAGTCAAGGTAACGGCTAGACCTTGACTTATGTCAACAGGCGTTCCGCCGAGGATACCGTGGCGGGCAGCGCACCCGTGATCCGTAAGCGCGGACCGTCCGGTTCTGGCGCCATGGCGGGCTGGATCCTGTCAGCCTGCCCTGGCGGGCAGGGTGACGCGCCGGGGCGGGTTGATGACGGGCGGCCGGAATAGTGACCATTGGCAGTTATGCCCGATTTGCCCTCGGAAGGTTCTACGCCCGAAAGTTCTACGCCCGAAAGTTCATCTTCCCAAGCGATGCCCGGTGTTGCAGCATTAATTCTTGTATACCCCCCACGCAATTCATGAACGAGCAAGGCGGTGTCATAGCTTGGGTTTCCGCATGCCAATGAGGAGTATTCGTAAGATGTTTCTTTATCATCACGGGGATATTTCGACGGCGTGCTTAACGGGGTTTAACTCGGCGTGCGGCGCGGCGCGGCATTTGCAATGCTCGCGGCCAATGAGCTTACTCGGCGCTGAGCGAAGATTAGGATGCGAAACCCGGGCTTTCTGATACGGCGGCTGAGGCGACCAAACGGATCGCACATTCCGTCTATCAGCGCAATGAGGTCTTCTTGAAATGATTGACAGCGCGCTCCCGGCGTCTTCGCCAGCTACGGACCGAGGCGGCGCGCCATCCCCTCTTGCCTTGTGTCCTGACCGCCAGCGCCCAGTCGAGCTGAGCTACCGGGGCTCCACAGTCAGTTTCTCCCTGGCCGATGCGCCGCTGGCCGAGCTTGAGCAGCTCGCCGTCAGCGCGGACGCCACGCTGTACGAGGTCCTGCTGGCGGCTTTCCAGGCCCTGGCAGCCCGGCATTCGCGCAGCGATGACATCGTCTTGGGATCACCGAACGCCCCGCGAGGCTCAGCCCAGCTTGATGAGCGGGTGGGCTTCTTCGTTGACTTCCTCGTGATCCGGGTCAGCCTGGCGGGCGACCCGAGCTTCCGTGAGCTGGTCTCCCGCTCGCGCGCAGCCATCCTTGAGGCGCTCACGCGCAGCGTGGTCCCCTTCGACCACGCAGTCAGTCACCTGCGTCCCGAGCGCTCGCTCAGCTATAACCCAGTCTTCCAGGTCGTCTTTGCCTTCCATGAGGAAGACCGTCCGGTCACGCCCGGTGAGGTAGAAGTGCGGCGTGCCTTCGTGACCACGGACACTGCCAAGTTCGACCTCACCTGGTCGGTATACCGGGGGCTTGACGGGCTACGGCTCGAGGTGGGGTACGTGACCGACTTGTTTGAGTCAGCAACCGTGCAGGCTCTCGTCGGCCACTGGCGAGCACTGCTCCGCCAGGTGGTAGCCAGGCCGGATGTGCCTGTCAGCCAGCTAGACATGCTGCCTGCCGCCGAGCGCCGGTCGCTGGCCTCGTGGTCGGGGACCGAGTCACCGGCCACAGGCACGCGGCAGCCAGGCGTCACCGTGCACGAGCTGGTGTCTGCGGCAGCAGCGGCTAACCCGAACGAGGTTGCGGTGGTCAGCGGAGCGGACCGCCTCACCTACCGCGAGATGGACGCCCGAGCCGACGCTTTGGCCGGCCGCCTGCGCGCGCTCGGGGTCGGTCCGGAGTGCTGCGTCGGAGTGCTGCTTGAGCCGTCCCTGGAGACCATCATCGCCACCCTGGCCGTGATGAAGGCGGGCGGCGTGTACGTGCCGCTGGACGCCGCCTTCCCGACCGAGCGCATGAAGCTCATGCTTACGGAGGCCGGCGCCGAGCTGGTGCTCGCGCACGCCCCGACCGCCGACAGTGTTCCGGCCGGGCATTGGACGGTGCTCGACCTGGACGCCAGTCCAGGCGATCTCGGACCTGCACCGGAGCGGTCGCTGACGCCGGCCCAGCCTGGCAATGCCTGCTACGTCATCTTCACGTCGGGCACCACCGGCCGCCCCAAGGGCACGACGGTCACTCACGACAACGTCACCCGGCTAATCGGCGCCGCACGCCAGCGCCTCAAGATCGGGCGCGGTGACGTGTGGACGCTGTTCCACAGCCTCGCCTTTGACTTCTCCGTGTGGGAGATCTGGGGAGCACTGACCACGGGCGGACGCGTTGTCGTAGTGCCTGGCCTGATGGTCCGCGACACCGAGGCGTTCTACCGTCTCGTCTGCGACGCTGGGGTGACCGTGCTCAACCAGACACCCGCTGCCTTCCGCCAGTTCGAGGCCGTGGATGCGCGGGTTCGCGCCGGACTGAGCCTGCGCGTGGTGGTGCTCGGCGGTGAGGCGTTGGATCAGGCATCTGTGCGCCGTTGGGCTTCCCGGCATGGCTACTCCGGTCCGCGGCTGATCAACATGTACGGGATCACCGAGACAACCGTGCACGTCACGTTCAGAGAGCTTGACGAAGAGCGTACTGGCCGGGCGCTGACTCAGCTCGGATCACCGCTGCCCGGCATGCGGGTGCACGTTCTTGACGAGCGAGGCGAATTGTGCCCGGTCGGTGTTGTCGGCGAGATCTACGTCGGTGGATCGGGTCTGACCCGCGGCTACACCGGGCATCCTGACCTGACCGCCGCGCGCTTCGTGCCCGATCATCTGGGCGACGTGCCCGGCAGGCGCCTGTACCGCAGCGGTGACCTGGGGCGCTGGAACGCCTACGGCGACCTGGAGTACCTCGGCAGATCTGACACCCAGGTCAAGGTGCGTGGCTATCGCATCGAACTCGGCGAGATCGAAGCCGCGCTGGAGCGCTCACCCGACGTCCAGCAGGCCATCGCGCTGGCCGCGCCGGGCCCGCATGGCGACAGCGAACTGCGCGTCTATACCGCCGTCGCCGGGCGGCAGCCAGACTCCGCCAGCTTGCGGGCGTACCTGGAATCGGTCCTCCCGCGCTACATGGTGCCCAGTGTCATCACGGTGCTTGACGAGCTGCCGATCAACACCAACGGCAAGGCCGATACCAGCTCCCTGCTCGCCATGGAACGGACGCCGGAGCCGCGCCGTGCTGGCGCCAGTCCGCCGCAGACGCCGCTGGAGCGAGAGATCGCGGCGATCTGGGCTCGGACGCTGGCTGTCGATGTCGTGGACCTCGCTGACAATTTCTTCGGGGCGGGCGGGAATTCTCTGCTCGCGGTGCGCATGCTGTTCCTCCTGCGGGACCGCCTTCTCGTCGACATCAAACTGGCGTCGCTGGTGCGGACGCCGAATCTCAAGGCGTTCTGCGCGGAGGTCGAGAAGATGTTCGCTGAACTCATGGACGAGGTCGATCTCGGCTCCATAATCGCCGAACAGGCCGGTGAGGCACACGGATGAGCCCATCCTTCCGTCGTTTCTTACCCGAAAAGGTCATAGCAGTGCTGCTGCGAACGAAAGGAAGCACCCACGCGATGTCCGAGCAAGACGCGCAGACCCAGTACCTCGTCGTCATCAACGACGAAGAGCAGTACTCGATCTGGGCAGCCGACCGCGAGGTCCCAGGTGGCTGGCAAGCGACCGGGGTGTCAGGCACCCGCGACGAGTGCCTGGCCCATATCGGCGAAGTGTGGACCGACATGCGGCCCCGCAGCCTCCGGCTGGCCATAGCGGCCAGCGATTGAGACCGCTACCACAGAATGTATAGCCTGCTCTGCACGAAAAGCTTAGCGCTCACCCTTAAATGGTTGCCCGCCGCAGCGCCATGTTGCGGCCCGAATAGGAGCATGCGAATTCCATGCGCACACTCGACGAAGAAGTCCTCGACCGCCACCTCAAGGAATACTCCGAGCGGACGGACCTCCGCAAGAAATCTCAGCAGTTCCGCCGGGAAGGTTATACAAAGCTCCGCGGCCTGGTCCCGGAAAGTATTTTCGCGCAGGTAACCGATGAGGTGACCGATCTGCTGTCACAACATGCCCGGCGGATCGACATTCAGATCCAGGAAACGGGCGGGAGCCCGAGGAAGATGCACACGGTCGGCGCGGCTGAGATATCACGCGAATCCCAGCTTATCTCTGCCGTATATAACTCGGCCAGCCTCAAAAATGTGCTCGGCGAGATCGCTGGCGCGGAAGTGCACCCCTGCCCCTGGGAGGGGGAAAAATATGTCATAATCCGCCAGGACCAGCCAGGTGACACCCACGGCTGGCACTGGGGGGACTTCAGTTTTACAGTCATCTGGATAATACAGGCGCCGGGCCCTGAGGTAGGTGGCCTGCTGCAATGCATTCCGCACACGAACTGGGACAAGCAAAATCCACGGGTTCATGAGTACCAGCTTGAAAATCCAATCCGCACTTATGCAAATACCACAGGAGACTTGTACTTCCTGCGATCGGACACCACGCTGCACCGTACCATTCCGCTGACCACAGCGGCCACTCGTATCATCCTCAACACCTGCTGGGCGAACGAGACTGAAACCCACAAAACGATCACCCATGAGACCATGGACGCTATGTTCGCCTAGGGACCGCGGAGAGGGATACGCCATTGAGTACCACTCGTGATATGTGCGCCGTCGCCGACCCGGCCAGGTTCGTTGATGACCTGCTGTCATGTCATGACAGTGATCTGCTGAACGCGCGGGCCGCTAACCCCCGGTACCGGGAGACGGTCGCGAACTCGGTACGCGCTCTAGCCAAACAGGCGTTTACCGAGCAAGACGAGACCGCATTGCGCCAAGCGCACCTCGCTCTAGGCAAGATGTATGACTGGTATTTCTCCACACCTCTCATCGAGCAAATAGATACTATGCTGAGCACGCTACTCGATGATATTCGCATGGTGCTTGAAAATGCGATGCTCGCTGCAATTATCGCAGGTATAAAAGCGAGAACCGCCGATAGCTCACTGGCGAGCCTCCCCGGCGGCAAGTCATTCCTGCCTTGGTTCCGCCGTTTAATCAGCGAACACCAGGCCAGCAACCACTCGTTTTACCGGGACTTCCTCGAAAACCGGGCGTCACCGGATGACATGAGATTCTACCTGGCCCAGGAAACGTCTCTTGATCCACGGCTCGACGACATCCTGGCACTGCTGATCATGGGGACCGACGGACCGGAGAAGATGGAACTTACGAGTAATCTCTGGGATGAGGTCGGAAACGGTAACCCGGCCGATGCTCATGCGACAGTCTTCGCGCGTACGCTCGATGCCGCCGGAGTTACCCAGCCCTTCATAACAAGCAGTATCATGCTGGAGTCCAGAATCTGCGGAAACGTGTCAGCCGCACTGGCGCTTTCGAAGCGACACTACTACAAAGCCATTGGTTATTTCGGTGTGACTGAGTACCTGACACCCCGCCGGTTCAGGTCTTTCGTTATAGGGTGCAAGCGGCTCAACCTGCCGGAGGCAGCATACCAATACCATTCCCTGCACATCCAGATCGATTCCCGCCATGGGCCCGCATGGTTCAAGAATGTCATAGCACCGGCAGTCATCCGCGAACCGCGTTGTGCGCACGATATTGCCTTGGGCACGCTATTGCGACTGGAGACATCGACCTGGTACCTGAACGCGCTGCAGGCTGCTCTGGATGGTGCCAGATGATAATGGTGGGACGTCTTCGGAGCCAGTGTGACCTTCCGTGAATTCTTCGGCCACCCGACCCCAGCGCAGCTCGCCGTGCTAGTCGAGGAACTCGCGCTCGCCCAGCTATCGCACCTGTCCGAAGAAGACCTGCGGGCATTGCCCGACGCCGAGGCGAACAGATGAGCAGCCAGGACAGCGGCACCGGCCCTGGGGTTTTGCCGCTGGTCTTCGCCCTGCCCGGCGCCGCTGGCGGCACGGCCCTGGTCTGCGGCGACCAGGTCGTGTCATACCAGGAACTAGAAAGCATGGCCGGCGGCCTGGCCAGGGAACTCACCGCACGCGG
>DASXMU010000446.1:0-6121 GCA_036495485.1 Streptosporangiaceae bacterium
CCGTAGGCGGTGTAGATGTCGTCGGGCGTCACCACGTTCTTCAGGCTCTTGCCCATTTTGCCGGCCCGCGGGCTCACCGGCCCGCCCTTGTATTCGTACCCGCCGTCGGGGGTCCTTCTGACGTCGGCAGCCGGGACGTACATGCCGCGTTCGTCCAGGTAGGCGGTGGCGGTGATGTAGCCCTGGTTGAACAGGCGGTTGAACGGCTCCCGGGTGGACACGTAGCCCAGGTCGTACAGCACCTTGTGCCAGAACCTGGCGTACAGCAGGTGCAGCACCGCGTGCTCGACGCCGCCGACGTACAGGTCCACGCCGCCGTCGCCGGGCTCGGCGTCCTGCGGCACCATCCAGTACCGCTCGATGCTGGGATCGACGAACCGCTCGTCGTTGACCGGGTCCAGGTAGCGCAGGTAGTACCAGCACGAGCCGGCCCACTGCGGCATCGTGTTCAGCTCGCGCCGGTACCGCCGGGGGCCGTCACCCAGGTCCAGCTCGACGTTCACCCAGTCCGCCGCCCGGGCCAGCGGCGGGACCGGGTCGCTGGACTCGTCCTGCTGCGGCTCGGGCCGGAACTCGGTCATCTCCGGCAGTTCCACCGGCAGCAGCTCATCGGGCAGCGCGACCGGCATCCCGTCGTCGTCGTACACGATCGGGAACGGCTCGCCCCAGTAACGTTGCCGGGAGAACAGCCAGTCACGCAGCCGGTAGGACCGCTCGTAGTGCCCGGCGCCACGGCCGGCCAGCCAGCGGATGGAGGCCTCGATGGCCGCCGTCTTGGCCAGGCCGGTCAGGTCCAGCCCGGGCACGTTCAGGTCCAGATAGCCGGTGTCGCCCACATAGGCTTCCGGCCACTGGGCCGGGGGAGTGTCCGAGGTGATCGCGTGGCCGCTGAACCAGCCGGCGGCCGGCTGCAGGACGGCGCGGACCGGCAGGCCGAACAGCTGGGCGAACGCCAGGTCCCGCTCGTCGTGCGCGGGCACGGCCATGATCGCGCCGGTGCCGTAGCCCATCAGCACGTAGTCCGCGATAAACACGGGCAGCGGCTCGCCGGTCATCGGGTTGACCGCATAGGCGCCGGTGAAGACGCCGGTCTTGTCGTAGCCCTCCTCGGCCCGCTGCCGGTCGGTCAGCCGTGCGGCCGCCGCCCGGTAGGCCTGCACCGCTCCGGCCGGGGTGCCGGTCTGGCCGCCGCCGGGGTAGCGCCACGCCTGCGGGGTGCCCTCGGGCCAAGCGGTGCCGGAGACCAGCTCGTCCACCAGCGGGTGCTCGGGCGCCAGCACCATGTAGGTCGCGCCGGCCAGGGTGTCGGGACGGGTGGTGTACACCCGGATCGTCGCCTGCGACCCGGAGACCAGGAACTCGATGCTGGCGCCGTCGCTCGGCCCGATCCAGTTTCGCTGCATCGTCTTGATCGACTCCGGCCAGTCCAGCCGGTTCAGGTCGGTCAGCAGGCGCTCGGCGTAGGCGGTGATCCGCAGCATCCACTGGCGCAGCGGCCGCCGGTACACCGGGTAGTTGCCGACGTCGCTGCGGCCGTCGGCGGTGATCTCCTCGTTGGCCAGCACCGTCCCCAGCCCGGGGCACCAGTTGACCATTTCCACGGCGTTGTAGGCCAGGCGGTAGCTGTCGACCACCTTGCGCCGTTCCAGCTCGGTCAGCTCCGCCCAGGACCTGCCGTCCGGGTTGGCGTTACTGACGGGCTGCCTGCTGCCCTGCTCGAACTCGGCGGTCAGCTCGCCGATCGGCCGCGCGCGCTGGTCCGCTGGGTCGAACCAGCTGTTGAAGATCTTCAGGAAGATCCACTGCGTCCACTTGTAGTAGCGCACGTCCGTGGTCGCGAACTCGCGGCGCTCGTCGTGCCCCAGGCCCAGCCGGCTCAGCTGGCGCCGCATGTTCGCGATGTTGCTGTGGGTGGTGACCGCCGGGTGCTGCCCGGTGTCGATGGCGTACTGCTCGGCGGGCAGGCCGAACGCGTCATAGCCAAACGGGTGCAGCACGTTGTGCCCGGTCATCCGCTTGTACCGGGCGTAGACGTCGGTGCCGATGTAGCCCAGCGGGTGGCCGATGTGCAGGCCCGCGCCGCTGGGGTACGGGAACATGTCCATGACGAAGAACTTGGGCAGGTTCACGACCCGCTCGAAGCCTTCGGACATGGTGCCCGAGGGGTTCGGCGTGTGGAAGGTCCCCGTGGCCTGCCAGTACTCCTGCCAGCGCAGCTCGATCTCGCCCGCGAGGCGCGCGTCATACCGGAACGGCGGCTGGTCGCTCGCTTGGGCGGAGCCAGCGGAGCCGGCCGGGGCAGAGTCGGCCGGGGCGGAGCCGACGCCCGGGTCCGGCGTTGTGCCCGCGCCCTCGTCCTGCGCTGAATGGCTGGCGGTCTCGGTCATGAGGTTCTCACCACGATCGGCTTGGTCCCAATAAAAAACCCCTCGTGCACGAGGGGTTGCCACGCTGACTCAGGGCGTCAGCGCGGCATCCTAAGAAGCAGCCAGGCGGCTCGCATGTCATCAAGGTTATCGCAGCGCTGGCCGGGTGGCTTCCGGTATCAGCGGAGCTGGCACCGGCTGGGGCCGGGCCAGCTCCGCTTCGGAGTCGTCCGGCCCGGTCACCCGGAGGCGGGAACCACGTACCAGAGGCCGCCGTTTATGTTGAGCTTGTTCCCTCTTTCCTGGCCGGGCCCCCCGTCACCTATGTAGGTGTACAGCGGGTGCCCGTTGTAAGTGACCTGCGTGGATCCGTCGGTTCGCTTGATCGTGCCAAGCTTGCCGGTCACGCCGGCGCTCGCTGTGGGCTTGCCGGTCACCGGCGTCCAGTAGGCGGCGCAGCTCCCGTAGCAGTTCGAGGCCGTGGCCGTGTCGCGGGCGAACCAGTACAGTGTGCGGCCCTGGGCGTTCGTGAGCACTTTGACGCCTTTGATGGTCATGGCGTTCAGGCTGGCGTGCGTGGCCGCAGGCGCGCTGCTGCCGCCGCTGGCCCCGGCGACCGATACGCCGAACAGCACCAGGGCGACGACGATGAGCCCTCCGGTGGCCATTCCCGCCATCCGGGTCATCGCGGCGGGCACCAAGGCTGGGCCGTCCGGGGAGGTTGGGGCCAGCGCGAGCACCGCCAGGGCTGCGAAGGCAGCGACCTCAAGCAGTCCGGCGACGATCCCGGGCGCGGTGCGCACCTCCTTGAACCCGAACAGGCCGATCCACACCGACAGGATGTAGCCGCCCAGGGTGGCGATGGCGAACCCGGCCCCCATCGCGGCGGCCAGCCGGGTGCGCAGGCCGGCTGCGGGGTCGAGGAGCCGCATGGCGATGACCGCGAGGCCGAGCAGGAACCCGGCGATCACCTGCAGCAGGAAGAGCGGGCCGATCGTAGGGATCGTCCGGTAGCCGGTCAGATAGAGGTCGAGGTGGATCGCTGCGCTGGCGATCAGCAGCCCCGATCCCAGCACTTGCGGCACGATCGTCCGCCAGGCGGGTGCCGGAGCTGGCGCCTGGCCTGTCGTGGTGCGTGTCTCTGGTGTCATGGAGGTGCCCCCTCGTGCTGTGCTACTGCGTCGTGTCATCGTTATGCCCGCTATTCGATAGGCCAGTTATCTTGAGTTTCTCCTGGTGCTGGCGGGCCAGGGCAGCGGGAGGGCTCACGCTGCCCTGGCGCCAGCGGCGGCGGCCAGTGGCCGGCCAGGGCTTCAGCGGCCGCCGCCGAGTGGTGCGGGAACGGCCGTTGGGTCGGAACGGCTGTTCCCGCAGCTGATGGGGTCATCTGGTGCTAAAGCGCCAGCTACTGTCCGTGACTTGGGCTTAGTACCCGTAGCTCCCACCGCTGGAGGAAGTGGGGGAGGAGGTGGAGCTGGGCACGGCGCCGCCACTGCCGGATTCGGTGACCACGTGCCAGACGCCGCCGGACAGGTTCAGGCCGTTGCCCGTCGCCTCGCCAGGCTTGGTGTCGCCCACGTAGGTGTACAGCGGGTGCCCGTCGTAGGTTGCCTGCTTCGATCCGTCGGACCGGGTGATCGTGCCGAAGGTGCCTGGGATGTTGTTCCCGGTCGCCGGGCCCTTCACCGCCGACCAGTAGCCCAGGCATGTTCCGTTGCAGTTGGACTTGGTCGAGGTGTCCGCGACGAACCAGTAGAGCGCGAAACCCTTGGCGTTGGTCAGCACCGTCGCGCCACTGATCTTCGCCGTCGTCACGGTCGCCGACGACGAATTGGCACCGTTTGATGAACTCCCCCCTGACGTCGAGGAGGAGTTGTTTGAACCTCCGCTCGGCGAGCTGCTTCCACAGGCCGCAACGGTGAGCATCCCGGCCGCGAAAATCCCCGTAACCCACCATCGGTTAGACATCGTGATCTCCATTTCACACAGGAAGAGGTGTACGCGTGGTACGTATGGTGCGCTGCACGCTAACGTGACGTACAACCAGACCACGTATCGCGTTGCGTAACCGTTCAGCTGATTCGGTAAAAGTTGGACTCATTCGGGGGTCTGTGTTCGGCTGGTCGGGGTGGGCGGCTCTGGGGTCAGCCTGGCTGGGGGATGGCTAAACTGGGCGCTGGGCTGCGGTTTTGTGGGGGTTGGGGTGAGGTCTGGCTGCCAGGCGGGCTCTGGATTGTGACTTCGCACACAGAAGTGATTGGGGTCAGCGAGCTAGTGACGTGGGCCAGGCTGCCGTAGTCAGTGATTGTGCGGCGCGTCCGCTAGGCGGGGTGGAGCCCGGTGGGCTGGGTACGGCAGTGGGCCGGCGCCCCGTGTTGGAGCGCCGGCACTCACGGGGTCCAGGGGCCCCGGAACATGGCGGGACACTGCCTGGTGCATAGGCACGGGGCAGCCCAGCATGCCGTCCCGCTACACGCGTCGGAGCACGGCGACGACACGCCCGAGGATCGTGGCTGTGTCGCCGGGGATCGGTGTGTAGGAGGGGTTGTGCGGCATGAGCCAGACATGCCCGTTCGACCGCTTGAAGGTCTTGACCGTGGCCTCACCGTCGATCATCGCGGCGACGATGTCGCCACTCTCCGCCACCTGCTGCTGGCGCACCACGACCCAGTCGCCATCCGCGATCGCAGCGTTGATCATGGAGTCTCCGACAACCTTGAGCAGGAACAGCGTGCCCTCGCCGACGATCTGCTTGGGCAGCGGGAAGACATCCTCAATGAATTCCTCGGCCAGGATCGGGCCACCAGCCGCGATCCGGCCGACCAAAGGCACGTATGTCGCTCCCTGCGACGGGATGTCAGCACCACTCGGCGCGATATCCGGCTCCACGGCGCCGTCCAGCTCCTGGTCGGGCCGCACCGGAGCGTGACCGGGCAGCCGTACCTCCACGGTGCGCGGTCTGCCCGCGTCGCGGCGCAGATACCCCTTGCTCTGCAAGGTCGACAGCTGGTACGACACGCTTGACGTGCTGGTCAGCCCTACCGCTTCGCCAATCTCCCGCATCGAGGGTGGGTAGCCGCGCTTCTGAACGGACTCACGGATCACCTGAAGCACCTTGCGCTGCCGCCAGGTGAGCACGTGATCAGGGTCTGGATGGTCAGGCGTGTCGATCACCACCGCAGGGACGCTGCCCTTGGGCTTGCGTCCTGGCCTGCCCTTTGGCCTGGCCTCGGGCGTGCCGTCTGCGCCAGTCGCGGACACGGCCGACCGGTCCGAGCCCTGCTCGCTGCTGCTGTCCATGATCTGACCTCCACACCGGATATTGCGTTCTGAGCAGACGGTAGCGGTTTCGCTGCCGGATCTCAAACATCTGTTCGACGCGACACGAAAATGTCGCAGCCGTCCGGTAAGACAGATCGTACGAGCAGCCGTTCGATCGAACACACTAGCAGTCGAACGGGTGTACTATCGAACTGTCATTCGTTTTGAAGGAGGCCCAGATGAGCGCCATGCCAGCAGAGGCAGAGCCGGTATCGGGTTCGACCGCGCATCCTTCGGCTACGCCACCTTCGTCCGCGCCGGCTTCGCTCCCATCGGGCTCGGCAGCGGCGCGCCGGGCCGGCGTGTCGCGTCAGACGGTCAGGCCTCGTTCGGCCAGCATGCGGCCGCACCCCGTCGGGATGCGCGCATGCTCCTCTATCTCGCGGGCGGAACCAGCCAGCGCCGCACGACAGACCACCGCGCAGCAGGGCACC
>DASXMU010000447.1:0-23996 GCA_036495485.1 Streptosporangiaceae bacterium
ATGCCCTACCGGGCCGGCAAGCCGCTGCGGGACAAGCTGGCCGGCCTTCATAGCGCACGGCTCGCCACCCAGTGGCGCATCCTCTACCGGATCGACGAATCAAAACGCGCCGTGGTCGTGCAGGACATACAGCATCGCTCCGTCTTGGGCTTCCCGGCGCATGGGCACCTGCTCTGTCAGGACATCGTGCGGTAGATCTCCCGGCGGTGCCCCACCCCCACGACCAAGATGACGAGTTGCCCGTCCATGACTTCGTAGATGACGCGGTAGTCCCCAACCCGCAGCCGATAACGGTCTCCGTATCCGGAGAGCTTCTTGACGTTGACGTCCGCCCGGCGTGGATCATCGCCGAGCGGCGCCAGTGCCCGCAAGATCGTCAGCGCGGCCGGCTGCGGAATGGCCCGCAACTGCCGCACGGCCCGCTCCCGCCAGCGGAACGCGTACTTCACGCGGCACCCTTGCCGGACTCTTCCTCAAAGATGGCGGCAACCACCTCGGACATGCTGTGGGTCGGCGCGTCGGGGTTCTCCGCCAGGTCACGGTCCGCTTCCCTGGCGAAATACCTGTCGATAGCGTCTTCCAGAGCGTTGAAGTCTTCGATGGGGACGACGGCGGCCACGGCCTCACCATTGCGGGTGAGGATGGTGGGCGTCCCGCCCTGTGCTCGCCTGATGACCTCGGCAAAGTGAGCACGGGCGTCGCGCACGCTCAGTTGGCTCTGACTGTCATCCATGAACCCATTGTACCCAAAATTGTGTACACGAACAGTCACGGCTAGCCGAGCCGGTGACCTAATCGCCCACTACTCGCCACGCCAGGCTGGGTGCGCTACTCGCTGCACCAGACAGAGGCGTCATGTAATGCGAATGCATTACAATGAGGGTGTGTTCAAGGCCGTGCGCGACAGCGACTGGTCCGCTGACCACGTTGCCGCTCACGGCGTCACCCTAGACGAGGTGCGAGAGAGGCTATCCTCGAACACCCCCACTGGGCCGTTCCCGGCCGCAGCGGCACCACCCTGATTTACGGCCGTACCTACACAGGCCGCTATCTGCTTGTGGTTGCCATCAGCGAAGGCGAGGAGGCGTTCATTGTCACCGCTCGTGACCTGACCGCCGCTGAGAAGAAGACCTTCCACAGGAAGGCACGATGATCATGACCAAGAAGACCGAGCAGCTTCCCTGCCCCGCAGCCGAACTTGAACAGATTGCCGAGTACTACGGAACACACGACACCAGCACGGAGATGGAGCACGGTGAGTGGGTGGAGCCACAGCCAATGTCGACCACCTCGCTACGGCTGCCTGTCGAGGTGATCGACCAGCTCAAGCGGCAGGCAAGGGTCCAGCACCTGCGCTATACCAGCTACGTGCGATCGATCCTGGAGCACGCTGCTCGCGCCAGCATGTCACCAGAGCTAGCCGACATCACCGAGCGGCTGGAGCGGATCGAGCGAGCCGTCACAGGGCCAGCCCAGGACGATCAGAAGACAGCATGACGTCAGCGACCACCCCGGCTGGTGCGCTTGAGAGCACATGAATGGACGCGGCGACCGCCGGGCACGAGGCGTGGAAGGCCGTCGGCCGGCCTGCCCGTGAACTCTTACTCGCCGCGCCAGACCGGGGGGCGCTTCTCGGCGAAGGCGGCGGCGCCTTCCATGGCGTCGGCGGAGCCGAAGACGGCGCCGATGATCTCGCCTTGCCTGGTGTGTTCCTCACCGGCGAGCCAGGTGGCCGACTCGACCATGACCCGCTTGGAGGCGACCACCGCGAGCGGTGCGTTGGCGGCTATCCGGCCGGCCAGCTCGCGGGCCGCGTCCAGCGCCTGGCCGGCCGGGACGACCTTGCTGATCAGGCCGGCCTGGTGGAGGTCGCTGGCCGGGACGCGACCGCCGGTCAGCACGATCTCCATGGCCTTGTGGTAGGGGATGCGGTGGTGCAGCTTGAGCAGGCCGCCCGCGCCCGCTGCCAGGCCACGGGTCACCTCGGGCAGGCCGAACTTGGCCTCCTCGCTGGCGACGACCAGGTCGCAGGCGAGCACCAGCTCGAAGCCGCCGGCCAGGGCGTAGCCCTCGACCGCCGCGATGATGGGCTTGGCCGGCGGGCGCTCGGTCATGCCGCCGAAGCCGCGGCCGCCGGCCAGCGGGTTGTCGCCGGTCAGGAAGCCTTTGAGGTCCATCCCGGCGCAGAACGTGCCGCCCGCGCCGGTGAGGATGAGCGCGCGGACATCCTTGCGTGCGTCCAGGTCATCAAGGGCCTCGGCGATTCCGGCCGAGACCGCCCCGTTGACCGCGTTCCGCGCCTGGGGACGGTTGATCGTGATGATCGCTATCCCGCCGTCGGCCTCGACGAGTACCTCGTCCGCCACGTCATCCCTTTCTTTCTTTCTTTTTCATAATCGCGAAGACTGGTACGGCAGCAAGTCTTCGCGAGCATGAATCATCGTTACTTCTTCTGGAACCTGATGCCGCCGTCGAAGCGGATGACGTCGGCGTTCATGTAGTCGTTCTCGATCAGGGATCGTGCCAGGTGGGCGAACTCGGCCGCGGTGCCGAGCCGCTTGGGGAACGCGACCGGCGCGATCAGCTTCTGCTTGAATTCCTCGCTGGCCTCGCCGGACCCGTAGATCGGGGTGTCGATGATGCCCGGGGCGATCGTGTTGACCCGGATGCCGATGGCGGCGAGATCGCGGGCCGCGGGCACGGTCATGCCTATGATGCCGCCCTTAGAGGCGGCGTAGGCGATCTGGCCCGTCTGGCCTTCGATACCCGCGATGGACGCCGTGTTGACGACCACGCCGCGCTGGCCATCCGCGTCGGCCGGCTCGGTGCGGGCAATCGCGGCGGCGGCGATCCGCATCAGGTTGAACGTGCCGATCAGGTTGATGTCGATGACCCTGCGGTAGGCGGCCAGGTCATGCGGGCTGCCTTCGCGGCTGACCGTGCGTGCGGCCCAGCCGATGCCGGCGCAGCTCACCGCGACCCGCAGCGGCGCGCCGAGCCCGGCCGCCGCGTCCACGGCCGCCTGCACCGACTCCTCGTCGGCGACGTCGGTCCTGACGAACAGGCCGCCGAGCTCGCTGGCGATCGCCTTGCCCCGCTCCTCGTTCAGGTCGGCGATCACGACGCGGGAGCCTGCGGCTGCGAGTTCGCGCGCCGTGGCCTCACCGAGGCCGCTCGCTCCACCGGAGATGATCGCTGCGGTTCCGTTGAGTTCCATGAGCGGGAGCATACTTGGCCGCCGGGGCGGCCAACCGAACGGGGTTCGGTTTACCATATCGCCCCGGATCCGGCTGGCAGAGCGCCAGGCAGCCAGGCAGCGTCAGCAGCCAACCGGACGGGATCCGGCTGGCCGCAGCGCCCCGGATCCGGCTGGCAGGGAGCCACATCCGGGCCTGTTGTCATGGCTTGCTCCTAGCCTTGCCGGCATCCGATACCCGGATGATTCCAGCCGCCTACCCACGGACGGCACCGGGCTGCCGCTTGCGCAGCGTAGCTGTCCCTGGCTGTCCCAATACGTCCCAGTTACCCCGTGTGTGTAGCCAACTACGAGCCGGAAGATAGAACCTCGGTAACGGCAACGTGACCGTACGAGCGGCAAAGGGCTTCCGTCGATGACGCTTCTAATTGCAGAATGAGGCAGCGGCATGACGACAGCAGAATTCTTTACCCAGGACCTGGCCACCGCGGATCCGGATCTGCACAACCATATAACCGTCGAGGAGTCGCGGCAGAACGAGCAACTAGAACTTATCGCACCAAAGAACTACATGAGCCGGGCGGTCCGTGAGGCACACGGCAGCATTCTGGCGTTCACCTCGGTCGAGGGTTACCCTGGCCGACGCTGGCTTGCGGGAGCCGTCAATCTCGACGCCATCGAACGCCTGGCGATAAAAAGAGCATGTGCGATGTTCGGGTGTAGCTACAGCAATGTCCAGCCGCATTCCGGTACCCAGGCTAACCAGTCCGTCTTCTTCGCGCTGCTCGAACCCGGCGACCGGGTTCTGAGCATGGCCCTGGCCGCGGGCGGGCATCTCAGCCACGGGCTTAAGACCAATTTCTCCGGCCGCTGGTTCGACGTGGCGCACTATGGCGTTCACCCCGACGATGGGCTGATCGACTACGGCGAGTTGCTCGATCAGGCGCGGTCTTTCCGTCCCAAGCTATTAATCTGCGGTGGATCGGCGTATCCCCGGATCATTGACTTCGAGCGCCTCAGGGAGATCGCGGACGAGGTCGGTGCCTGGCTGCTGGCGGATGTCGCACACATTGCCGGGCTGATTGCTGGCGGCGCCTACCCGAACCCGTTCCCGCACTGTCACGTCGTGACGGCGACGACCAACAAGAACCTGCGGGGGCCGCGCGGCGGTCTTGTGCTCAGCGCCGACGCTGAACTCGCCCGGCGGATCGACAGGGCGGTGTTCCCCGGTGTCCAGGGCGGGCCGCTACCCGAATACACCGCGGCCAAGGCCGCTGCCTTCGGGGAAGCCCTGAAGCCCGGGTTCAAGGTGTGGGCGCACAGTGTCCTGCGGAACGCCCAGGCTCTCGCGGCGACGCTCACACATCGCGGCTACGCGGTCGTCACGGGTGGCACCGACACACCCCTCGTCCTGCTGGATCTCAGGCCGCGGGGCCTCACCGGAGACGTGGCCAGCTCGGCACTGGAGTCAGCTGGTATCCCCTGTAACAAGAACCTCATCCCGGGAGACAGCCAGAAACCTATGGTCACGTCTGGCCTGCGGTTCGGAACTTCCGCGCTGACCACCCGGGGGCTTCGCACACCGGACTTCGAGAAGCTTGCCCATCTCGTCGCCGACGTGCTGGACCAGTTGCCGCATATCGAGCAGCAGACAATGCTCCAGGTCCGTGCTGCCGTTGCCGAAATCGCTAAGGCCAACCCGCTCTATGAGGTTCCCTCAGCGTCCTGCCCAGACCGATGAAGACAGTACTTTTCGTCGAGACCAACTCTGCTGGGAATGGTACTCAGGCGATGCTGGCCGCGCAGGCAGCTGGATACCGGGCACATTTCCTTACGGTCAGCCCCGGCGAATACGAGAGCCATGAGCTCAATCCGCTTCTCGTCGCGGATGAGGTGTCATATGTCGATACGTTCGACGTTACGAAGATGCTGCGCATCATCGACGGGCGAACCGATTATGCCGCAGTGCTCGCCTATGACGAGCTGAGGGTGGTCCAGGCCGCTCTCCTCGGTAGCTACCTGGGGCTCCGGCATAATCCGCCAGTAGACGCGATGCTGCGAGTCCGCTTCAAGGACCGCATGCGCCGCGCGTTGTCAGACACGAGATGGTCAGTTCGTCACGTGGCGCTTCCGCTGGCGGACATCTCACCGGACCAGCCACCGATGCAGTATCCGTTCGTGGTGAAACCCCTCGATGAGGCTGCCAGCGTGGGAGTGCGAGTCTGCCGGGATTCCCGGGGCTTCGCCGCTGCGGTTACCGACCTGCGGCGTATTACCGCGCGCAGGAACTCGCGCGGCTATCAGCGCCTGGCCGAGGTGCTGGTGGAGGAATTGCTGGAAGGCGATGAGTACAGCGCCGAGCTCGTCTGGGATGCCGAGCGTGCCGATTGGGCGCTGATCGGGTTCACCGCCAAAATCATGTCGTCCGAGCCCTCCTGCATAGAGGCCGGGTACGTGTTCCCGCACTGGTTCGGCAATGGCATTGACGATCGCATCGCCGACGAACTTCGCGGCTGCCTCGATCACCTCGGTCTGCGCGACACGATGGTCCACGTTGAGTTCCGGTACAGCGCTGGGCGGGTGCGGCTGATCGAGATAAATCCGAGACCCGCGGGCGGCGCCATCCCGCAACTCGTCAGCCAGGTCGCCAGCAAAGGGCTTGTTGAGCTGCACCTGGCTGCCCATCTGGGAGATGCCCGCCGGAGTCTTGCCGATCTCAGCTTGACCGGCTACGCGGGCGCGCTGTTCATTGTCCCGGACCGGGCCGGCACGGTGGTGCGCCTTGAACCTTCACTGCGCGAAATAGACGGAGTCGTGTCCTTCAAGCCGGGCAAGTTCCCCCGAATCGTCGAAGCAGGCAGAAGCAACGAGGACCGGCTCGGTCACATCGTGATCCGGACTGAGACCCGCCTCGGGCTGGAGAGCGTGATGCGGCACGCCCGCCGCCGCATCAAACCCTTGTACGAAGACCCTGAGCCGGAAATCGCGTCGCTGGCCGCAACCGGTGCGCAAAGGTGAGAAAACCTCTGGCCAGCAGGCTGCCGCAGGGCCGGGGTGTGCGGCGATTCCTGTGCGTGACGAGCGTCGACGCGATCGGCACGGGACTGATGCTGCCGATGTCCGCGCTCTACTTCACCCGGGGCGTCGGGCTGTCGGCCATCAGCGTCGGCCTGGGCCTGTCCATCGCCGGGGTTATCGGCCTCGCGGCCACGCCGCTGACCGGGCCGCTCGTGGAGAGGTTCTCTGCCCGTGGTGTCCTCGTGGGCTGCTATGTGAACAGCGCCATTGTGTACGCCGTTTACCCGCTCATCCACGCCTACGCCGCGTTTGTGGCAGCAGTGTCGGCCGCGGCGGTCGCCAACCGGATCACGCAGCCGTCTCGTGTCGCGTTCGTCCGGGCACTTGCCGGCAGCAACGAAACAAGCGTCGGGCTTCTGGCCACCGTCGCGACGGTACGAAACGCCGGCTTTGCCGTAGGCGGGCTGCTGACCACCGTTGCTCTCGCCGCCGGCCGTCGCGAGGGCTATGTGGCGCTCGCGCTGGCGAACGCCGTGTCGTACCTGGCCGCTGCCTGTGGTCTGCGCGGGCTCGGGAGCCCGGCAGGCAAGGCGCCGAAAGTGAGCTCGGGGCACGTATACGGCAAGCTGCTGCGCGAGCATCGCGACTACCTGATGCTTGCCGCGCTGAACGCGGTGCTCCTCCTATACGACAGCGTGCTCGTAGTGGGTGTTCCGCTCTGGCTCACGCGGTACACGCGGGCGTCTGTGGCGCTCGCTGGCCTGCTGTTCACGCTCAACACCGTTCTCGTGGTCGGCCTGCAGATAAGGGTGTCCCGATCTACCGCGGACACCGGCCGGGCCGCCCGCGCCTACGCCAGATCGGGAGCCGTGGCGGCCACGGCGTGCCTGTTGTTCGCGGCGGCCGGCGGCGCGGCCGTGGAGCTGGCCATCATGCTCCTGGTGCTTGGCGGCATCTCGCTTACCTTCGGTGAGCTCTGGGCATCCGCAGCCGAGTGGGGTGCATCGATCGCGCTCGCCCCAGAAGCCAACCGGAGCTACTTCCTGAGCGTTTTCGGCACCGGCACGGCGGCGCAGATGGCGTTCGGGCCGGGCTTGGTGAGCTTCGCCCTTGCCTGGGGCGGCCGGGCTGGCTGGCTGCTTCTCGGAACGCTGATGCTCGCGGCCGGGCTTGGCGCGAAGCGGGTCACCGGAGCCCGGGCACGGGCGCTGAAACATCCGGCCGGGCAGGCACTATCCCGTTCAGCGACCTGACGGGTCGCGGCGAATGCCAGCAGGCCCATCGTGAACGATCGCAGACGCACGCTCCCAACCGAGCCAGAGGAAGCGAGTCCGGTGGAGATCATTGCCGAATACAACGAACGCTGCCGCGCCGACTCGCATCTGGCCAACGCTATGAAGCGGGTCCCGTTGCGGCCCGCATTCGGAGCGTCCTGGAGGCAGCGGCTGCTCACGCGCCCGCTTTTTGCCCGGGCGCGCGACATGACGGCGGCCGCGGACGATGTACTGCGCGTCTTCGATCTTCTTGCTTCGCTGCCGCAGCGGCTGTTCGACGGTGACATGCGACGCTATTGCGAAGCACTGGGGTTCGACAGCAACCAGGCCGGGCTCATCGGCCGCTTCGCGGCCGTCGCACCCGCGCGATACGGCCGGGCGGATATGTACCACGACGGGACGGGGTTCAAGCTACTCGAGTTCAACGTCGCCTCCGATATCGGTGGCACCCAGCATGGGCAACTCGCTCGCGCGCTGTTCAACTGGAGCCCATTCCGTGAGCTTGCCCGTGACCATGGACTCGGCTACGTGGACACCTGCGCTCACGTAGCTAACGCGCTCCGGGTGGCGGCGGAGCCGGTTGGTGGCGGAACTCCGCCGAGCGTCCTGGTTCTGACCGAGCCGGGAGGGATCAAGAAGGACTCGCTGGTACTGGCGGGTCTCGTCGAGATGCTGAACGCCTACGGCATCGACGCGCACCTGGCTGAACCCGACGCGATCCGGTATCGGTCGCGGCGGGTCGTCGTGGGCGATGCGGACATCCACGTGGTTCTCCGCTACTTCAACCTCGATGACATCGCCATGGATCCCAGCAGTGCCGAATGGGCCGAACCGCTGCTACGGGCGCATGAGGACGGCCGTGTGGTGATTTGGACCGGCCTGGACAGCGCTGCGTACTCCCACAAAACGACGCTCGCGTTCCTCTCCGATCCGCGCTGGCGGGCCGCGTTCTCGCCCGGGGAAATCGCCGCCGCGGACCGCCTGCTCCCGGTGACCCGCATCCTGCGCGACTGCCGCTCGGTCATGGACGGGCAGGAGGTTGACCTTCTCGAATACGCGCGTGCGGAGCGGCTCAACCTGATTCTGAAGCCGGTGCGCGGATGGGGTGGCCATGGGATCACGCCCGGCTGGGAGTGTCAGGACCGGGACTGGCGTGTCCTGCTCCGTGACTGCGCGGACGGTGACCACCTGATTCAGCGTCGCGTCGTGCCGAGGCCCGAACCCGTGGTGAACCCAGCCGAACGCCTCGTTGAGAACTGGATCGCCGCCTACGGCATGTTTGTGACTCCGGCCGGGTATGCCGGGGCGCACGGGCGGGCTGTTCCAGCACACACCGGTTCCGTCGTGAACTACAGCCTGAACGACCAGGCGCGTACCACAACCGTGTTCACCTATGGCCAATGACTGACAGCCCCGCTGCGAAGGGCACTCGTCACCAGGTTCGCGCAGGGCGGTGAGGAGCCTCCTGCGCTGCCAGGAGACCGGACAGCCGGTGACTCGTTGGGTTCGAGCCGGCCGATGTGGGCAAAGAGTTTCCTGTGGGAAGGAGCGGTAGGACGCGGCCGCCGCTCCCGGCCGGATTACTGCCCTCGGAGCATGGTTTCTTTGCAGAGCTGCGGAGGCTGATCGATGCGGCGGGCCTCACCGTTCGCGCGCTGGAGGAATCGACATCGTCGCCGAAATCGCCCGGCGCTCAGTCGTGCTTCTACAGCAAGTCACAATGGAGCCGGTGGATAAATGGCCAGTCGCAGCCACCGCGGAAGGCGGTCAGGAGGCTCGCTGAAAACCTGGCTCATACCGGCATCGGCGCCACGCTCCTGGTCGATCTGTGGGACGGGGCGTTCGCGCCTCCCGGAGAACTCAGCCGGGCACAGAGCGCCTTCATGCCTCCCCGCCAGCTGCCTGCTGGCGTCCCGTTTTTCACCGGGCGCACGGCGGAGCTGGAAACCCTGGACGAGTGGGCCGGGCTGACGGAGAGTCCCGGCACCGGGAGCACCGTGGTGATCCTGGCCATCAGTGGGACTGCCGGTGTCGGTAAGACAGCGCTGGCCGTGACCTGGGCACACCGAGCCGCCAGCCAGTTCCCAGATGGGCAGCTCTTCGCTGACCTGCGTGGTTACGACCCGTCCGGTACCGCTGTCGCGTCCGCGGCAGCGCTGCGTGGTTTTCTCGATGTCCTGGCCGGGCCGACGGAGCGCATCCCGGCCGACGATGCTGCCCAAGCCGCGATGTACCGGAGCTTCCTGGCCGGCCGCCGGATGCTGATCGTCCTGGACAATGCGCGTGACGCGGAACAGGTGCGCCCGTTGCTGCCGGGCTCTCCCGGCTGCATGGTGATCATCACCAGCCGCAGCCAGCTCACCAGCCTGATCGCAGCCGAATGCGCTCACCCGCTCGCCCTGGACCTGCTGGACGCACCGAAGGCACGCGAGTTGCTGGCCAGGCGGATTGGCGCCAGCAGGGTGGCGGCCGAACCAGTGGCGGCTACCGAACTCGTCACGCATTGCGCCGGGCTGCCACTGGCGGTGGGTATCGCTGCCGCACTGGCCGCGGCCCACCCAGGCCACCCGCTGGCCGCTATCGCCGCGGAACTGCGCGACGCACGCAGCCGCCTCGACACGCTTGACGCGGGGGATATGACCAGCAACGTGCGGGCCGCGTTCTCCTGCTCCTACGAAAACATCGCCGCCGCCGCCTCGCGGATGTTCCGGTTGTCGAGCCTGCACCCAGGCCCCGACATCACCGTCCCAGCGGCAGCGAGCCTGGCCGGCGTCCCGCTCGCCCAGGCGCGACGGGCACTCGGCGATCTCATCGCGTCTGCTTTGCTGACTGAGCCTGTGCCCGGCCGGTACCGCTGCCACGACCTGCTGCGCATCTACGCTGAAGAACAGGCGCAGGCCTGCGAGAGTGATCGCGGCCACCGCGACGCGGCCAACCGGATGCTCGACCACTACCTGCACACCGCGCACAAGGCGGCTCTCCTGCTCAGCCCGGGCCGGGACCCACTGGTTCTGCCGCAGCCCAAGCCCGCAGTGGTGCCCGAGTCCTTCACCGGCGGAAACCAGGCACTGGCGTGGTTCGAGGCCGAGCACCGGGTGCTTCTCGCAGTCATCGCACTGGCCGCCGACGCCGGATTCGAAGATCATGCCTGGCAGCTCACCTGGGCGACCGGACGTTTCCTCGACCGGCGCGGCCACTGGAAGGACTGGCACGCGGCGCTGCACATAGCGCTGGCAGCCGCGGAGCGACGCGGCAGCCAAGCCGGGCAGGCGCACCTCCACGACCATCTCGGTATCGCAGCGACCAGGCTTGGCCTCCATCAGGAAGCTGACTCACACCTGCGGCGCGCCCTTGCGCTGTACCAGCAGTCCGGCGACCGCAAGGGCATGGCGCGCACCCACCAGTTCGCTGGCATGCTGATGGAATCTCAGGGTCGTTACGACGAAGCGCTCGACCATTCCCAGCGAGCCCTTGAGCTGTTCTGGGCGGCAGGCGAGCGCTCTGGGGAAGCAGACGCGCTCAACGCGATCGGCTGGTTCTACGCACACCTTCGCGACTACCGGCGGGCCATCGCCTTCTGCCAGCCCGCGCTCGATCTTTACCGTGACATCGGCGACCGTCACGGTGAGGCGGCTGCCTGGGACAGCCTTGGCTACGCCCGCCACCACCTCGGCGCGCACGCGCAAGCCGTCGTCTCATACCGGCATGCCCTTGATCTTTACTGCGAACTCGGCAACCGCTACTACCAGGCCGACACTCTCACCCACCTCGGTGACGCCCAGCACGCCACGAAAGACCTCAAGAACGCTTCCACGGCCTGGCAGCAGGCGCTAGCCATCCTGGATGAGATGCACCACCCGGACGCCACCGCCGTCCGCGCCAGGCTCACCGCTTTCGTCCCGCCGCAGCCTGGAGACCGAAGTTGCCGTGCACCTGAGAGCAACCATCAGGGCCGATGAATGTCAGTACCCGGGTTTAGCCTGGTATGAGATGGGATGAGGAGCACCCTCGTGCCCTTCGTGCCGAGAGCGGCGCGTGCTGGCCGGGGCATGCGGCCGACACCGGCAGTGAGGAGAGATAGTGCGGAAGTTGCGGGGGAACCCGTGGGCGGTCCTTGTGGTGATCTCCCTGGGATTCTTCATGACCCTGCTGGATCTGACGATCGTCAACATCGCGATCCCCAACATGATCACCAACCTGGGCGCGTCCTTCGATGACGTGCTCTGGGTGATCAACGCGTACGCCCTGGTGCTCGCCGTTCTCGTCATCACATGTGGCCGCCTCGGCGATTTTATGGGCCCACGGACTCTGTTCGCTGCGGGCGTAGCCGTTTTCACCGTCGCCTCGGCGGCGTGCGGGCTGGCGCCGAGCCCCGGCTGGCTGATCGCCTTCCGGGCCGTCCAGGGTCTGGGCGCGGCCATGCTGATGCCGCAGACGCTGGCGATCATCACGATGATCTTCCCGCCGGAGCGGCGCGGCGCGGCGTTCGGTGTCTGGGGGGCCGTGGCCGGCGCGGCCACCATCGCCGGGCCGACCTTGGGCGGGCTGCTCATCACCTGGTTCGACTGGCGCTGGATCTTCTACGTCAACCTGCCGATCGGCGTGATCGTCCTCGCCCTGACCGGCATCCTGGTCCCGGATCTGCGGCCGGGCCGCAGGCACCGGATGGACTTCCCCGGCGTCGTGCTGGCCAGCGCGGCCCTGCTGGCCATCTGCTACGGCCTGGTCGAAGGCCAGACCTACAACTGGGGCACGATCACCGGTTTCGTCAGCATCCCGCTCGTGCTCGGGGCCGGCGTCGCGCTGCTGGTGGCGTTCCTGGTCGTGCAGTGGCTGCGGCAGGACCGTGAGCCGCTGGTGCCGTTCTCGGTGTTCAAGGACCGCAACTTCGCCCTGATGAACGTCGTGTCCGGCACGATGGTGATCGGCATGATGGGGATCTTCCTGCCGTTCACCATCTACCTGCAGTCCGTGCTCGGCTTCTCGGCACTCAAGGCCGGGCTGGTCATGGCACCGGCCTCGCTCATCTCGGTCTTCATCGCGCCCGTGGCCGGGCGGTTCACCGACCGGATAGGCGGCAAGTACATCCTGATCACCGGCCTGACGCTGTTCGCGCTCGGGATGGGTGCGATGTTCGTGATCGCACAGACCACATCCCACTGGCAGGTCTTCCTGCTGCCGCTGATCGTGGCCGGAATCGGCATGGGCGGCACGTTCGCCCCGCTCACCACGACAGCCATGCGCAACGTCGAGCCCCGGATGGCCGGGGCGGCGTCCGGCGTGCTCAACACCGTCCGCCAGGTCGGGACCGTGATCGGCACCGCCGCCGTGGGCGCCCTGCTGCAGAACAGGCTGGTCGCGTCGTGGACCACCGTGGCGACACAGCAAGCCCACAACCTGCCGCCCTCGGTGCGCGGGCAGTTCGTGGCCGGATTCCGCAACGCGGCCAAGAGCGGGCTGCAGGTCGGCTCGGGCCAGAGCGGCGTCAAGGTCAAGCTGCCACCGGGCTCGTCCCCAGGGCTGCTGCACCAAATCGGGGTGATCGCCGGTGACGTCTTCGGTCATGGGTTCGTGGACGCGATGCGCTGGACCGCGGTGATGCCGGTGGCGTTGATGCTGCTCGCCGCCGCGGGCTGCTTCGGCATCAAGGGCCGCACCCGCACCCCCACCCAGGCCCCAGCCGAGACAGCCGGCACAGCAACCCCCGCCCAGGCCGCGTAAGAGCCGCCCAAGCTTGGTTCCCCCGGTGTTTGTCACCGGGGGAACCGGAGCGGGCGGTTCAGCTGGCTGGTTCCAGGAGTTCCTGGCCCCAGAGGCCAGGGAGTTCCTCGTGGTCGCGTTCGAACGGGAACCTGGTGGCGAAGGCGGGCTCCAGGTCGGACAGCCAGGTGGCCGCCGGGTCGAACCTGGCGAAGAAGGGCTTGCCCACCAGCGACGGGTCGCGGGCCTGGATCATATGCAGGACGAACACGCGCTCGCCTGCCACCTCGGTGATCCCGTCCACGCACACCTTGCCCGGTGTGGCCGACATGGACGGCCCACGGACCGTGCGGCACAGGCCGGACACGCTGCGGTAGGCGTCCCGGTAGACCTCGTAGCCACGGGCGAGCGGCACGGCGAAGTAATCCTGCGGGCCCGTGTCGCGCTCGACGAACATGTAGTACGGGATCATCCCCATCCGGGCCTGGGTGCG
Source organism: Streptosporangiaceae bacterium (assembly GCA_036495485.1). Classification (GTDB taxonomy): domain Bacteria; phylum Actinomycetota; class Actinomycetes; order Streptosporangiales; family Streptosporangiaceae; genus PALSA-505. Next base: position 13,682 of record DASXMU010000447.1, read on the forward strand.
CCACATGTCCGACCAGATCGCCGGGTCGTCGTTGATCGACCGGATGAGCGGCGCCTGGGTCCGGATGATCGCGCCGGTGTCGCGGATCCTGCGGACCGCCTCGGCCACGATCGGGGACTCGAGCTCCCTGGGGTGGGAGAAGTGCGCCATGAAGGCGAGGCAGCGGCCGGAGGCCACCACCTCCTCGAACAGGCGCAGGGTGTCATCGGCGTCCGGGTCGGTGACGAACCGCTGCGGCCAGTAGCCGAGCGACTTGCTCCCGATCCTGATGGATTCGAGATGGTCGAGCTGCGGGTCGAGCAGCGGGTCGATGTACCTGCGGAGCACCGGGGCACCCATGATCATGGGGTCGCCGCCGGTCACCAGGACACCTGTTACCTCCGGGTGGCCCCGCAGGTAGCTGACCAGCAGCCCAGCGTCGCTCATGGACATCTTCAGGTCAGGTTCGTCCACGAACTGCGCCCACCGGAAGCAGTAGGTGCAGTAGGCGTGACAGGTCTGGCCCTGCTTGGGGAACAGCAGCACGGTTTCCGGGTACTTGTGCTGCAGCCCTGGCAGCGGCTCATCGTCGATGGCCGGCGTGTTCAGGGCGAGCTGCCCGGCCGGGTGCGGGTTCAGCCGCATCCGGACCTCGTGCGCCGCGGCGCTGACCTCAGCGGCCGGCGCATCGTTGGCCAGCAGCGTGACAATCCGGCCGATGTCTGCCTCGGGCAGCATGTCGGCCTGTGGGAACACCAGTCGGTAGATGGGATCGGCCGGAGCGGCATCCCAGTCGATGAGGCTGTCGACGACGTAGGCATTGGTCCTGAACGGCAGCACGGTCGCGACCGCGCGAACCGCCAGCCGCTCGGCTGGGGACAACCCGGCACGCGCCGTTAGTTCGTCTAGGTGCTTTGCCGTGAACGCGTGAAACCGCCGGCCTGCGATTGGCACCGCGGGGCCAGCTGGACGTGCCACCTTGGCCTGCTGAAATCCAGTCACGCAACTCCTCTCGGTCGTCACGTCCGACGCTGACCTGCGCGGACGCGAATCAGCCAACACGGCCGCCAAGACACCCCGCTGCGTCTGGTAGCTCATGCGCCGCCGGCGGCGGCGGCTCTAGAGCCAATTCATGACCCCGCAGATCGGTCGCAAGGTCACAACTATGGAACGCAGAGGTAAAGAGCGAGGTTCCCCGCGGCCAAGGCCGACGATGGTGCCCGGGTTCGGGTGGATGGATCACACCGGTGATCCCGAACTCGATCCCGAGGTGGGAAGCTTAGGCCATGCTGGCCGCTTTCATCCGTGCATTCCTCCCGTCCGGGCATCCCGCCAGGACACGCTCCACCACGGTGCGAGGCTGACCACCGGCGACGGCCCGCAGCAGGCGGGCACGACGATCGGCGCCAGGCGCGACCGGCCGGTCGTCGCCGTCGACGCCATGGGCGGGGACAACGCGCCTGCCGAGATCGTGGCCGGGGTTGTCGCCGCCGTCAGGGAGCACGGCATCCAGGTGGTCCTGGCCGGGCGGCCTGGCCAGCTCCGCCCGCTGCTGGCCGCCCACCATGCCACCGGTGAGATCCGCGTCGTCCCGGCGGAGGACTCCCAGGGCATGGACGAGGGCAGCCTGGCGAGCTGGCGCCGTCCACGGTCCAGCATCGCCGTGCCCTGCCAGCTCGTCCGGCGCGGCCAGGCGTCCGCCGTGGTGTCCGCCGGATCGACCGGCGCGATCGTGACGACGGCCCGGCTGCGGCTGCGGCTGCTGCCCGGCGTCCTGCGGCCAGCCCTCGCGGTCATGCTGCCCAGCAGGCCAACCCCGACCATCCTCATCGACGCCGGCGCGATCGCCGACCCCAAGCCGGAGATGCTCGTGCAGTTCGCGCAGCTTGGTGTCGTCTACTCGCAGCTCTCCCAGGGCGTGGCGGAGCCCAGGGTGGGCCTGCTGACGATCGGCTCGGAGCCGGGCAAGGGCAACAAGCTGACCCGCCGGGCGTACGAGCTGCTGTCCGAGGACCCGCCGCACGGCGGCATGCCGATCGGGTTCATCGGCAACATCGAGGGCGGCGACCTGCTGACCGGCAAGGTGGACGTGGCCGTCGCCGACGGCTTCTCCGGGAACGTCGCGCTCAAGACGCTGGAGGGCGCGGTCAGGTTCGCCATCGTCCAGCTCCGCCAGATCGCCACCTCCTCACCGGCAGCCAGGGCGGGCGCGATGCTCCAGCGCCGGAAGCTGCGCGAGTTCGCCGAGCTGGTCGACTCGGAGACCTACGGCGGTGCCGTCCTGCTCGGCCTGGCCGGGACCGTGGTGATCGCCCACGGGGCCAGCCGTGCGCGCGGCGTGACATCGGCCTGCCTGCTCGCCGCCGACCTGGAGCAGCGTCAGATCACCGAGAAGATCAAGGAACGACTCGGCTCCGGGCGCCACTTCCTGCGCCGCCCGCTCAGCCAGCCCAGGGACGCCAAGGACGCGGAGTGAGACCTGCGTCGCAGAGCGCAAAAATCATCCTGGCCCGTGCGGTACTGCCAATAAGCTTGCTGACATGGCCGATCCACAGGAGGTACTCACGCAGCGTGTGCAGCATGCCCTCGCCGCGGCGTTTGGGCCCGGGCACGCCGATGACGACCCCGTGATCAGGCCGTCGCAGTTCGCTGACTATCAGGCCAACGTGGCCCTGCCGCTGGGCAAGCAGCTCGGCCGCGCGCCGCGGGACGTCGCCGCCGAGCTCGCCGCCCACATGGACGTGGCCGACATGTGCCTGGAGCCGCAGGTCAGCGGGCCAGGCTTCATCAACCTCACGCTGCGGGACGACTGGATCGCCGGCCAGGCGGCCGGCCAGCTAGCGGGCGAGCGGCTCGGCGTGGCCCAGGCGCGGCCGGCGCAGCGGATCGTCGTGGACTACTCCGGCCCGAACGTCGCGAAGGAGCTGCACGTCGGCCACCTGAGGGCGACGGCGGTGGGCGACACGCTCGTCCGGATATTCGAGCACCTCGGCCACGATGTGATCAGGGCGGCGCACCTGGGCGACTGGGGCACGCCGTTCGGCATGCTCATCGAGCACGCGCTCGAGATCGGTGACGAGGCCACCAAGCAGCAGTTCGAGGCCGGCGACCTCACCGGGTTCTACCAGGCCGCACGCACGAAATTCGAAGCCGATCCGGACTTCGCGGACCGGGCCCGCAGGCGGCTGGTCAGCCTCCAGGCCGGGGACGAGGACTCGCTGCGGATCTGGCGGATGCTGGTCGCTGAGTCGATGGCCTATCTGCGCTCGCTCTACACCCGGCTGTCGATCACGCTCAGCTCGGATGCCGACATGGATCCGGAGAGCTTCTACAACCCGATGCTCGCGGATGTCTGCGACGAGCTGCAGGCCGCGGGCATCGCCACGATCAGCGACGGTGCGCTGTGCGCGTTCCCGCCCGGCTTCACCGGCCGGGAGGGCGAGCCGATGCCGATCATCTTGCGCAAGAGCGACGGTGGCTACAACTACAGCACCACGGATGTGGCCGCGATCCGGTACCGGATCCGCGACCTGAAGGCGGCCAGGATCATCTATGTCGTCGGCTCGGAGCAGATGCTGCACCTGGCCATGCTGTTCGCGCTCGCCCGGCAGGCCGGCTGGCTGACCGACGAGATCCGGGTGGAGCACGCGGTCATCGGCCTGGTGACCGGCCCCGGCGGACAGCGGCTCAAGACCAGGAGCGGCGACCAGATCAAGCTGATCTCGCTGGTCGACGAGGCGGTGGAACGCGCCGAGCAGGTGATCGCCGACCGCTACTCCGACGCCGGGGAGCGTCACCTGATCGCCCAGGCGGTCGGGATAGGCGCGCTCAAGTACGCCGATCTGTCCGTCGCCAGGGACAGCAGCTACGTCCTGGACTTCGGCCGCATGCTCGCGCTCACCGGCAACACCGGCCCCTATCTGCAGTACGCGACGGCGCGGATCCGTTCTATCTTCCGCCGGGCCGATCTCGACCCGGCCGGTGCCACGGGCCCGATCCAGATCACCGAGGAGGCCGAGCGGGCGCTCGCGCTGCGGTTGCTCGGCTTCGGTGCGATCGTCGGCCAGGTCGCCGACACGACCGAGCCGCACCGGCTCTGTGCCTACCTGTTCGAGCTAGCCAGCGCGTTCACCACGTTCTACGAGAAATGCCCGGTGCTGCAGGCCGGTGGCGCCGTCAGGGGCTCCCGGCTGGCCCTGTCCGCGCTTACGCTGCGCGTACTGCTCACCGGCCTGAACTTGCTCGGCGTTCCGGTCCCTGACCGCATGTAAGAAACCGCAAATAAGACACAGAAAAATCCCAGGCTTTGCGGTTCGATGTCCCAGATGGCCCATGCAGGCTCGTTGTTATGGACAACGTGAACCAGCCTCAGGGGAATGGACCGCAGGACCACTCGCCCACCCAGCCGCAGCGGTTCACACGTGGCGGCGGGCCCGCCGATCCCCCGGCGTACGGGCAGGCCCCGCAGGGTCAGCAGTACCCGGGCGGCCCGTGGCTGGCCGGGCCGGACCCGTACCAGCAGCAGCCCGGCGACCAGGGTCCCTATGCCCAGAACCCGCATGCCCAGAACCCGCCCACGCACCAGCTGCCCACCCCGGGCTTCCAGCCGCCGCAGCAGCAGAAGTGGCGCTGGATGCAGAACCGGAAGGTCCGCTGGGGCACCGGGATCGCGGCCGCGGTGCTGCTCGGTGCGGGCGGCACGCTGGCCGGCCTGGAACTGACCGGATCGGGCAGCACCACCCCCCCGGCCAACGCCGCGCAGGCTGTGGCGCTGAACAGCGCAATGGGCTACCGGACCGGCTGCTCGCTCTCGTCGGTCAGCACGAACCAGGGCTCCGCGGCGATCAAGGCCGACCGCGCGACCCTGCGCCGGTGCCTGCATACCCGGCTGCGCGTCATCACCGGCATGTACGGCGAGGTTGCCTTCCACACCACGTCCGGAACGCAGACGCTCGCCTTCGAGCGCGGTCAGATCGTATCGACCGGCAACGGCCAGCTATCGGTCCAGGCGGACGACGGAACGACGTGGACCTGGGATGAGGCGAACAGCCCGATCGTCCGGGAGAGCGGCAAGGCAGCAAGCATTTCCGCGCTGGCGAACGGGACCAAGGTGTTCGTCGGCGGGCTGGCCGACGGCAGCAGCCACGAGGCCAGGCTGATCATGCTGCACCCCCAGTCCGGCTCCGGCAAGAAGGCTGCCCACAGCAAGAAGCCCGCCCAGAGCAAGAAGCCGGGGAAGCCGTCCAGCTCATCCGGCTCGCCGGGCGGTACCAGTACGTAAGGACCCTCATCGACCTGACAGCAGCGCTAGTGAGGGTTCGTCAAGACCGGCCAGCGAGGGCGGGTGATTTTGGCCCGCCCGAGTGCCGGTGCGCGTGGCAGGGTGGCAACCGGGGTGGGTTGCTTGACGAGCCCGAAACTTTGAATCAAGCATGGACGTGTCCAGCCCGGGGGGACACCGGCGCTGCGGCAATGCGGGAGAATAGCGGGGAGACCATGAATGACAGCGAACACATCCCCGCGGTTCTCGTCGTGGACGACGAGCCGAACATCCGTGAGCTAGTCCAGGTTGCCCTGCAGTTCCACGGCTGCTCGGTGACCACGGCCGCCACCGGCAAGGAGGCGCTGCGGCAGGCCGAGGCGGACCGGCCGGACCTGATCGTGCTCGACGTGATGCTGCCCGACCTGGACGGGTTCGAAGTGTGCCGCAGGCTCCGCGCGGCCGGGAACGAAGTGCCGATCATCTTCCTGACGGCCAGGGACACCTCGTCCGACACCGTCACCGGGCTGGCCCTGGGCGGCGACGACTACGTGACGAAGCCGTTCTCGGTGGAGTCGCTGGTGGCCAGGGTCCGCGCCGTGCTGCGCCGGGCCACCCGCCGGGTCGTCGGCGAGGCGGCACCGGACGCTCACAAGCTGCGGGCAGGTGACCTGGAGCTAGACGAGGCGCGCTGGACGGTACACCGGGCCGGCGCTCCGGTCGAGCTGTCTCCCACGGAGTTCCGGCTGCTCGCGTACCTGATGCGGCACGAGGGACGGGTGCTGACCAGGGAGCAGCTCCTGGAGAACGTGTGGGGCTGGGACTACGCGGGCCAGTCGCAGATCGTCGAAACCTACATCAGCTACCTGCGGCGCAAGCTCGACCCGCTCGGCCCGCCGATCATCCACACCCAGCGTGGCGTGGGGTACAGCCTGCGGCTAGCCGGGCCCGCACCAGGAACCTGAGCAGGGGCGGGGGATGAACCGCCTGGGGACCAGCCGCCGCTCGCGCCTGTCACTGCGTGCCCGCCTGCTGACCGCGCTGATCGCGGTCAGCACCATGTTCCTGCTCGTGCTCGGCGTGGTGGCAGCGGTCGGGTTCGACAAGCGAATCGGCACCGTGTTCGACGACGAGCTCCGGGTAGATGCGCTGCGGCCCATTGCGCGGATGGTCGATGGGACCGACTCCTACGAGGTGTTCTACTCAGGGAAGACGAACGTCTCGGGCGTGATCAGCGCGCCCGACCCGGCGGTCGGGGAGAAGCTGAAATCGTACCTGGTGAGGGAGGTCGCCCACCGGAAGCCCCATACCATCCCGAAGATCAAGAGTCTGGCACCGTTCACGGTCACCCTTCCCGGCGGCGGGCCCGTCATGCGGGTCGTCTGGGAGCAGATTGGCTTCCGGGCCGAGCGGAACCAGAGGGTGGTCCCGCCAGGCGCGGCGATCACCCTGGTAGCCAGACCGCTCAGCGGCCGGGAGGGACCGCTGGGCGGGATCGTCGCCATCGAAGCGCTTACCGGCCTCATCCTGCTGGCGCTGCTTGGGCTGAGCGGGCCATGGCTGATCCGGCAGGGTCTCGCGCCGCTGGGCCAGATGGCCACCACGGCCGACGACATCACTACCCGTGGCGACCTGACCGCGAGGATGCCCGACTCCGGCGACCGCGCCGAGATGGGCAGGCTCTCCTCCGCGATCAACACGATGCTGGACCGGATCCAGCAGGCCTTCAACGCGCGGCTGGCCTCTGAGCAGAAGGTGCGCCAGTTCGCCGCCGACGCCTCGCACGAGCTGCGCACCCCGCTGACCACGATCCGGGGCTATGCCGAGCTCTACCGGCAGGGTGCGCTGGGCCCGGACCGGTTGCCCGATGCGATGCGCCGGATCGAGCAAGAGGCGGACCGGATGAGCAGACTCGTCGCCGAGCTGCTCGAACTGGCCAGGCTGGACCGCACGTCATCGCTCAACCTGACCGAGACCGACCTGGCCCTGCTGGTGCACGACGCGGTCGCGGACGCCAGCGCCGTGGAGCCAGGCCGCCCCATCTACGCCGAGGCCCCGCCCAGACTCGTCGCGGTGGTGGACGAACCCCGGGTCAGGCAGATCCTGGCCAATCTGCTCGGGAACGTCCGCGCCCACACCCCGCCGGGCACCCCGACCGCCGTCCGGCTCGGCCAGGTGGGCGAGACAGCAGTCCTGGAGGTGGCCGATTCAGGCCAGGGCATGTCCAAAGACGACGCGGCCAGGGCCTTCGACCGGTTCCACCGCAGCAGCTTGTCCGACCACTCCGGCGGCGACCAGCCCAGCGGGTCACAGGACAAGACCGGCAGCGGCCTCGGCCTGTCCATCGTTCAGGCCATCGCCAGGGCGCACGGCGGCCAGGCCACCCTGGAATCGGTCCCCGGCCAGGGCACCCGGGTCCGCGTCTGGCTCCCCATCCAGGACCACCAAACCCCGGAACTACCCGGATAACAACCAGTAGCCCTGACTACCCGCATGCCTGTATGCCTGTACAACAGGCCGGCAGGCGGCCTGGCAGCCAGCACGGTCCGGTGGCGCGGGCTCGGGCAGCCTTGTCAGGACGTCTCAGACTGGGCTCCGGGATCCGCCGGTGCCGGTGACTCGGCAGCCGGCTGGAGCTGGACCGAGCGGGCGAGCAGCTGGGCCACATCCACGACCTCGAGGGATTCCTTGGCTTCGCCGCTGCTCTTCTTTGCGCTGATCGCGTCGCCGAGCATGACCAGGCAGTACGGGCAGGCTGTGGACACCGTATCCGGCTCGGCTGCCAGGGCCTCCTCGATGCGCTCGGTGTTGATCCGCTTGCCGATCCGCTCTTCCATCCACATGCGCGCGCCACCGGCGCCGCAGCAGAAGCCGCGTTCCTTACAGCGGTGCATTTCCACCGGCTGGACACCGGGGACCTGGGTCATGATCTCGCGCGGCGGGGTCAAGATCCGGTTGTGCCGGCCCAGGAAGCAGGGGTCGTGGTAGGTGATCTTCTCGTCGACCGGGTTGACCGGGGTCAGCTTGCCCTCGGCGACCAGGGTGGCCAGGAGCTGGGTGTGGTGGATCACCTCGTAGTTGCCGCCGAGCTGCGGGTATTCGTTGGCGATCGTGTTGAAGCAGTGCGGGCAGCTTGCGATGATCTTGCGGGCGCCTGCCTCGTTGAGGGTCTCGACGTTTTGCTGGGCGAGCATGCTGAAGACGAACTCGTTGCCCATCCGCCTGGCCGGGTCACCGGTGCACGACTCGGCCGGCCCGAGCACAGCGAACTTGACCCCGGCCGTGTGCAGGAGCTGGGCGATGGCCTTGGTCGTCTTCTTGGCCCGGTCCTCCAGCGCGCCGGCACAGCCGACCCAGAACAGGTACTCGATATCGTCACCGATCGCACCGTCTACGACCGGCACCTCGAAGTCCAGCTCGGTGATCCATTCGACCCGCTTGTTCTCGCCCATCCCCCATGGGTTGCCCTTGTTCTCCAGGTTCTTCAGCATGCTGGCGGCTTCGGTGGGGAACGCGGACTCGATCAGCACCTGGTTGCGGCGCATCCCGGCGATGTGGTCGATGTGCTCGATGTCCACCGGGCATTCCTCGACGCAGGCGCCGCAGTTGGTGCAGGACCACAGGACGTCGGGGTCGATCACACCGTTAGCGTCGTTGCCACCCACCAGCGGGCGCCCGGCCTCGGCCTTGACGGCGTCGGGCAGCTTCTCCCTGGCCTCGTCCGAGGGAGCCAGGGAGAAGGGCGCCTTGGCGAACGCGTGATCGCGCAGGTCGAGTATGAGCATCTTGGGCGAGAGCGGCTTGCCGGTGACCCAGGCCGGGCACTGCGACTGGCAGCGCCCGCACTCGGTGCAGGTGGCCATGTCGAGGATGCCCTTCCAGGTGAAGTCCTCGATCTTGCCCAGGCCGAACACGTCGGTGTCAGGGTCCGCCTCCTCGAAGTCGAGCACCTTGCCGCCGGACCGCATCGGCTCCAGCGCGCCGAGGCCGCCCGGCGTTCCCCTGGGGGCGCCGGTCCGCCTGCGGGCGAACAGCACGTTGAGCGGCGCAATGCCGATGTGCAGGTGCTTGGAGTACACGATGACCACCAGGAAGCCCATGATCACGGCGAGCTGCCCCAGGATCCCGGCCGTCTCGATGCCACGGTTGGCCGTGCCGCTCAGCGGGTGCAGCCAGTGCCCGGCGATCTGCGATGCGAACGCGCCGTGGGCGTAGGGGAAGTCGCCGGTGTTGATCTGAGCGCCGCGATACAGCAGCAGCGTCGCGATCACCAGGAAGATCATGAAAAGAACAACCCAGGCGGCGCGGTTGTGCGATCCGGCGAACCTGGAAGCGCGCCCCTCCTGCTTTGGGTTCGCGCGCAGCCTGATAATCCCGAACGAGACAATGCCAGCGAGAACGGCCACCGCGAACAGGTCCTCCAGGAAGCCGATAGCCGCCCAGTGGCCGATACCGGGGATCGCGAACTTCTTGTCGAACAGGTCGCCGTACGCCTCGATGATCGTCAGGATCAGGACGATAAAACCCCAGAATGTCATGAAGTGGGCTACTCCGGGCACCGACCACTTCAGCAGCTTGCGCTGGCCAAACACCTCGATGACCTGCGACCGCAGATCTCCGCCGACGTTCCCGCGGACCATGTCCAGCCGCTCGGGGGCGGGCTGGCCGCTGGCCGCCAGCCGGAACAGCCACCAGACCCGGCGCCCGGTGATCGCGAACGCGACAACGGTCAGGACCAGGCCGACGATGATGCGCAAGGCCACTGCGACCTCCTCTTGGGGCTGTATAGCTTGACCCGCCAGCGTACGCCCGCGGTCACTGGCAATAGCGACGCGGCGCACGGCCGGAGACCGCACGCCGCGTCTGACATACTACCGGCTGGTAACTTAGGTATCTCCGATGACCCGGGACGGGTCGTCAAGCCAGATGTGCTGACCGTTTGGCAGTACGGTCATGCCGAAGCGGCCACGTCCGGGGCTGCCCCACCCAAGCCAGGTGAAGTAGGCGGCTTCAACCTCGTCCCACAGGCGCCGGCCCCCGGCCTGTTCGACCCGGTAGACGTCGTTACCGGGCTCG
>DASXMU010000448.1:0-3379 GCA_036495485.1 Streptosporangiaceae bacterium
GCGGCCGTTCCTTCCAGGTGCTCGGCTACCGCGCGCCTGGCGCCCCCGGGGTCGCCGGCCAGGATGGCGGTTACGATCGCGGCGTGCTGGGCGGCCGTGTGGTCGATATTGTGCCGCAGGATCGGGATCGCGTTGAGGAAGTCGTTGAGCCTGATGCGGGCGTCCGCGACGGCGGCGGCCAGCAGGCTGGAGCCGGTCAGCTCGGCGATAGCCAGGTGAAAGCGGGTGTCCAGGCGCCGGTAGTCGCCCGGCGCGGCACCGTTGACCTCGGCCAGCAGGGCGGACAGCTCCGCCCGCACCTGATCGGCCGCCGGGCCGGTCTGGCCGCAGCCTGCCAGCTGCGCGAGCGTCTCCGCCGCGCCGGTCTCCACAGCCATCCGGAAGGTCAGCGCGTCGGCCAGGCTGCCGGACTGCTCGCGGGCGATGCGGCGGGCCTCGCCCTGGCTGGGCGCGGCGGGTGCGGCCGTCACGAAGGTGCCGCCGAGCCTGCCCCGGCGGGACTCCACGTAACCGGACTGCTGCAGGGCACGCAGCGCCTCCCGCAGCGTGATCCGGCTGATGCCCAGCTGCGCCGCGAACTCGCGCTCGGGAGGAAATCGTTCGCCCGGGGCGACCACGCCGAGGCGGATGGCGGTGAGCAGCCGTTCCACCGTCTCCTCGAAGGCGTTTCCCGCCCGCACCGGCCGCAGGCTGGCCAGCCTGAGTCCCTCCGTCACAACGATCGTCCTCCGCTGGGAAACGGCCCTGTGGGACCGAGGGTACGCCGTGGGCAAACCGGGTCGTTACTGACTGTATGGGATCATTGACGCCAAGTTATTCGTATGCTAACGTTCCCCCACCATTAGGAAACTTGCCTAATAGGTGATCACAGAACTTAACCTGCCTGACACCGCCATGCCAGGTAGCCCCTGTTCCACCTTGATCTCACTTTGCGTTCCCCCGACGCCTCGTGGAGTGACGATGAGAGGCATTTCTGGCGGCTCTGCCGCGCCCTCGTTACCCGGTTCGGCAACCACTTTTCCTCCCTAGAAGACCCGCTCGTTCTTCACCGCGCTCAAGCGCAGGTCCCGGCCTGCCCGCAGACCCGCCCTGAGCAGCTACCGCACACCCATATCCGTTCGAGGAGGGCACCTATGAACGATCGGCCCGAGCAGTCCGGCACACCAGCGCGGTACTCCCTGCCGGCGACAACCCGGCGCACGCTGTTCAAGGGAGCAGGCGGCCTGGCCATGGCGCTGGGCACGCTGCGCCTGGTCGGCCCCAGGACCACCGCGCCGCGGCGGATCCAGCTGGACGCCATGAGTAACACGCTGCCCGACATCCAGTTTGACATTGGCGCGTTCATCGCCCCGGCGCAGACGTTCAACGACGGCGGCGGGAACGTGAAGGCGCAGCTCCCCCCGCGTAACACGGTGTTCGCCACGGCCAAGCTCAACCGCACGCCGACCGTCAGCGACCAGCAGATGCTCAGCAACGCGCTGGCCACTATCGAGGCCAACTACCCGTACGCGGCGAACGGCATCATCATGTTCATCTCCTACGGGATCCCCTACTTCAGCAGGCTGCCCGGCGGGATGACCGGCTCCCTGGTGTCCTCGCACATACCCAGGCTGCTGTCGAACAACAGCACCTTCGCGCTGACCGAGGCAGTGCCAGGCCCGACCGATGTGTCGCCGCAGAACCCGGGAATCAGCAAGCAGACCTTCAACATCCCGGTGGCGATCGAGAGCAACGACTTCCTGCTCACCGTCCGCAGCGACAACCCCACCTTCATCCAGGATGTGCTGGCCTGGCTGGGCGGCAGCAACTCGCTGGCCGGCCACCCGATCACCTCGCCGCCGCTGTTCAGCAGCCTGGCCACCATCACCTCCAGCCGGACGCAGTTCGTCCAGCTCGGCCTGCCCTCCTATGTGGCGGGGGTGAACAGCCTGCCGTTCGCCAACGAGATCGACTCGCAGTCGCCGATGTGGATGAGCTTCCTCGACCAGCAGACCGACGGCGCTGGGCCGGCCCAGATCTGCACGTTCGCGGGGAACTCCTCGGCCAGGCTCACCACGGCCAAGCCGGGTGACTACTTCGACAACGGCGGAATCCAGCACCTGTCGCACGTGATCGAGGACCTGGCCCAGTTCTACGCCAGGCCGTCCCAGTCCGACCCGGTGGGCGAGCCGTTCACCGAGCGGGTGCAGTACATGTTCCGGTCCAACCCCATCCCATCGGTGGGCAACAAGGACCAGTTCACCAACAACGGCGGCCCCGGCATCTTCGACAACGTGTTCCAGGGCACGAACGACGCCTCCAATAACGCTCAGGGCATCAACACGTTCAACGGCGAGCACCGGCTCGGCCACCTGCCCTGCCTGCAGCGCTCGTCCCGCGCGTCGGACGGCACGCCCATGCACATCCGGATGGACGGGCCCGGGTTCGACAACATGGACGTGCCGGGTGGCTCCAACCAGCCGAAGCTGCAGTTCACGATCTTCGTCCCGACGGGAACCTTCTTCACCACGATGCGGGTCAACCAGGCCTCGCTCGACCTGCAGAACCAGTTCGGCGTGGCTCCCGACGACAACGGCCTGGAACGGTTCACGACCGCCACCCGGCGGCAGAACTTCCTCGTCCCGCCCCGCAGGCACCGGGCATTCCCGCTGGTCGAGCTCGCCTGATGGGGAGGTGATCCACGGCCCGGCCATCCGGCCGGGCTGACGTACCCCGCTCGGGCCAGGGCAGGTCACTCTCCCCCTTCAACGGTCGGCCAGCCCTGGCCCGGCGGTCCCGCTCCCCCGCAACGGAAATGACAGCCAGTAACCAGCCAGGACGGCCCGCGGGCAGATTATCCCGATCTTGTTAGGCCCTTGACATCGCCAGGGTTTGGCCCGCAAATGGTCTCTTATCAGACCATTAAGTCCGGGGCCGTCGGGTACGCGAGGCCTGTCTGGGCCGCCTCGCTCAGCGCAGCAGCCGCCGAACCCCCCGGCGCGGCGCCCGCTGACGTGAGGAGCACGCCGTGGCAGTGAACGAGCAAGCCGCCGGGGCAGCCGGAGCCGCTGGGACGCTCACCGACGACGAGCAGCGCCTGCACGAGCTCGGCTATGCGCAGGAGCTGCGCAGGCGGATGTCCGGCTTCTCGAACTTCGCCGTGTCGTTCACGATCATCTCCATCCTGTCCGGCTGCCTCACCCTGTACGGCTACGGGATGGGCACCGGCGGGCCCGCGATCATTACCTGGGGCTGGCCCATCGTCGGCATCATGACGCTGATGGTGGGGCTGGCGATGGCCGAGGTCTGCTCCAGCTTCCCCACCGCCGGCGGCCTGTATTACTGGTCGGCCAAGCTGGCCAGGCGGAACGGGCCGGCCTGGGCCTGGTTCACCGGCTGG
>DASXMU010000449.1:0-12481 GCA_036495485.1 Streptosporangiaceae bacterium
CATCGCACATCAGGAAAGCCAAACTGACAACAAAACCCTTTGGATGACGGCGAGCTGTAGGCGGTGGTACTGTAAGTTTGCTCGTTCAATTCAAATATGTGTGTTTGCTCGGTGTTTGCTCGGATGTCCCGGTACTACATGTCACTATCCGGTATTCGCTGACAGAAAGTCAGGCGGAAATGTGTGCAAACTGGCAGGTAATGGCAGTATCTGGCAGTAGGTGACATTCAAACCGCCGACTCTTAATCCGCGGGTTCGGGGTTCAAGTCCCTGGCGGCGCACCCGTTCTGACCTGGGGTTTTATCACTCCAGGTCTTCTTTTTTGACCTTGTGTGGGGCCCAGGTGGGTCCCGGGTGGGACCGGCCCCCGGCGCTGACTGATTGTCGTGGGTCTTTGGGCATGCGAGAGGCCCGGCTGACGCGCCGGGTCAACGTTTCCAGGTTCCTTCAGTTCGCAGGGATAAGCGGCAGCGAGCTATCTGTTACGGACAGTAGCCAGTCCAGGGTTCCGGTGGGATGCCCGGGCGGTGATGATGACCCGCGGCGGGGCGCTGCGCCGCCGGGTACGGCAGCCGCCAGGCGGCCGCTTCCCGTGGCCCAGAATCAGCCGGGCGGTGGCCGCTGCGGCGGCCAGGCCGAGCTCGATGGCGACGCTGAGGTAGGTGTCGGCGGTCAGCACGATGCTGGAGTGACCGAGCTGGTCGGCGATGGTCTTCAGGTCCGTGCCGGCCCGCAAACTGGTAGGGAGCGGTTTACCAACCATGCTGAATGCCTCAAGCTGAGTAGCGGCGAGATGCGGGCTCTTGCCCTCGTTGCTGCGTCTTTGCCGTTGCCTCAGATGCATCATGCGGTCACGTGACGTTACGATGGATCCGGCGCAGCGTTGCCGGGGTCACTGGCCGGCCTAGCGCGGCATGGTCACCGATGATGGCGGTGAACATGGCCTGGACGTCGGCGGGCGCCAGCTCCGCCAGTGCGACCCCGCCCAGGTAGGGGATCAGGTAGCCGCGGACATGCGCCGCATAGCCCCGCACGGTCGAGTCCCGCAGCGACAGCCGCGAGGCCAGCCACCGCTCTAGCCACTCTCCCACCAGCACCCCCTGCACAGAAGCGGGCATCGGGCTGCGCAGCGCCTCCAGCGCCGCGACCGCTGCCGACCGCGACCCGAACCCCGCCGCGGCGTACCCGCCGCCGACCGCCCGCAGCGGACGGCAGGTCCGCGCTGAAGTACCACGAGCCGTGTCGTCCTGAGCCCAGCCGCGGGCAGGCCGTCCCAAGCAGGCGGCCCGTCGCCTGATCCCGGCATCCGCATCGCTTGAACACCGAACCACTATCCATAATCCCCGTCCCTCTGGATTCCCTCCCGTCCCAGCAGCCCCAGAATGCGATCATGAATGCGGAAAACGCTCCAAGAGCGCTGATGATCAGCTGAACGTTCCACTGCCACCCCGCTGTGCGTCCCCGGACCGGGACAGCCTCGCTGCTTGTCTCGCGCGTTGCAGTTGGGCGATGTACCGGGAGTCACGTCGGCTGGACAGATGACGTTACCGTCTCGTCCAACGGGGCATCACAATCTGTGATACTTCGGTGGCAGCTCATGGATACGGGATAGGGCCGCCTGACCGGATTCCGCGAGGGTACGCATGCAGAAGATTTTCGCGATCTTGGACTGTTACACGGTGGAGCCGAGTGGGCTGGGGGTGCCGCCGTATTTATCCACCTATGCCCGTTCCGCGTATAGCGCGCTGGTGACGGCGTTCCCTGGCTCGGATGTCCGGTACCTGACGATCGATGATGTGCGGTGGTGCC
This sequence comes from Streptosporangiaceae bacterium, assembly GCA_036495485.1. Classification (GTDB taxonomy): domain Bacteria; phylum Actinomycetota; class Actinomycetes; order Streptosporangiales; family Streptosporangiaceae; genus PALSA-505. The sequence goes on from DASXMU010000449.1 coordinate 1,810, forward strand.
TGAACGGTGGCCGTCCGCACGTCGCGCTGCCGTTGTCGGATCCGCTGACTTACTCGGCCACGGCCAGTCGGAGCCAGGCGCTGAAGGTTCTCGCGGATGCGGAGATGGTCGTGGTCATCGCGGGTGACGCGGTGCCGTCGGTGCATCTTCACGCGCAGAACGGGTCGCTGCAAGAGATCACCCGGGCGCTGGCATGCGTGCGGGGCCGCCGTGTGCTGCTGGGCCCGCTGGCGTCCTGGGCGCTGCGCGATCGGGCTGCCTACGCCGGCTTGTTCGACGCCGTGCACACGCACACGATCACCTCCGCTGACCTTGGGACTGGCAGCCAGGTGGCAGCGCCTTATGAGCGTTTGGCGGCCGACCGCGGCTCGTTCGAAGGGCTGGTCGGCCAGTTCCGGTGGCAGCCGGTCGCGGAGGTGGAGCTGTACCGGGGGTGTACCCGGCGCAGGTTCTGCTCGTTCTGCAACGAGCCGGTGAAAAGCAGCCAGGTCAGTTTCCGTGACCCCGCGGACGTGCTGGATGAGGTCAGCGCGCTGTGTGCGGCGGGGGTGCGGCATCTGCGGCTGGGTCAGCAGACCTGCTTCTTTTCCTACCTCAACCGGGATGTCGCCGCGATCGAGCGACTGCTGGCGGGCATCCGTGAACGGTGCCCTGACCTGGACGTGCTGCACATCGATAACGCCGATCCGCTGGCAGTGGCCGCGACGGCCGGCGCGGCGATCGCGCGGCTGGTCGCCCGGTACTGCACCGAGGGCAACTGCGCCCCGATGGGGATGGAGAGCTTCGACCCGGCGGTCATCGAAGCCAACACGCTGACCTGCACCCCCCAGGTGCTGATGCGCGCCATCGCCAACGTCAACCAGGCCGGCGCGCATACCGGGCCCGGTGGGCTGCCGGTGCTGCTGCCGGGCCTGAACCTGATTTACGGGCTGCCCGGTGAGACACACCGAACCCAGTACGAGAACCTCGCCGGGCTGGTGCGGATCCTGGACGAGGGATACCTGTGCCACCGGCTCAACGTGCGCCAGGCCCGCACCTACCACGGCACCCCGCTCGCGGCGATGCACCAGGCACAGCCGCCGCCATCGGCAGAGCACTTCGCAACCTGGAAGGCTGACGTCTCCTACGTGTTCGACCAGCCGATGAAGCAGCGGGTCTACCCAGCCGGGCACACGATCACGGGCCTGCACTCGTTCTTTGTCACCACCAGCGGCACCTGGCACCGGCGGCTCGGCTCCTACCCCATCCAGATCCTGGAGCGCGGCACCGCCCGGCCCCTGTTCGAAGACGCCGACCTGACCATCACCGGCCACCAGCCACGGTATGTGATCGGGGCACGCGATGCCGCCGCAGCCAGCCGCGCCGCCTGACCCGCGGGGAAGGCACCGGGTCCGTCATGCCGGGGTGCTGGTGCCGTGGGCGAACCTGGTGATGGAAGCCGAATTGCCGCAGTGGGCGGGCACGTCGATGGCCTGGCATTACGCGCGGCTGGTTCCGGCCAGCCGCGGCACGGCGCTGGATGAGGAGTTCCTGGGCGGGCTGCTGGCCGCCGTTCCCGCCGCGCTGGGGCAGTTGGCGGCGCTGCCGCTGCCGCGGGTGTACCTGGGCTGCACGTCGGCCGGGTTCATGCTCCCGGATCAGGCCACGAACGCCACCGCAGGCACTGAGGTACCGGTGGTTACCGCGTTCGATGCGATCCTCGCCGCGCTGCAGCGGCGGCAGGCCACTCGGATTCTCCTCCTGACTCCCTATCCGGAGCCCGTCTGCGACACGGAGGCTGCCACGTTCGCTGATCGTGGCATCGTGGTGACCGGGCGTGCGACGCTGGACCTGCGCGACGGGTATGCAGCTGTCAAACCGGGCCAGATATGTGAGCTCGCGGGTCGAGTAGGCAGGCGGGCAGCCGAGGAGGCACAGGTGATCGTGTTGTCATGCACCGGATGGCCCACCTTCGGGCTGGACAAGACGCTGGGGCGACAGCTAGGCCGGGAAGTTGTGTCGTCGAACCGGGCTATCGTCCTGCACGCAATGCAGGCTGACGCGGGAGAGCGCCGGTGAGTGGGCGCCCTAGCCCGGCTCTGACCGAATGCTCGCCGCAGCTCGCTGAAAGGCTGGGAGATTTTGTCAGCCGTGCTGCGGCGCTGCCGGACGTCCAGGCCGCTGTGGAGGCCAATCATGACGACAACCGGTGGTGGCCGGCATACGTACAGGATTGGCGGGTGCGCATGGCGGTGGCCGGCTGGAGCAGCCGGGTTTCCTATGCGATGGTCGGCACGTACGCCAACGTGGTCGCCTGCGCGGACACCCTCGGCTGGGATCCTCTCACCCGGCTGAACGATGAGTCCCTGGCCCGCTTGGTCCGCCCGATCGGCCTACCCGCTGCCCGCATCCGCTACCTGCGGTCACTGGCAAGCTTCATCGACCAGGCTCCGGCATCTGCGGTCGGCATCGCCACGGCGAACCCGGATGACCTGATCGCCTCGCTTGCTGGGGGGGTGGATGGGGCCGGGTACAACACCGCCCAATGCGCGGTACTGTACGCGCGCGGCTACCACTGCGGGATCATCCCCGTGGACACGGGCATGGTCACCAAGCTCGCGCCCCTGATCGGGATCACTCTGCCTTCTGGAGCAGCCGCCTACGAGCACTTGCGGAAGCTGCTGCAGCCAGCCGTGACCAGTCACGCTGATGACTACCGCGACCTGGCCTCACGCCTGGGCTACCGGATCACCATCCCACCTGGTGCGGCCCCGGCCTGGTTCGTGCACCTGGTGCTCATTTACTTCAAGCGGCTGTACCTCAACCGGCCGGACCCAGACCTGTGCCCGCGCCGCCCGGCCTGCCCGGTGCTGCTGGGATGCGGCTGCTCCCCGGCCGGAGATAGTTGGTGAGTACGCTCGCCGTGCTCGGCAACATCTCCCGCGATCAGGCCATCTACCCCGATGGCCGCCGGTTCGACCTGCTGGGCGGCGCCGCCTTACACCTCGCGCGCGCCGCCCACCACGCCGGAATGGCGTGCGCACTGGTATCGATCATCGGCGCCGACCTCGACTGGATCCGCAGCGACCCGCGCCTGACCGGCCTCGACCTGAGCCATGTCGCAACACGCGAGGAGCCATCGTGTACCTTTGCCCTCACCTACGCCGCCACCGGGACGCTGGCCAGCATCGACTGCTGCTTCGGCGCGGCGAAATCGCTGACCAGCCACTGCCTGACCGCCCTCGGGCACCACAGCCAGTACCACATCTGCAGCCGGCGCCCCCTGGACGTTGCCACGGTCCTTGGACGGCTCGCCCGGGACGGACTGGCATTCAGTACCGACTTCCACCTGGCCAGCGCGGACGAGCTGATCCGGGCCGCCCTGCCATTCCTGCCCCTCGCTAGCGTCGTGTTCGTCAACACCGCCGAGTTCACCACTCTCGCCGCCCTGATTGACCCTGCCCGCCTGGCCGCCGTCGTCATCTCTGACGGTCCCCGGGAAGCCACGCTGATGCGCCATGGCCACATCATCACCGCAATTCGGCCTCCACCGGCGGAACTGGTGGAGGCCACCGGCGCCGGCGACACTCTCACCGGGACATTCCTGGCCGCCCAAGCCGCCGGGCTCAGCGACCAAGACGCGCTGCGGTCGGCCGTGCTCGCGGCAACCAAGGCCATCCAGGCCCCCGGCCTGATCATCAACAGGCGCTGACCACGCAGCCATGACCTTGTACTACATCGCGCACCGGCTGTTCTCCGCCCATGACCGCGCCTTGGGCGCCTACACCGCCCACCGCCTCGCCCAGCGTGTCGGCGCCGACGCGGTGTTCCTGCCCTTTTGCGATACCAACGAGGACGAGCTGACCGACCCGTGCAAGGGCCGTCGCCTGTTCGAACTCGACCACGAACGGCTGCGCCGCATCGACGCGATGCTCGCGCTGCTGCACGGCCCCAGCCTGGATGACGGCGTGTGCATGGAGATCGGCTACGCAGCCGCGCTTGGCGTGCCTGTCGTCGCGCTCACCACCGACTTCCAGACCTACGGAGCCACCAGCAACGGGCCCACCCACACCTTCCCCGACCCACTGCTGGACCTCCTGCCGACCGAGGTGATCCGGGTCCCCCGCCTCGCCCCGCCGCCCGACCAGGCCACCGACCGGTTCACGGCCTTCCTGCACCGCAACCTGCAACCCATCCACGACGCCACCGACCAAGCCATTTCAGCGCTACTGCGCGCCCAGCGACCCGGACCCGGCAATCACGCCGTCTCTGCGGCGGCCGGGCGCTGCGCGTTCATCGAGCACTCCCCTCACCTGCCGCGCAGCCTTTGGCGTGACATCATCCGCCTGCTGGAATCCCGCGGCTGGCGCACCCACCTCGCCACCCGATTCCATGACCCGCCCGATCCCCACCAGGCGGCACACGCCGACTGGACCGCAGCCCGCCGCGCCAGCCTGACCCTCATCGACACCCGCGGCCCGGAAACCCCGCCGGGCGCCGCCCTCGTCACCGGCGCCTGCACCGCCACCTCGCGCACCGTGCTCGCCGTGGACCCGGGCCGGTGCTGGACGTTCGCCGATGGCCGCGAACCGAACTGGCGGAACCTCATGATCCAGTACGCGGTCAATGGCCGGTTCGCCAGCACCGCAGAACTCGCCACCCTGATCGGACCGCCGTGACAGAGCCCGGCCACATCAACCGGGTAAGCCAGCACCATCTGGCCGTCATAGACGGCTGCGATGGTGCCGGGAAATCCACCCTCGCCCAAGCGGTCGCCGCCTGCCACGGGCATGCCATCGTGCACGCCACCCTCACCCCCGAGGGAGAAGACCTGTTCGCCAAGTACCAGGCGATCCTTACCCGCCCAGGCCCGCTGGTCCTTGACCGCAGCTTCGTCAGCGAACTGGTCCACGGGCCACTCGATCGCGGCCACTCCCGGCTCACGCTCACCCAGGCCACACAACTAGCCGCGCTGGTGGCGCAGCGCGGCGGCATCCTGGTCCACCTCACCGGCCAGCCGGACCGGATCGCGGCCCGCCTGCTAGCCCGCGACGGCCATGCCCCGCCGCTGGCGCGCGTCAGCGCGTTGACATCCGCCTACGCCGGCACATTCTGCAAGCTCGCTGCGCACGCGCTGGTCCTCACCATCGACACCACCGCAGGCTTGGCGTGAGCATCACTGCGGCGCAGACGGCGGTGCCTCGTCAACGGCCGCGTCCTTCACCAGCACCCCGTTAGACAGCCGCCGGTACATTCGTGCCTCATTCATCGCCAGCTTGGCCTCCACAGCGTCCTGCAAGTCCGCACCGGCCATCTCCGCCAAGCCCAGCAGGTAGATCGCGACGTCCGCCAGCTCCTCCGCGACTTGCGGCCGGCCCTTGCGCCAGGCGTCGAACGCCTCCGCGACCTCGCCACCCAGCAGGCAAAACTCCAGCGGGATATCAGTAGTATTAAAGCCTTTCGCCAGCTTGTTCTCCCACGCAAACTTTTGCGCCGACCTGATATCCACCGCGCTCCCTCCCACCCGTTGGCACGCCGCCTGCAGCCCGAGTGGCCAGGCAAAATGTCACCCATCCCCGGCCAGGGACGGCACGTTACCGGCGCTAGCTTGTGGATCGCTACATGCAAAACACCCGTGAGCTGTGGGAAACCACGTCGTCGGAAGCAGCCGCCTGTGCATGACCGACACCGAACTTCCAGCCCGGACTACCTGGGCAGCCTGTGCAAACGAAAGACCCCCTGTGGATAGCCCAGCTCCGAAATTATTCTGCGTGCTCGCTCTCCGATCTGACCCGGCGTGGCGCAGCGCCGCATCCGATCGCGGCTACGATGTGGCGGCTACGAGACGACCAGAAGGCGTGATCCGCCCGGAACGTGACCCCTTACTCCACCGCCTCGCCGTACTCAGCCGGAACCTGACACGACACCGTGCGGCAGGTCATGTGCGACGCGGCGGTGGGCCGGCCAGGAGCAGTTCGTTCTGCGGCCATGACTATGACCCTGTTGCTCAATTCGGCGTAAGACTCCGGGGTGCCAGATTGACACGCTGGAGATGGGTAGTCCTGGTCCGGTCGATCGGGTTGCCTGCGTACCAGGCATCGAGCCGGATCACGTTGATGGGCGGTGGCGGCGGCCAGGTGTTCCAGGCGGGTCTTGGGCAGGCCGGTGCAGCGGGCGCGGCGGATTCCGGTGACGTGGCTGGCCTGGGTCATGGTGCCCTCGACGCCGACGCGGGTCTTGTACCGGTCTTTCCAGTGCTGGGTGTCCTGGCCGGCGCAGGCGGCGGCGACGGCCTCGTGGATCTCACGCGGGCGCAGGTACAGCTGCCGCCCGGTCCATTTCGCGGTGGTGCACTTGTCCCGGGCCGGGCAGCCGCGGCAGGTGGCGGCGGGGAACCGGACGCTGATCGCCTCCTTGCCGTCGCGTCCCTGGCGCAGCGGCGCCCACTTGCTGCTGACGGCGTCCTGCGGGCAGGTGACCTGCTCGCGGTCCCAGTCGACGGCCGCATGTTATCGATCCGCTGCCCATAGACCCGCTGCCAGGACTCGCCGGTCATCCCAGCCAGCCAGCCAGCCCGGCGCCGCAGCGGCCGGCGCCTCCAGCGCCGCCCGCACCGTCTCCCCAGCCAGCTCCAGCCGGTTCAGCTCCCGGATCCGGCCCAGCACGTGCGTGGAATCGGTCCGCTGCCGCCCGCCCGCCTTCACCAGCCCCCGCTGTTTAAGCAGGTCCAGCAGCCGGTCGAACAGCACCCGCTCCGCACCGCCGGCCACCAGCCGCCCCCGGAACCCGTTCAGCGCCGTGAACTCAAACCCCTGATCGGCCAGCTCCAAGCCCAGGCAGTACTTCCAGTCCACCCGCCCCCGCGCCTCATCGGCCGCCTGCCGGTCCGTCAGGTTCTCGGTGAACTGCAAAACCGTCACCATCGCCAGTTGCGCCGGGCTGATCCCCGGCGCCCCCCGCACCGGGTACACCGCGGCGAAATCCCCGTCCTCATACCACGAGCCCAGCTCATCGCGGATCCGGATCGGCAGCGACCCGCCCTTGCGGAACGCCGCCCTCGCCACCCTGGCGGTCTCTTCAGGAACCTCCGGCCACGGCCTCGGCTGCATCGACATGATGACCCGATTCTGCGGCGGGAACGGGAACAGGGGAAGACGACGGCCGCAGCAAACGATCGTGGCCTGTGCCACAACCAGCCCTCACGACATCGCCCAACCTGTCACGCAAGCGTCACCGAATTGAGCAACAGGGTCTGACTATCCACACAAACCCGGACAGCAAGACCGGCCAAGCCTCCGGCGAGCGCCGCTGCCCAGAGTAAGCCGCAAGCAACAACGCCCGGTGTCTCGGCTGAGCTTCCCCGCCTTCAGCTCACTTTCTCGACCGTGGTACGGGTACCTTCTTTTCGCAGTACGTATTCGGCTGGAAACAGAGTGCGGTCTGCGAAGTCTTCTTGGTGGCTGACGACGATGATCCGGTCGAGATACTCGGCGAGGGACCGGAGTTCGTGGATCATGCGTTGGCGGCCCTCAGCGTCGAGGCTGCCGAATCCTTCGTCGATGATGAGTGAACGAATGGAGGTGCCGCCGCCGAGATACTGGCCGAGTCCAGCCGCCAATGCGACAGCGACGCGGAATTTCTGGCTGCCCGATATGAAGGCGACTTCCAGAGGTTCTTGGGCTGATGACTGGTCGTTGACGAAGATGTCCAGCGACGATTCGCCTCGCTTGTCTTCTTGGCGTAGAGCGACCTCAAGGGTGCAGCCCGAGATACGCGCAAGTGTGTCATTGGCGTACGCCTCCACTCCCGTGGTGGCGTCACTAAGGAGCCGGGCCTGGAGCTGGGTTCTGCCGAGCAAGGTTGCTAGGCGGCGTGTGATCTGGGAACGCTGGCGGCAGGTTGCGAGCTGCCTGCCCACCTGAGTGCGCTTCTGCTGGGCTTTGGACAGACGGCTGTGTTCGTCACGGAGTGTGTCACGGAGTTCTTGGGCTCCTTCGAGGGCCTGCTCGGCCTGGTCAAGGGCTGCCTGCGCTTCCGCAACGGGGACTCGCTGATCGGCTGGGATCCGGGCGAGATCGTTTTGGACGACGAGGATGGTGGCTGACAGGGCGACAAGTTCGGTTTCGGCGTTTTCGAGCTGGCCAAGTGATGCTGGGGCACCGGCGAGTGTCGCGAGGCGGGCGTGCAGTTGCTCAATGATCTCGTCATTGAGGGCGTTGACCGCAGCCGCGATGTCGGGCGGGAGCCCGGCGAGCCGGACCTGTGCTTGTTCAGTGAGGTGATCGGCCCGCTGCTGCTGGCTCGATGCGACCTGCAGGAGATCGGTGTGGTCACGCTGCCCGTCATCGGAGGCTTTCCTGGTTGTTCGGGCGGCGAGCTTAGCTTTGTTCCTGTCTTTTCTGGTCTGGGCGATTTGTTTTCTGGCCTGGTCATCGAGGGTGCGGAGCGACTGGAGGGAGTGCTCGGCTTCGCTGAGTGGGCCGCCGATGATGACGCTGACGATAGGTTCCTCTGCTGTTCCGCGGCTGCTCTCGGTTGCCTCTTGCGCTGCGGCCTTGACTTCGGCGGTGGCGCGGTCGAGTTCGTGGCGGGCGGCCTTGGCAGCGTTTGCCGCTTTGTCAGCTTTGTGATGCTGAGAATCAAGATCGTCGGCAGCTTTCTTTGCCGCAGCAAGAATGCCGTCTAGTCCTTTGAGCGCGGATTGTTCCTCCTTGAGCTGGGCGGTGGCTTGTTCGAGCTCGGATGTTGCTTCGCCGCGCTCGCGTTCTAGGTGCTCAGGCGTGATCGGCTGGCCGCAGCGACCGCACGTTGGTTCCCTGGCGAGATCGTCGAGTGTCTTGAGCCGCTGCTTGGCTTGTTGCACCCTGTTCTTGGCGGCACCGATACGTGCCTGTGCCTCGCCTTGCTCGGCTTGGAGGCTGGCAGCTTTCGCGCGGGCTTGCTCCAGTCCCTGGGCTATCTGCCCAGCTTTCTCTCGAAGGTGGGTTGGGTTTCCGGCTTTGGCCAGCGATTGTTCCCGTTCGCGCTGTTCGGTACGGCAGCGGTGGACCTCTTTGGCACTGGTTAGTATCGATGACAGCTGCGCGGCGTGATCGTTTTGGCTGTCAACTTCCTCGTCAAGCTCCCGCAAGGCTGTCTCGGCCTCGGCTGCGGCCGTTCCCAGTCCCGTCAAGTCGATGGCGTCCGCTTGGGTGCGTGCATCCTTAGCTTTACCGGAAGCTGCTGCTGCTTCATGGAGGTCGGCGAGCGCTGCGGCTGCAGGCTTGATCATCTTCTCGATTTGGACGTGCTCGGCGGCACGGGAACGAATGTTCGCGGCGTCGCCGACCAGGGTGTCAAGTTCGGTTTTGCGCTGGAGGTTCTGTTTCCGCCGTTCTTGGAGCTCGGCGTGACGCAGGGCACTTTGGCAGCGATGAGATGCCCTCAGCCGGCTCTTATCGGCTTTCTTAACCGTGCTTTCGGTGGCCGTGAGCTGGCGTGCCGCCTCGGCGACTTGTTCTTCCGTGGCTGGGTCGATGCTGGCGAGTTGCTGGTCGAGGTTGTGAACTTCTGTGTCGAGGGCCTTGCGTCTGGTGATTGCGAGCTGTTCAAGCTGCTGGTAGCTGCGCAGGTCTATGAGGCCGGCGAGGATCTGGAAGCGCTGGCTTGCCCTGGCATTCAGGAGCTTGTCGGCCTCGCCTTGCCGGAGAAGTATCGCGGAACGGAAAGACTCGGGACCCATCCCGAGTACCGACTTGACCCATTTCTCGAGGTCGGTGGCTTTGTCTGTGTCGGGGATCGCCACCCATGCCTGATCGATGCCGGACCACACAGATGCTTGCACGTGCTTGGCATCGGGACGAGGCTCACCGCGTCGGCCGGTCTTACGCGTGATGGTTCGTTCCACCCGGTATCGCTGGATCCCCTGCATGAACTCGAATGTCACCTTGGCCGTGGTAGCGCCCTTACGGATGAGACGGTTGTCGTGCTGGTTGCCGCCTCGGTGTTCGCCGTAGAGGGTGTAGGTGATGGCATCGAAGATGGCGGATTTCCCGGCGCCGTTGACGCCGACGATGCTCCATAGCGGGGTGCCTTCGAAGTCGAGTACGACCGGGCTGCCGTCGGCGGCTGTGGCGAAGGTAAGGAAATTCTGCAGGCTCACTTTGACCGGGATCATGGTGCTATCCCTTCGGGGTCGTGGGTGAGTTGTGCAGCGAAGTCGTCGCTGGTGAGGAGTTCGTCCGCAAGCGCCAGGATTTGTTCAGCGTCAGGGTCTTCGGTTAGCACTTGCTGCAGGTAGCTGCGGACGGTGCCGGTCACGTCGGAGCGGTCGAACCCCGAGGTGCTAGTCCCGCTATCCGGGGTTATTGTTCGGTGGATGTCGGGTTCCCTGTACAGGCGGGGGAACAACTCGTGCGCCCTGGCGACCAGGCCGGTGACGCTTTCGGTCCCATTGATGGCCAGGGTGAGCGACACCAGGGTTCGGTCGGGGTCGGGCAATTCCTCCCGCCGTGCGAGCAGGTCGGCCTCGGTGCTTGCCTGGATGGAGGCTGGCCGCCCGCCAGAGCGCCGGCAATACCTGGGAGCGTGACCTGGAGTCGGCACGCACGGCGGTCTCGATCTTCAACGCGGCCGGCATCACCGCGACGCAGGACGCGGCCACGATGGGCGCCTGGCTGGACGTGTTCAACGACCTGGACCGGCGCGGGCAGCT
>DASXMU010000450.1:0-2348 GCA_036495485.1 Streptosporangiaceae bacterium
GGCCCTTCGGGCCGATGAGCCAGGCGATGGACCGCTCGACCATGGGCCGGTGCTGCCGGTAGGTGTCACGCAAGTCGCCGCGGTCTGCCCAGTCCCGGCGGGCCTGCCGCAAGATGGCGTCGTGCTCGTGCAGGTTCAGGATGCGGCCTTTGGCTCTGGTCGTGCAGCGCAGCGGGCAGTCGCGGCAGGCGGCGCCGAAGGTGACCTTGCGGCCAGGGGGGATGCGCCGGGTGATGCCGTTCGGGCAGGTCGCCGTCCCCGCCGCCTCCTCGATGGTGAAGTCGTCGGTGCTGAACCCGCCTTCGACCGCCCGGTTGAGCGGGCGTGGCTTGATGATGGCGGTGTGCCCGGCGGCCAGGTCCGTGCGGGCCTGGCCGGTGCCGTAGGCGGTGTCACCGAGCACCTGCAGCCCGGTGTCTTCCCGGCCAGCAGGTCCAGCCCGACCACTGCCTCGTGGTTAGCCTCGCCGGCGGCGCGGGTGAGCCGGCCGCCGGTGAACAGGCCCGTGCCGGGCTCGATCGCCACGTGCGCCTTATAGCCGTCCTGCCGCTGATGCCGGCTCTTGTGCACATGCCGCGATTCCGGAGCTTGTCAAGTCTTCTGTGTAAACAGGGGTAACTCTTCTGCCTGCTTGCTGGTGACTGTGGGTAGTTGCGGGTTAGATGGGGAGCCTGTCGCCGAAGCGGACGGCCAGGGCGTTGAGGGCGCGTTTCCAGCCCAGGGTGCCGGTGCCGCGTTCGCCGCGCTGGAGGGTGAGGCCCTCGCCGTCGATGTGCCGGCCGGTGATGTTGCGGATGCCGAGGTAGAGGAGCTTGATCGCGGCGTCGTCGTCGGGGAAGTGGCCGCGGTTCTTGATGATCTTCCGCAGCTGGTAGTTGGCGGACTCGATGGCGTTGGTCGTGTAGATCACCTTGCGGATCGCGGTGTCGAACTCCAGGAAGGGGATGAACTGCTCCCAGGCCCGGTCCCAGGCGGCTAGCAGGCCGGGGTAGCGCTTGCCGTGCGCGCCGCGCAGCTGCTCGAGCGCGTCTTTGGCGGCGGCCTCGTTGACGGCGGTGTAGATCGGCCGCAGCGCGGTGGCGACCTTCTTGCGGTCGTCGTGGGAGACGTACCGCATCGAGGCGCGGATGAGGTGGATGACGCAGGTCTGCACGATGGCCCTGGGCCAGGTGGCCTCGATGGCCTCGGGCAGCCCGCCCAGCCCGTCGCAGCACACGAACAGGACGTCCTTGACGCCGCGGTTGCGCAGCTCGGTGAGCACCCCGCCCCAGAAACGCGCTCCCTCCGAGGCAGCCAGCCAGATCCCGAGCACGTGCTTGTAGCCGTCCAGGTCGACGCCGATGGCCAGGTGGGCGGCCTTGTTGTCGACTGTCCCGCTGTCTCTGACCTTCACCATCAGGGCGTCGATGTAGATGATCGGGTAGAAGGCGTCCAGCGGCCGGGTCTGCCAGGTGGTGATCTCCTCGGCGACCACGCCGGTCACGTTCGAGATCAGCGCGGGGCTGACCTCGGCGCCGTAGACCTCGGCCAGGTGGGCCTGGATGTCGCGGGTGGTCATGCCCCGCGCATACAGCGACAAGATCATGTCATCGACCTGGCCGAGCCGCCGCTGTCCCTTCGGCACGATCTTCGGCTCGAAGCTGCCATTACGGTCACGGGGAACGCCGATCCGCACCGGGCCAGCCGCCGTGGTCACTGTCTTGTCGTAGCTGCCATTGCGGGAATTGCCCGAGCCGTTTCCCGCCGGATCACCTTTCACATACCCCAGGTGGTCATCGAGCTCGGCGCCCAGCGCCCGCTCCAGCACCGTCTTGGTCAGCTGGCTCAGCAGCCCCTCCGCGCTGACCCCGGCCTCATCGGCGTCGGCCAGCATCCGGTCAACCGCCTCCGGGCTGACCAGCTCGGCCAGCCGCGCCGCCGGCGCCGACCATTCTTCCGGGCCAGGCTCGTGGTCGCCGTCATCGGCCGCCAGGCCATCCGAGATCGCTTTTATCATTGCCGTCTTCTGGTTTGCATTCACGGAGAGTAACCCTTCTGCCGGTGCAACATCTGTCACACCGATCCATTTAGGTCACCCCTTACACAGAAGACTTAACACCCTCCGATTCCGGGTCGACGGTGGAGATCACCCGGTCCGGGGCGACTGCGCGGGCGATCCGCCACCGCCCGTCCGTCCCGTCGGAATCCTCAGCGGGCTCGACGTCCTGCCCGGCGATCAGTGCCAGCAGCGCCACCGCGCGGGCCGCCTTCTCCTCCAGCTCCGCCGCCGCGAACGCCTCCACAACGACGCCAGCATCATTGACCAGCGCCGACACCAGCGCGTCCCGCGCGGCCGTGTCATCCCAGGC
>DASXMU010000451.1:0-27073 GCA_036495485.1 Streptosporangiaceae bacterium
TGCAGATGTTGCTGGTCGCCTTCTCCCGGCGGATGTGCTGTTCCCGGGTCTGCAGGGCGAGCCGGTAGGCGAGGTTGCCGTCCGCGTCCTTGGACACGCCGACGAGCCTGCCCGGCAGCTGGCGCTCTAGGCCCGTGCGCACCGCCATGAAAGCGGCGTGCGGACCGCCGTAGCCCATCGGCACCCCGAAACGCTGGCTGGAGCCGACCGCGACGTCGGCGCCGATCTCCCCCGGCGGCTGCAGCAGCGCGAGAGCCAGCGGGTCGGCGCACACCGCCACCGCGGCGCCCCGCTCGTGTGCCTGCTCGATCAGCGCAGCGTGGTCGCGGACCGCGCCGGAGGCGCCCGGGTAGGACAGCAGCACGCCGAAGAACTCGCCCTCGGGCAGCGCCGCCCCCTGGTCCGCGTACAGCTCCGCGACCTCCAGCTCGATGCCCAGCGGCTCGGCGCGGGTGGCCAGCACGGCGAGGGTCTGCGGCAACGTGTCGGCGTCCACCACGAACCGCGGCGACGCGGCCCGGCCCGCCCTACGCAGCAGGGTCATGGCCTCGGCGGCCGCGGTGGCCTCGTCGAGCAGCGAGGCGTTGGCCACCGGCAGGCCGGTGAGGTCGCTGACCATGGTCTGGAAATTGAGCAGCGCCTCCAGCCTGCCCTGCGAGATCTCCGGCTGGTACGGCGTGTAGGCGGTGTACCAGCCCGGGTTCTCCACCAGGTTGCGCCGGATCACCGGCGGAGTGACCGTGCCGTAGTAACCGAGGCCGATCATCGAGGTGAGAACCTGGTTCTTCGCGGCAAGCCTGCGCAGCTCGGCCTGGGCATCGGCCTCGGACAGGGCGGGGGGCAGGTCGAGCCGCCCGTCGGTTATCTGGGCCGGCAGCGCGGTCTTGGCGAGTTCCTCGAGCGAATCGTGGCCGACGACGGCGAGCATCCGCTGCTGCTCGGCCGGGGAAGGCCCGATGTGCCGCTGGGCAAAGTTCATGAGGGGGAACCTCCGGGCTGTCACGATTGCGTGCCGCCGAAGCGGCCGCCGGACTCCCCCTCTGTCATCGCACGGCCGCGATTCCAGAGACACCTGTCTCGTCCGGTCCGTTGGCCTGAGAGGTTCCGGGGATGTTGCCCCTTCGGCGTCCCTGGCTGGCTGCCTGGGATCTCTCCCGGACGAGGTCGTCGGCTATCCGCCTGAGTTTACCCCGGCGCGATCACACTCAGCCTGTCTTGGCCGCCCTGCGGGCGGCTAGTTCGTCGGAGTGCTGGCTGCCGGGGGCGGGCTCGCCGTCCTCGGCGCGGACCCGGGGCAGCTCGGCGAGGCTGCCCTCTACCTCGCGCCAGACGCGGCCGAGTGCGATCCCGAACACGCCCTGCCCACCCTGGAGCAGATCCACCACCTCGTCGTCGGAGGTGCACTCGTAGACGCTCACGCCGTCGCTCATTAGCGTGACCTGCGCCAGGTCGGCAGAGCCATGGTCGCGCAGGTGCTGGACCGCCGTCCGGATCTGCTGCAGTGAGATCCCGGCATCCAGCAGCCGCTTCACGATCTTGAGCACGAGGATGTCGCGGAAGCTGTAGAGCCGCTGCGACCCCGAGCCGTGGGCCGCGCGCACGCTGGGCTCCACCAGGCTGGTCCGGGCCCAGTAGTCGAGCTGGCGGTAGGTGATGCCCGCCGCCGCGCAGGCGGTGGGCCCGCGATAGCCGGTGCCCTCGGGATCCTCGGTAAGCTCCTCACCGAACAGCAGGCCCTGCTCTCCGGCCTGCCTGGCCGCGGCGCGCCAGGAGTTGTCGCCTGACGTTCCGCTCTCACCCTTTGTTGCCGTCACGCCCACCTCCGACGGGCCTGGCCCGGGACACGCTCTGGTACCCGTACCCGCACGCTAGGACGGCCAGCACCAACCGTCAACGATCGCACCCGGCGCGTCGCCTACTGTGCGGCCGAATTGCCGCAAACTACCCTCCGGAGCCCGTTCCGCAGCCGCCGCGATCCGGCTCCCGTCCGGGCCCATCCAGTCACGTCGAACGGCCGAAGTCCTCCGGGGTGATCGTGTCGAGGAACTCGCGGAACTTCTCGACCTCGTCTTCCTGCTCGTCCGGGATCGGCACACCGGCTTCGTCGAGGATTTCGTCGCTGGCGAAGATCTCCGCACCGGTCCGCAGCGCGAGCGCGATCGAGTCCGACGGCCGCGCGCTCACTTCCTTCCCGTTGGAGAACACCAGGTCGGCGAAGTAGATCCCGTCCCGCAGCGCGGTGATCTTGACCGTGCGCAGTTGCACGCCAAGAGCCTCCAGCACGTCACGGAGCAGGTCGTGCGTCAGCGGCCGCGGTGGGACCATACCCTGCTGGGCAAAGGCGATCGCGGTCGCCTCGACCGCGCCGATCCAAATCGGCAGGTACCGTTCGCCCTGCATCTCCTTCAGCAGGACGATGGGCTGGTTCGTAGGCATCTCGACCCGGACGCCGACGACCTCCATCTGCCTCACGGCGGCTCCTCCGCGCTCGGTCAACCCTTGGCCCTGATCGGGGGCACTCCCTTTGTCAAAGTACACCCGACATAGCGCTACAGCCGACCTCGGCCGGCCCCCAGGATACAAATACTCACCCCGGCCCGAGGTGATGAAGCAGACCAGAAACCATCGACCGCAACCACCGTCGCCGGGGGTCCGGGGGGCTCGGCCCCCCGGGTAAATACTGCGCGGGCTACGGCGAAAGCGACCGCAGGTCGCTGAGCAGGATCCGCCGCCTCGGCGGGCTATGCCAACCCTGCCTCGCCGAGCTCTGTCTCGACAAGGGCGGCGTGCAGTTGCATCGACAGGGCCGCGATGTCCCGCGCCGTCTGGCCGGCCCGGCCGGCCGCTCCGGGGCTGCGCTGGTGCAGCAGCGGGGCCACCACCTGCTCGATCAGCGCCGTCTCGCGCTCCGCGGCGGCCTTGACCGCCCGCAGATGCCTGGCCTGGACGCCGTACCTGCTCAGCCCCGCGACCAGCTTGGCCACGGTGAGCGCGTCCTGGCCGTACCGCCGCCCCCGCCGCCGCACCAGGCCGAACTCTTCCAGTTCGTCCAGGTGGGCGCCGTCGATGCCCGCGGCTTCGAGCACTTCTGCCCGGGTCATCATGGCGGCCTCGCCGGAGCGCGGCGGCACCACGGCCTCACCGGGCGAGTCGAGCCTCTCCTTGATCACCTTCAGCGGCAGGTAGTGGTCGCGCTGCGCGGTCAGGATGTACCGCAGCCGCTCCACATCGCGCCTGCTGAACCGCCGGTACCCGGACGGCGAGCGGGCCGGCTCGATGAGCCCTTCCGACTCCAGGAACCGGATCTTGGAGATCCTGATGTCAGGAAACTCACCGCTGAGCTGGGCGAGCACCTCACCGATCCCGTAGTACGCCCTGGCCGGCTGAGCGCTCATGCCGCGCGCCCCCCTCGCCCGCAGTCATCGCGGCCCACCGGGAAGACGGCCGAAGGCCGTCGACCAGGCAAGGCCGGCCCGTAGGCGCTCATGCCTGGTCCGCCACGCTCCCGCCGTCGATCCCCTCGCGGGGATGGGTGAGGAAGACCAGGCGGAACTTGCCCACCTGCACTTCATCCCCGCCGTTGAGGCCGGCCGTCTCGATGCGTTCCCGGTTCACGTAGGTGCCGTTCAGGCTGCCCACGTCGCGCACGGTGAACGTGCCACCCTGCCGGTAGAACTCCGCGTGCCTGCGGGACACGGTGACATCGTCGAGGAATATGTCGCTCTCCGGATGCCGCCCGGCCGTGGTGAGGTCGCTGTCGAGCAGGAACCTGCTGCCCGCGTTCGGGCCGCGTTTCACGACGAGCAGCGCTGTGCCCGCCGGAAGTGCCTCCACCGCCGCCGCGTCGGCTCCCGACTCGTCCGCCACCTCGGGCTCGGCCGACTCCCAGCCCCCGAGGGAGATCGTGGAAGTGGACTCGCCGGGCCGCTCGCCGCTGGTGCCGCGGCCGAGCGGAGTGCCGCAATGTGAGCAGAATCGGGCGCCTTCGGGGTTCGGGCGGCCGCACCGGGTGCAATAGACGCTCGGCATTGCTTCGCCCGGCCTCCCATTCATCGGCCATGCAGTCGGGGCGGGACTGACCCAGTATGGCTGGCCCGCGGCGCGAACTCCGGTGATGGGTCAAAACTACCCGCGCTCCGGTGGCGCGGTCCACGCGCCACGCGAGGCGGCCCCCCATCGCCTGTTGTGACCGCCCGTCGTTCCGGGATTCTCTCACGCGGCCCTGCCGGGTGGCCCGGCTGTGACTACCTCGGTCTGCCCATGCGCGATCCGTCACGGACGGGCGCGGCCAGGAAGCGGCCAGGACATCAGCTCCCGGCCCGCTCCACCACCGCGCCCCACTCATCGAGCAGGGACTGCGCGGCGTCGTCATCCTCTCCCTCGGCCCACAGGTGGGTCAGCGCCCCGGCCGGGTCGGGCAGCACCAGCACCCAGCCGCGGCCCGGATCGACCACGCGCACCCCGTCGGTGGTGTCCAGCTTGCGGTCCCCGGCCGCCTCCACGACGGCCCGCATCACCCCGCCCTTGGCCGCCCACGGAGTCGGCATGGAGAGCCGGAGCAGATGCGCCGCCGGGATCCGCGCGTCGATCTGGCTGAGCGAGAGCCTGGCCCGGGCGACGAGCCCGAGCAGCCGGGTGAAGGCGGCGATGCCGTCCATGGTCCGGCAGAACTCCGGCACGATGAACCCGCCGCGCCCGTCCGCCGCCAGGATCATGTCGTCCCCGGCCGCCGCCTCGGTGAGCGCGTCCATCGACGTGGCGGTCCAGTCCACCCGCACGCCGTGGAACTTGCACACCTGCTCGGCCACCCGGGTCGTGGTGACCGGCAGCGCCACCCGTCCCGACTTGCGCTCGGCGGCCACCAGGTCGAGCACGACGAGCAGGGCCCGGTCGTCCGGGACCATCTCACCCTTCTCGTCCAGCAGCGTGATCCGCTCGCCCACCGTGTCGAACCGCACGCCGAACGCGGCCCGCGACGACGAGACCAGCTCGCCGACCCGCTGCATGCCGGCCCGCTGCCTGGCCAGCGTCTCGGTGGACGACACCTCGTCCAGCCGGGCGTTGACCGTGAGCACGTCCAGGCCCAGCCTGCCCACCAGGCCGGGCAGCACGAGCGTCGCGGTGCCGCCGGCGCAGTCGGCCACCAGCTTCAGCTCGGCCTCGCGCACCGCGGACATGTCCACGCAGCGCAGCAGCTCCTGGGTGTAGGACTCGATGATCCGGGGCGCGTAGGACAGCTCGGCGATCTCGCCGGGGAACGCCCGCCGGAACTCCTCACGGGAGAACACCCGCTCGATCTTGCGCCGCGCCGCCTGGGACAGGTCGGCGCCGCGCTCGTCCAGGAAGACCAGGTCGATGGACTGCGGGTCGCCCGGCGTGGTGCGGATCGCGATGCCGCCGCTGTAGGGGCCGCGCCCGGTCTCGAACCTGGCCACCGGCAGCGCCTGCGCCTCCAGGTCGACCACGTTGATCGCGCTCGAGTTCAGCGCCGCCTGCACCGCCCGCTTGAGCGTGCGGGCGGCCCGGGAGGCGTCGCGCGAGGTGGTGACCGTCGAGTCCTTCTTGAGCGTGCTGGCGTAGGCGCTGGCCAGCCGCACGCACAGCTCCGGCGTGACCTCCACGTTGATCAGCCCGGACACGCCGCGGCGGCTGAACAGCGTGCGCTGGCCGCGGGACTCCCAGATCACGCTGGTGTTGACCACGGCGCCGGCCTCGATGGTCTTGAACGGGTAGACCTTCACCCCGGCCGACAGGTAGGCCTCCGCCTCGATCACGCACTCGTCCCCGACGACCACGTTCTCCTCGATCCGCGCCGAGGGCATCACGTCGGTCTTCTTGCCGATCACACAGCCGCGCAGGGTCGCGCCCTGGCCGATGTAGACGTTGGAATGCAGGACGGCGCGGTGCAGGAACGCCCCCTCCTTCACCACCGCGTTGCTGCCGACCACGGTGTACTCGCGCAGCGTCGCGCCGGCCTCGATCTTGGCGTACTCCCCGACGACCACCGGGCCGGTGAGGATGGCTTCGGGGTCGACCTCCGCGTCCCCGGCGACCCAGACGCCCGGCGACACCTCGAAGCCGTCGATGTCCGCCGACACCCGGCCGGACAGCACGTCCGCCTGGGCCCGCAGGTAGCTCTCGTGCGTGCCCACGTCCTCCCAGTAGCCGGCGCCGACCCAGCCGTACAGCGGCGCCCCGCGCTTCAGCAGCCGGGGGAAGACGTCCCCGGACCAGTCCACCACCTCGCCGGGCGGCACCTCGTCCAGCACCTCGGGCTGCATCACGTAGATGCCGGTGTTCACCGTGTCCGAGAACACCTGGCCCCAGCTCGGCTTCTCCAGGAAGCGCTGGATCCGGCCATCCTCGCCGGTGATGACGATGCCGAATTCCAGTGGGTTGGGCTTGCGGCTCAGCGCGACAGTTACCAGGGCACTGTTCCGTTGATGAAACTTAACAAGCTCAGACAGATCGATGTCGGTCAGAGCGTCACCGGAGATGACGAGGAATGGCTCGTCGCGCAGCGCATCCTGCGCGTTTTTCACGCTGCCCGCCGTGCCGAGCGGCTCTTCCTCGGTGGCGTACTGCAGGCTCAGCCCGAAGTCCTCGCCGTCGCCGAAGTAGTTCCGCACCAGGGAGGCGAGAAACTGGACGGTGACCACGGTCTCGCTGAAACCATGCCGCTTGACCAGTCTCAGCACGTGCTCCATGATCGGGCGGTTGACCACGGGCAGCATGGGCTTGGGCTGGCTAGCGGTCATCGGCCGCAGCCGGGTTCCCTCACCGCCCGCCATGACGACGGCCTTCACGGCTGACGCAGCTCCTTTCCGAATGGCCGCAGGCTCGTCCGGCCCGCGAGCAGGCCGCGCGCCTGGGTGAGGTAAAGCCACCCGGCGCACCAGTACAGTGCGGTACCCCAGATTGCGAACGCCCATCCAGTGACCCGCGCCACGGTCGCGGCAGGCCCGGCGTGGGCGCCGAGGAAGAGCAACGGGAACGCGTACAGCAGGCACAGCGTCGCCGCCTTCCCGACGAAGCTGACCTGCAACGGGCCGAAGCCGCGCCGGCTCAGCCCGGCGAGCGCCACGCCGACGGCCAGCTCGCGCGCGAGCAGCACGCCTAGCAGCCACCACGGGATGATGCCCCGGATGGCCAGCGCGATGAGCGTGGCCAGGATGTAGAGCCGGTCTGCCGCCGGGTCGAGCAGCTGGCCAAGCCTGCTCTCCTGGCCCAGCGCGCGGGCGATCTTGCCATCCAGCCAGTCGGAGGCGGCGGAGGCGATCAGCACGCCGACGGCCCACGCGTCGGCGGTGGCCGTCCTCGGCCCGAGCACCAGCCACAGGAACAGTGGCACTCCGAGCAACCGGGCCACGCTGATCCCGTTCGGGATGGTCAGCACCCGGTCCCCGATCTGCGCGGGCCCGCTCACATCTCCGGCGTTCGCCGGCTCGGTCACCTCCGGCACCGGCGGCTCCACCTCCCTGCCCGTGACCTTACCTGCCGTATCTGTACCCGGCTGGGATGGGCATGGCGGGCATCCTGTGGCCGGCCTGCGAGGCGACGCTGGCCGCAGAAGACATATTGTGCCCTCCCCCGGCCCACTGCCTCGCAGCCGCCTTCGGTGAACATCTGCCGAAAATTTAGAAAGAAAGAAATTCCGGCCGGGCTTCACCAGGCCGGTGCACGCAGCGCCGGCCCAGCTCGTGGCAGGGCTGAACCCCTGTGGGAAACGCAGCTCCCCCGTCCCGGTCAGCACCGTTAGCATCTACCAGCCGCGGGAGAAGGTAAACGGAAAGCCAAGTGAATTGTCGTACGATGCGCGGTTACGTCAGGCATGGCTGCGCCGTCCCCGGCGGGCTCGCAGGGGACGGCACAGCCGTTAACGGGTTCTCCCACCCTGGGGGCTGGGGGGCCAATCCCCAGGGCGGGAGAGGGCGGTCAGGACCCGGTGGAGATGGCCCAGATGCCGAGGGAGCCGTTTGCCACGTCGTTCGGCAGCGTGACGCTCGCGACCGTCTTCGAGCCGTTGACCGGGATGGTCTCGGTGAAGATGTAGGTCTTGATCGCCTGCTGGCCGCCGCCGCAGTTGCGGTAGGGCAGCGCGTCCAGGATGGTGTTGCCGAACAGCACCTGGCTGCTGCCCGCGGCCAGGGTCCAGTCGGTCAGCCCCAGCGGAGCCGTGGACGTGGACCCGTCGGTGTAGGTGATCGTCGCGTGGCCCACCGAGCCGGCGGTCCCGGCGTCGACCGCGCTGCCGAGGAACCCGATCTTGGTCGCCCCGGCCGGCGCGCTCACCGGCAGCGTCTGCCCGCCGGCGATCACCGCGTCCGGGTTGCCCGCCGCCACGTTGGGCCAGGTGTAGCTGAGCCCGCCGGAGGTGATGCTGGCACCCGGTGTCAGGCCCGCGGCGTTCAGCGCCTGCTGCGAGTAGCTGCAGCCGACGCCGTCGTAGTCCGCCGCGGACGGGTTGCTGTCGGCGCTGACCCCGGTGACGTTCCAGTACGGCGACATGTCACCGGGTTTGGCCACGATCACCGACAGCGGCACAGGGACGATGGTCCCCGCCGTGCTGGTCAGGTTGAACGTGACCGGGAAGGACCCGTCCGCGGACCCGCCGGTGACGCTGATTGTCTTGGTGGCCGCCCGGCCGGCGCCCGCCGAGAGCGTGCCGCTCGCCGGGCTGACCGTGACACCGCTCGGCACGTTCGCCGTCCAGTGGACGGTCTGCGCGCGGCCGGTCAGCGACTGGACCGACAGCTTGGTCTTGGCCGAACCGCCCGGCTGCAGGAACAGCGCGGCCGGGCTGAGCGAGCCGGTGGCGGCGAACACCGGGCCGAAGGACGGCGGGGCGTCCTGGGCCGCGCTGCCCCACGAGCTCGGCTTGGCGCCGAGCGTCCAGTCCAGCGTCGCGCCCTTGGCCAGCTTGGAGTAGGGCACGGAGAGCTTCTGGTAGCTCTTGCCGTTGAGCATCAGCGACTGGACGTAGAACCTGGTCGGCGACGCCCCCGGCGCGTTGATGCTGACCGTGTTGTGGTTGGGCAGGTTGATGACCACGTGCGGGAAGCCGGGGCCGGTGAACACGAGGGTGCCGCTGCCCGAGTTCTCCGGGTACATGCCGAGCATTTCCCAGATGAACGCGGAGCTGTTCGCGCCCAGGTCATCGTTGTTGGGCAGGCCGAACGGGCCGGGCAGGTACAGGCCGTTGCGGATGTTATTCACCGCCGCCTGCGTCCCGGCCGGGTCGCCTGCGTAGTCCAGCGCGTTCTGCTCACCGAAGTCGAACTCGTTGGTGAGCTGTGCGAACATCCCGAAGCCGTTGGGCTGGGACAGGTACTGCTGGAGTTCGGGCACGACCTTCGAGTCGCCGCCGAGCAGCGAGAACAGGCCGGCGTAGTCGTTCGGCACGTTCCACAGGTACTCGTAGGCGTCGCCCTCGACATAGGGCGAGCTGTCGGTCGGGGTGATCCCGGACTCGAACGAGCCATCCGTCATGCGCGGGGTGAGCAGGTCGTTGGAGCCGTCGAACAGGTTGACCCAGTTGTTGGCCCGCTTCTGCAGCATCGTGGCATCGGTGCTGTCGCCGAGCGCGGCGGCGAACTGCGCCAGGGCGAAGTCCTCGGTGTCGTATTCAAGGAGCGTCGGGGCGAACCCGTGCGCGTTGCAGCACCCGTAGGACCCGTTCTCCGGCAGGTAGCCGAGCTGCTTCTCGAGCGCCTCACCGGGCCGGACGTCGTTGACCGTGGTGGCCTGGGCCAGCATGTCCTTCAGCGCGGTCTTCAGGTCGAAGTTGCGCGCACCGAAGGCGTAGGAGTCGGCGATGACCGACTGGGACGGGTCACCGACCATGACGTAGTTGTTCAGGTTCAGGTAGCCCCACTGCTGCAGGATCTTGTCCTGCGAGTAGTAGTTGAGCAGCGACTGCGCCTGGTCGCCGGCCGCGTTCGGGTCGAGCATCGCCTGCAGCTGGGACAGCGAGTGGTAGATGTCCCAGCCCGAGTAGATGCCGTACTGGTCCTTCTGCTTGCCCGCGATCTTGTGCACCTTCATGTCCGCGCCCATGTACTGCCCGTTCACATCGCTGGTGATGTTGGGCTGGATGAAGTCCTTGTACATCAGGCTGTAGAACTGCTGGGTCTGGGCGAAGGTGCCGCCGGAGACCTGGACCCGGCCGAGCAGCTGGTCCCAGGCGAGCTGGGCCGCGCCCTTGACGCTGCCGAAGTTCCACTCCGGGTTCTCGCTCTGCCGGTCGAGCGTGGCGTTGGCCGTGCTCACGTAGGAGATGCCGACCTTGGCCTGGATGACCGGCTGGCTGCTGGTGTTGAAGGTGAGGAAAACACCTTCCGGGGTGCTCGAACCGGACCCCTTGATCACCTGGGACGCGGTGAACGAGTGGTTGAACACGATGCTGAAGTAGACGGTGTAGAGCTGCGCCTGGCCGCCGTTGTCGGTCTCGCCGCAGAAGTCACCGCTGGTCACCGAGCCGGTGACCTCGTTGTTCCCGACGACCTTGGCGGTCTCGTTGATGTCGCCGTTCTGGCTGTTGTCCAGCTTGATGAGGAAGTCGGCCGCGGTGGTCCTGGGGAAGGTGAACCGGCCCATGGCGCTGTGCGGCGTCTCGGCGAACTGCGAGGTGATCGTGTTCGGCAGGTTGCTCTGCGCCGAGTAGTAACCGGCCTGGGCGACCTCACCGGTCTGGGTGAACGAGGTGGTCACGTTGGCCGGGTCGCCGGAGGGCAGCGCGCCGGTCATCGGCAGGATCGGGATGTCTTCCGCGGCGCCACAGCCCGGCCCGCTGATGTGCGTCAGGCTGTAGCCGGTGAGCTCGGAGTCGCCGTAGCCGTAGCCGCCGCCGGCGTTGCGGTCGGGCATGGTGTCCGGGCTCCACTGGACCATGCCGTACGGCACGTCAGCGCCCGGGAAGGTGTTGCCGCCACCGCTCGTCCAGGTGCGGGTGTCCACCATCGTGGCAGGGTCGGTGACCAGGCGCTTGACCGTGGTCTTGTTCCTGGTGCCCGGTGGCAGCAGCTTGGCGTTCACCGGGTGCGCGCAGTTGGCGGCCAGGTGGCCGTTCGGCTTCTGGGTGCAGGTCGCTGTCCCGGCGCGCAAGGTGGCTGGGTGGTTGCGGGCCACGGCCTGCGCCGGGGCGATCCCTGACAGCAGTCCGGATCCGAGCACGCCGGCCGCCAGCAGGGCCGAGGCCATTGCGGCCGGACCCCGGGCGAGGTGCGACGTGAACGTACGTCTCATGATGAGAGTCCTCCTTGGGCAGGTCCGGGCGCGCATCGTCCGGCAACCCCCCGTGAGGCCCCCTGGCCCATGTCCGGCACGGTGTTTGCCTGCACAGTTTTCTTGCTTTGCGCAGTCGACTGCTTTTTTGTGGGTGGTGCTGGTGGTGACGGTAGGGGTGGTGCTGCTGGTGGTGCTAGTGGTGCTGACTGCAGGGTGGGTGACAACGTTGTCACCCAGGGCGATTCTTTCTCTGATTCCGGTCGCCCGTCAACGGTTCCCGCTAAATCCCCCCGAATGGTCAAGGAAGGCCGTACCTCCGCTGGGGTACGCCGATGACACCCAGAGCAGTAGCCAGCCGCCGGCCGGCTACCCCTGATGACGGCCGCCAAGACGCTCCGCCGGGCCGACGACAGCGCACCCGCCGGCTTGTGAAGATCGGTGTAACGGGCAGCCGGCTCCCAGCGGCCCGGCTCGGAAAGGGGCATCCAATGACGGGAAGCACACCAGCGGCCGGACTGCGGGTATCCGACGCTGAACGCGACGCCGTGGCCACCGAGCTCGCCGAGCACCTCCGGGTCGGCAGGCTCCAGCTGGACGAGTTCGACGAGCGGGTGGGCCAGGCCATCAGCGCCCGGACCCGCGGCGACCTCGACCGGCTGCTCGCCGATCTCCCCCGCCCGCTGCCACCGGCGCCGCCGGCCGTCCCCCGCCGCTCAGGGCCGCCGTTCCCCCTGCTGGCAATCATGATCTTCGTGGCAGGCACCGCCATCCTCGGCGGCCTCAGCCACGCGGCCGCCACCTGGGGCCACGGCAACTGGCACCAGCACGCCGCCGGGCCGATCTGGCTGCTCTGGTGGCTGATCCCGGTCGCCATCCTCACCGCCCGCCGCCTGCGCGCCAGCAGGCGCTAACTCCCCAGCCAGCACTTCGCCAAGCGCCCGGCCAGAGCCGCGGCGCGCCAGCAGCTCGCCAACAGGAGCCAGCCCCCCATGACAACCACTCACGCAGCGGCCAGCCCGGCCCCGGCGCAGCAGGCCCGCAGGCTGTCCAGCCTGCGGCGCGCCAGCCTCGGCGCCCTGGTCATGCTCATCGTGCAGTTCGGCCTCGGCATCGGCGTCAACCTCTACGTCAGCCTCCCCACGGCGGGCAGCGGCGGCCGCAAGCTCAGCGAGTCCTTCTCCAACGGCCCGCTGCTGGCCCTGCACGTCGTGCTCGGCCTGCTGCTCATCGTGACCGCGGTCACCCTCCTGGTCCGGGGCATCGTGGCCCGGCACACCCCGGTCATCGCTGCCTCGGCCATCGGCCTGCTCGCCATCATCTTCGCCGCCACCCAGGGCTTCAGCTTCGTCCACGACAGCACGAACGCGGCCTCCATGGCGATGGCCACCGCCACCGGCATAGCCATGCTCTGCTACGCCTTCACCCTGTACCTGGTCCGGCCGTCATCCTGACCAGGGAAAGGCCGTGAGCCCGGGAGCCGCCCTGAAGGCCGGCCCGGGCCCACGGCGCCAGGTCAGCCCAGGCTGACCGCGAAGACGTGCATTGCCGTGGTGCTCGATCCGACGCTGTTGCTCACGTCCGGGAAGGTGATCGAGGCCACCGTCTTCGACGAGTCGACCGGGACGGTCGTGGCGAAGACGTACATGGTGATGGACTGCGACGAGCCGCCGGCCGAGTTCCGGTACGGCATGGTGGCCACGGCGACGTCACCGCCGCCCGGCGACGAGGCCCAGTCGTTGAACGACAGGGTCTGCGTGGAAGACGTGCCGTCGGTGTAGCCGATGATGATCGTGCCCTGCGACGACCCGTTGCTGGACGAGCCGAGCAGCCCCAGCGAGGTGGCGCCCGGCGCCGGGTTCACCAGCATGGTCTGCCCGGCGGCCAGGATGTTGTCCTGGGCGCAGGAGGCCACGCTGGGCCAGGTGAACGTGTGGCCGTCGGCGGTGACCGTGGCGCCCGGCGTCAGGTTGCCCGCGGCCAGCGCGCTGGCCGAGTAGCTGAACCCGTCGCCGTCGTAGTTGGCGCAGGCCTGGTTGCTGTCCGGCGAGATGCCGGCGTTGTCGTAGTAGTCACCCGGGTTGGCCGTCGGCGTGATCTCCATCGCCGGGGTGCCGGAGGACGCGCCGCTGTTGTTCACCACGGTCGCCGAGGCGAGCGTGCCGGGCGCCACCGCGAACACGCCGCCCGGCCCGCTGGGCGTGGGCACGGTGAAGGTGACCGCCGTGTCGCTCCAGCTGTCGATCTGGAAGGTGGCCTGGTTGCCCGGCGCTCCCCAGTTGGTGCCGTTGTCGGAGAACGCGACGTAGCCCGCCCCCTGGGTGGCGCCGAAACCGGAGCCGTTGATCGTCACCTGCTGGCCCGCCGCGGCGGTGACCGGGCTGACCGAGGCGGCCACCGGCGGGCTCAGTGGCTGGCTGGACGTGCCGATCGCGAAGATGTGCAGTGCGCCCTGGGTGGCCCCGTTGGGCAGCGTGACGCTGCTGAGCGTCTTGCCGGGGTCGACCGGGAGCGCGGTGTAGAACACGTTCGTGCTGACCGTGTTCTTACCCGAGCAGGCCGCGCAGTTGCGGTAGGGCATGTTCGCCGCGACCAGGTTGCCGTACGAGGGCTTGGAACGGCCCGCGTTCAGCGTCCAGTCGCTCAGCCCCAGCCAGAACTGGGCCGTGCTGCCGTCGGAGTAGTGCAGCGTGGCCACGCCCTGGCTGGGCCCGCCGGTGGCCGAGCCGAGGAAGCCGAGCTTCTGCGTGCCGGACGGGGCGTTCACCGTGATCTGCTGGCCGCTGGCCATCGTGTTGTCCGGGTAGCCCGGCGCCGGCAGCGGCCAGGTGAACTGAACGCCGTCCACCGTGGTGCTCTGGCCCGCGGTCAGCCCGGCGGCGGACAGCGCCTGCGCCGAGTAGCTGTTGCCGTCACCGTCGAAGTCCGCCGCGTTCACGCTGGAGTCGTCCGAGATGCCGGCGTTGCCGTAGGAGGCGAGCAGGCTGCCCGGCTGGGCCACCAGCACGGTGACGTTCACCGTGGGCAGCGTGGTGTGGCCGTCCATGACCGAGACGGGCACGGTGTAGAACGTCTGGGTCGCGGACGGGCTGGCCTTCACGGTCAGCGTTTCGGTGCCCTGCCCGCTCGGCGGGACGCTGATCTGCCCGCTGCCCGGCGTGACCGTGAGCCCGGCTGGTGCCGACGCGCCGGACTGCACGAACTGCTGGCTGCTGGTCGCGTTCCTGGCCACGATCTGCACCGTGGCGGTCCCGCCCGGGGCCACCGTCACCTGCTGGCTGGACGCGGCCGCGACCACCGGCCGCAGGCCGGCGGTGTAGGACGGCGGCGCGTCCTGCGGGGCGGTGCCCCACGTGCTCGCCTTGCTCCCCAGCGTCCAGTCCATGGTGGCGCCCTGGGACAGTGCGGAGAACGGCACGGACAGCTTGCTGTACGGGTGGCCGTCGATCTTCAGGTTCTGCACGTAGAAGTTGCTGGGCGAGGCGCCCGGCGCGTTGATCGTGATCGTCTTGCCGTTGGCCAGGCTGATCGAGGCCTGCGGGAAGTGCGGGCTGGCGAAGACCAGGTTGTCCGAGCCGGAGTTCTCCGGGTACATGCCGAGCATCTCCCAGATGAACGTCGAGCTGTTGGCCCCGAGATCGTCGTTGTTGGGCAGGCCGCTGGGCCCGGGCGGGTACATCGTGCTGAGCATGGTGCTGACCGCCTGCTGGGCGCCAGCCGGGTCGCCGGCGTAGTCGCCCATGTACTGCTCACCGAAGTCGAACTCGTTGCTGAGCTGGGCGAACATGCCGAAACCGTTTGGCTGGGACAGGTACTGCCGCACGATCGGCGCTACCTTGGCGTCGCCGCCGAGCAGCGAGAACAGCGCCGGGTAGTCGTTCGGCACGTTCCACAGGTACTCGTAGGCGTCGCCCTCGACGTAGTACCGCTCGTTGTTGTCCTGGGTGGTCGGGACGATGCCGGGCACGAACTGCCCGTTCCCGGAGCGTGCGTTGAGCAGGTTGTTGCCCGGGTCGAACTGGTTCTCCCAGTTGTTGGCCCGCTGCTCCAGCATGGTTGCGTCGCTGGTGTCACCCAGGGCCCCGGCGAACTGGGAGAGAGCGAGATCTTCGGTGTCGTATTCGAGCAGGGTGGCCACGGTGCCGTGTGCGTTGCAGCAGCCGTAGCTGCCATCCGCGGGCAGGTAGCCGTACTTGGCCTCGAGCGCCTCGCCGGGCCGCACGTCGTTGACCGTGGTGGCCTGCTTGAGCATGTCGGTGAGCGCCTGCTGGGTGTTGAAGCTGCGCGCGCCGAACGCGTAGTAGTCGGCGATGATCGACTGTGCCGGGTCGCCGACCATGACGTAGTTGTCCAGGTTGAGGTAGCCCCACTGCTGCAGGACCCCGTTCTGGTCGTAGTAGTTGACCAGCGACTGAGCCTGGTCGGAGGCGGCCGACGGGTCGAGGATGGCCTGCAGCTCGGACAGCGAGTGGTAGATGTCCCAGCCGGAGTAGGTGCCGTACTGGTTCTGCTGCCCGGACGCGAGCGTGTGCATCTGCATGTCCGAGCCCATGTACTGCCCGTTGACGTCGCTGCTGATGCCGGGCTGCATGAGGTCCTTGTAGAGCAGGCTGTAGAACTCCTGCGTCTGCGCGAACGTGCCGCCGGAGACCTGGATCTTGCCGAGCAGGCTGTCCCAGGACTGCTGGGCGGCGGACTTGACGCTGTCGAAGTCCCAGCCGGGGCTCTCGGTCTGCAGGTCGAGCTGGGCGTTGGCGGTGCTCACGTAGGAGATGGCCACCTTGGCCTCGATCACCGGGTTGCTCGTGGTGTCGAAGGTGAGGAAGACCGCGGCGGGGTTGGCCTGCCCGGACTCGGTGATTACCTGGGAGGCGGTGAACGGCTGGCTGAAGACGACGTCGAAGTGGACCGTGTACTCCTGCACCTGGCCGCCGTTCTTCGACTCGCCGCAGAAGTGGCCGCTGGTGTCAGTGCCGGTGACCTCGTTGCTGCCAACGATCTGGGCGCTGTCGCCAAAGTCGCCGTTCTGGCTGTCCATCAGCTTGAGCAGGAAGTCGGCCGAGGTGGTGGACGGGAACGTGAACCGGCCCATGGAGGTATGCGGGGTCGCGGTGAACTCCGAGGTGATCGCGTTGCTGGGGCCGTTGCTCTGTGCCGAGTAGTAGCCGGCCTGCGCCACCTCACCGGTGTTGGTGAACGAAGTCGTGGCGTTGTTCGGGTTGCCGCCCGGCATCGCGCCGGTCATGGGCAGGATCGGCACATCGCCGGCCGCGCCGCAGCCCGGGCCGGAGATGTGAGTCAGGCTGTATCCGTCGAGCTTGGTGTCACCGAAGCTGTAGCCGCCGCCGTCACTGCGGTTGGGCAGCGTGTCCGGGCTCCACTGAACCATGCCGAAGGGAACGGAGGCGCCCGGATAGGTATTGCCGCCACCCGTGGTCCAGGTCCGCGTGTCCACCAGCGACGCGAGGTCGCCCGGGCTCACCGCGTGCGTGACCTTGGTCTGGTTCCTGGCGCCCTTGGGCCACTTGGAGCGCGGCACGGGGCGCGGGCAGTCGGCCAGGCGGCCGCTGGGGGTCACGGAGCAGGCGGTGCCGTGGCTGGTGGCCTGCGTGCCGCCGAGCGGGGCTGTGCTCGGGCCCGGCTGCGGGCTGGCCGAGGGCCGCGGGCTGGGAGTTGACGAAGGTGAGGCAGCGGCACTTGCTGACGGCCGCGGGCTGGCCGACGCGACCGGGCTGGCCGACGCGACCGGGCTGCCGGCCGCCATGCCGCCAGCCAGGACACCCGCCGCTGCCAGGACGGCTATGGCCGGCCAGCGGGCAGCGCGTGTCGCGAGCTTCCCCATCATGAAGTCCTCCTCGGGCAGGATCCGGCACATCGTCCCGTCCCCCGGAGGCCTCAGCCCGGTACGGTGCTGTTGCTCTTTCTGACAACGTTGTCAAGGTTCGGCGCCCATCGTCTCTCCGTACACCGTTGGTGTCAATGGGGGAAGGCAACCCAAACGCAGGGTGGCGGCGGAGATAGGTTGTACCGGGCGGGAGGTGGAAAGCCAGGATGAGCGTGGGAACGGTGGTCACGAGCGGGCCGCTGATCGTGGCCGTGCCGGTTGCGGCGGCGGCCGGGGCCATCACCTTCCTGTCGCCGTGCTGCCTGCCGCTCATCCCCGGCTACCTGTCCTATGTGACCGGCATGTCGGGCGCCGACGTGCAGGCCGCCGCGTCACCGGGAGACAGCGCGTCATCCGGGGATGGCGCGGAGCAGCGCACCGGGCGGGGCCGGACGGTCCTCGGGGCGGCGCTGGTGGTGCTGGGCTTCTCCGCGCTGTTCGCCGCCTACGGTGCCGCGTTCGGCGGGCTCGGCGAACTGCTGCTGACCCATCAGCAGGGCCTGCTTCAGGTGTTCGGCGCCGTGACGATCCTGCTCGGCCTGCTGTTCGCCGGGATCTTCGACCGGTTCGCGCTGGCCGGGCGGATGCTGAAGCCGTCCGTCAGGCCACGGGCAGGGCTGGCCGGGGCCCCACTGCTCGGCGTGCTGTTCGGCCTCGGCTGGACACCCTGCACCGGGCCGACACTGGCCGCGGTGCTCGGCCTGGCCGCGACGACCGGCACCGCGGGGCGCGGCGCCTTCCTGCTGTTCATCTACGGCCTTGGCCTGGGCGTGCCGTTCCTGATCGTGGCGGCGCTGTTCCAGCGGGGCATGAAGGGCTTCGGCTTCGCCCGCAAGCACGCCAGGACGGTCATGCGCGTGGGTGGCGCGCTGCTGGTCATCGTCGGTGTCCTCCAGGTGAGCGGGGCCTGGTCGGCCGTCATGATCTGGATGAAGGTTCACTGGGTGAACAGCTACGTTCCGCCGATATAGAGCGATCCCGGTAGCTTCGCAGGCCCGGGAGCACAGCGGTGATGACGGCCACGCCAGCCACGCACAGCAGGCCGCCCGACCAGGCTGAGATCCTGGGAGTGGTCAGGCTCGCGACCGCTCCAGCCCGTACCTGTCCCGCCGACGGGCCCAGGCTGTAGCTCAGCACCTCGACCCCGGCCAGCCGGCCGCGCAGTGCGTCCGGGATGGTTTGATTCCACAGTGTCGTACGGAAGATGCCGCTGAGCATGTCCGCGGCACCCGCTGCCATCAGGCAGGCCAGCGCGGCGCCTATGTCGGGCGCGAAGCCGAATCCGGCGATCGCGGCACCCCAGGCCGCTGCGGCCAGGGCGATGGCGACCCCGTGGCGGCGGACCCGGCCCGCCCAGCCGCTGACCACCGACGCGACGATCGCGCCGGCCGATTCCGCGGAGAACATCAAGCCCGCCGCCCACTGGGCGTGCAGCGCCGCCGCCATGAACGGGAACAGCGAGACCGGGTAGGCGAAGCCCATAGCCGCCAGATCCACGAGGTATGAGCCGACAAGCTCCTGGCGGCTCTGCGCGTATTTCAGCCCGGTCAGCAGGCTGCGCAGGCCGGCCACCTCCTGGTGCTCCTGCTGGAGTGGGGGCAGTGGGCGCAGCAGGCAGAGCAGCGCGAACGACACGGCGAAGGACACCGCGTCGGCCGCGTAGACGACCACAGGGCCGGGCCCCGCGGCCAGGACGCCGCCGAGCGAGGAGCCGATGATGAAGCTCGCGCTGGCAGACATCGCCAGCAGCGCGAAGGCGGCGGTGAGCTGATCACGCGGCACGATCCGCGGCACCGACGCGTCCAGCGACGGCCGCTGCAGGGCGGCCAGGGCCGTCATCCCGGCAGCCACGACGTAGAGCGGCCACACCTGGGGCCTGGCCAGCGCCGCGTTCGCCACCAGGATCAGGGCGAAGCAGCCGAGCCCCACCTCGGACCAGCGGGCCAGTGCGCGGCGGTCGAGCCGGTCGGCCAGCACTCCCCCGTACAGGCCGAACACCACCAGCGGCACCAGTTCGGCCGCGCCGAGCAGGCCCACGTCGAACGCCGAGCCGGTGAGCTGCTTGGCCTGCACCAGCAGGGCGACCTGGCTGGCCTGGCTGCCCAGCAGGGTGATCGTGCGGCTGGTGAACATGGCGCGGAAGTCCGCCGAGGCCCGCAGCGGGGTAACGTCCATCCGCAGCCCGCGTAGCCAGCCCGTGCGCCCAGTCATCCCGGTCTTCCGTGTCCAGGGTCAAGGCTCGCGACCATACTTCGCCAGAACCCGAACGGTCCACGGATTAACCTCGCTGGATGACCGCCACAGAGCGCTTTCCTGGCCGGAACCACTCCCTGCAGCCGGCTGAGACCACCAACCCGGGTACCGCCTGGCCATGGCCGGGCCACAGGAGTGGGACGCCCCGCGCGGTTCGCACTGGACGATCCGCGAGATCGCCGGGCACGTCGCCGGCGCCTGGTATGCCGAGCAGGTCGGCGACCTCAGCAAGCGCTGAGCGCGGCGCCAGGCCGGCCGCTGCGGTGTGTGCAGCGTGGCCAGCGGCCGGCCTGGCGCCCAGTTCCCGCGGTGAGTCAGCGTGGTGGCAGCGGGGGGCGGCGCTTGGCTGGCCGCTGTGAGGTGTCCGGCGTGGTCAGCGGCGGCCTTGCGGTCAGTGCCTCCAGTGCGAGCTGGACGGCGGCTTCGAGCTGGCAGTCCCGGCCCGCTGCCCAGTCGTCGGGTGAGTTCAGCACCTCCACGTCCGGCTCGGCCCCGCGGTTCTCCAGGTTCCAGCCGTAGCCATCCAGCCAGGTCGCATAGCGGGGCACGCTGATCCAGGTGCCGTCCACCAGGCGGTGGCCCTCTCCGTCCATCCCGACCACGCCGCCCCAGGTGCGGGCGCCCACGATGGGGCCGAGACCGAGGCCGTGAATCGCCGCCGTCACGATGTCGCCGTCCGACCCGGCGAACTCATCGGTCACCGTGATAAGCGGGCCGCGCGGGGCGTCGCGTGGGTAGGTCATGGGGCGCAGCCAGCGTGGCACGCTCCAGCCGAGCACCCGGCGGGCCAGCTTCTCCACCACGAGCTGGGAGACATGCCCGCCGCGGTTACCCCGGACGTCCACGATCAGCGCCCCGTGCGTCATCTCCAGGCGCAGGTCGCGGTGGAAGTGTGCCCAGCCGGCGCCCATCATGTCCGGCACGTGCAGATAGCCGATCCGGCCGCCGCCGAGTTCGCGCACCAGGCTGCGCCGGCTTGCCACCCAGTCCTGGTACCGCAGCCTGTCCTCGTCGGCCAGCGGGACGACGACGACCCGGCGGGCCTCGCCGCCATCGGCTGGGGCCAGCGTGAGCTCGACCGGCACACCCGCGGCGCCGGCCAGCAGCGGGCCGGGCCCGGTCACCGGATCCACCGGCTGCCCGTCGACCGCGATCAGGCTGTCCCCCGGCCGCACCACCACGCCGGGCGCGGCCAGCGGTGACCGGGCCCGCGGATCCGAGGACTCGCCCGGCAGCACCCGGGCGATCCGCCAGCGTCCGCCGGTGCCGCCGTCCAGGTCCACGCCGAGCATCCCGGCATTCTCACCGCCGCCGTGGGTGGGCGCCTCCCTGACGTAGGCGTGGGAGGTGTTCAGCTCGCCGAAGACCTCCCAGAGCAGATCGGCGAAGTCGTCGCTGCCCGCTATCCGGTCGAGCAGCGGCCGGTACTGGTCGAGGATCTCGTCCCAGGCCACGTCGGACATGTCCGCGACCCAGAAGTCGTGCCGCATGATGCGGCCCGCCTCGCCGTAGGCATGCCGCCACAGCGTCGCCGGGTCGGCCATGAAGCGCGCCCTGGACAGGTCGATGCTGACCGTGTCGCCGGGGCCGTCGGAGTCGTCCTTGCGCTCGGCGGAGACCACCCGCAGATCGTCGCGGTCGCTCACCACCATCCGGGTGCCGTCGCCGCTCACGTCGAACCAGTCGAGCTCGGCGACCAGCTCCGTGCACCGCCGCTTGTCCAGGTCGAACCGTTCCAGGGACGCCCGCGGCCGGGAGCCGTCGAGCTCGGCGGTGCCCTCGCCGAGGGTCCCGGTCAGCGGCTCGCTGAGCCAGGCGATACCGCCCTTGACCGGCTGCAGGTCGGAGTACCGCGCCTCGGGGACTGGCACCTGAACCACCCGGCCGGCCAGGCCCCCGGCGTCCACCGTGACCGTCACCTGGCCCGCTTCCCTGTCGTCACCGCCGTCGCCGCCGTCCGCCTGACTGGCCGGACGGCCATCGGGCAGCGGGGCGAACGGGGACGGCGTGTCCGCGGCCAGCGGCACCAGGTACGGCCGGCAGCCGAACGGGAACGACAGGTCGAAGAAGTGCGCGTCGTACACGGGGTCGAAGCTGCGCCAGGACAGGAAGGCCAGGTAGCGCCCGTCGAGCGTGAACACCGGGTCGGTGTCGGTGAACCGCCCGTCCGTGACGTCCACCAGCGTCCGGTCGTGCAGCCGGGCCAGCCGGATCCTGGTCAGCGGGCGTGGCCCGGGCTGCGACCAGGCGAGCCAGGCCGAGTCCGGGGAGAAGGCCAGGCCACCCGCCGGCCCGTCCGGTGCCGCGGCCAGCTCGCTGACCTCGCCCGAGACGACATCGACGAGGAAGAGCCTGCCGTCCCTGGCGGCAATGGCCACGGTGCCGCCATCCGGCGCCGCCGCGAGTTCTTCCGCCCGGCCGAACTCGCCGGCCGCCAGGCGGCGCGGCTGCCCGGCGGCCGCGCCGGCCGGCGCGATCTCCAGGGCCTGGCCGGCGTCGGTGTCGCTCACCCACACGACCTGCCCGGTCCGGCCGAGCACCCTGGGCAGCCGTGCCCTCGGGGTCACGGCGAGTGCCCTGGCCGGCCCGTCCTTGTGGGTCAGCCAGTGCACCGAGCCGCGCACCTCCACCGCGCTCGCCTTGCCGGTGTAGTCACAGGACAGGTCGCCGAGGTGGTCCTCGGCCGAGACCAGCCCGGGACGGCGGCCAAGGCCGGGCGAGCCCAGCCGGATGTCGAGCGGGCGGGCCTCGCCGTCCAGGTCGCCGAGCAGCCAGATGTCACCCGCGCACTGGTAGACGACGCGCCGGCCGTCGGTGCTCGCGTGCCGGGCGTAGAACCCATCGTGGTCGGTGTGCCGCCGCAAGTCGTCACCGTTGAAATCGCAGGAGTACAGGTTGGCCGTGCCCTCATGATCGGCGAGGAAGGCGAGCCGGCCACCGACGATCATGGGACAGTCGAACTGGCCGCCGAGGGACTCGGCCAGCCGGGAGAACGGCGCGGGAGCGTCCTGCCCGCCGCGGCCCAGCCAGAGCCGCCCCGCGCATCCGCCGCGGTAGCGCTTCCAGTAGGCAGGTTCGCGTGGGTGGCGCCCGGTGAGCAGCGCCACGGCGTCCCGCTCGACCGCGAGGTCGGACACCGGGCCGAATTCCAGCCGCCTGGGCATGCCGCCATCGGGCCGCACCGCATGCGCCCAGGTGTAATGGTCGAACGGCTGCCCGGCGGCGGTGACTACCAGCACCTCGCCGTCCGGTGACCAGCCCCGCACCCGCGTCGCATAATCACCCCAGAACGTGAGCCTGCGGCCGTCCCCGCCCTCCAGGCTCGCCACGTACACCTCGGGCGGGCCGTCCCGGCTGCCGGTCCAGGCGACCGTGCTGCCGTCCCGGGCGAGCCGGGGCCAGCCGGCCTGGGCCCGGTCGGTCGTCAGGCGCCAGGGCCGGCCGCCGGAGACCGGCGCCAGCCAGACGTCGTCCTCAGCGATGAAGGTGAGCAGGTCGCCCTGAAGATGGGGGAAACGCAGGTACCCGTCCGAAGCCACCGGAACATGTTAAAGCCTCTTCGGCGGCCCGCTCCCCGCGCCTTTGTCAGCCTGAGCTGACAAACGGGTGTGTGTCAGCCTGAGCTGACACCGTAGGATCGATAACAGAACTGGTGGCAGCAGTGGACAGCCAGGATCGGGCAGCCGGCCTGGCCGCGACCAGCTGCTGACTGTGCTGCCCCGGGGGGACGCCCCCCGGATCCCCATGCCGGGCTCCGCCCGGCGGAGAAGTTTCGTTAGCTACCTCGCAGCGGCGGCCGCGACCAGCTGCTGGAAGACGCGCAGGTCATCTTCCTCCTCGGGGTGCCACTGCACACCGAGCCCGAACGGGTGCCCCTGCAGCTCGACCGCCTCAACGATCTGGTCGTCGGCCCACGCGACCGCCAGCAGCCCGGTGCCGAGCCGCTGCACCGCCTGATGGTGCCGGGTCGGCACCGAGGCGTTCGCGCCGAGGATCTGACCGAGCTTGCTGCTCGCGCTCAGCTGCACATCGTGCGTGGACAGCTTCACCGGATCGGGTGCATGCCGGTCATGCCCGACCGCCTCGGGCAGATGCTGGATGAGGGTTCCGCCCCGGGCCACGTTGAGCACGTGCATCCCCCGGCACACCCCGAGGAGGGGCCGCCCGGCGTCGATCGCCGCGCGGACCAGGGCGAGGTCGAACGTGTCCCGCCTGCGGTCGGCCGGTGTCGTCTGATCGTGGCGCATCGCCCCGTAGAGCCTCGGGTCGAGGTCGGGGCCGCACGAGATCAGCAAACCGTCGAGACCGGCCACCAGGCGTGGCACCGAGTCGATGGGGACCGGCGGCAGGACGACCGGGATGCCGCCCGCCCGTTCGACGGCCCTGCTGAACGTGACCGGGGACAGCACCGCCTCACGTACGAAGTCAGACCACCGGGCCGGCTCGAGGTAGCCGGTGATGCCGATGATCGGGCGGGCCATGCGTCCTTCTTCGCGGGAGGCCATATGCCCATGATGGTGCATAACACCTAGGCCGGGGGCGGTACCTCACGGAATCCGCCAGCACGGCCGCCCGGCGGGCCCCCGCGGACCGCGGTCCACCGCCGGGCCGGCCCTCAAGTTAACGATCCGGGATTCGCTTGCCCGCAGGAGTTAGGAAAGCATATCTGACCGGTAAGCAATAGGCGTACACCGGGAATCTGCGCCCATGTCACCCGATTTCATGTCCGGTACAGGGCCGCTTCCAGCAGCTAAAAGCGAGAACTAATTTACTAAGCAAATCCATAATTTGAGCCTTTGTGTTAACCGGACATGACGCCAGCCCGGTTTCGGCTGCCCGGAAACGGTTGTGGCCGTTGCGTCCCTGGTGCAGACTCCTGCTGTGGCGAACAGGGAGGGGACGCCGGATGGCGAGGCAGCGCTGAACCCCGCTGCCGTGAAGGAGTCTTTCGCGCATATCGAGCCGTTCATGGAGAAGGCAATGGCATATTTCTATGGCCGTCTCTTCGCCACGAACCCAGAGGTGCGCGCATTATTCCCGATGGCGATGGACAGGCAGCGGGACCGTTTTTCCCGGTCGCTGGCCCGCATTGTCTGGAGCCTGGACTGCCCGGAGCAGCTGACAGCGTATCTGCGGGAGCTCGGCCGCGACCACCGCAGGTTCGGGGTCGCCTCCCGGCACTATCCCGGGGTTAACGATGCCCTGCTGGCCACCCTCCGCGAGTTCGGCGGCCCGGCCTGGTCCGACGAAGCCGCAGTGGCCTGGGAAGCGGTGCTCGCCATGGTGTCGCGGGTCATGATCGAGGCCGCCGGTGAGGACGCCCGGCACGCCCCGCCCTGGTGGCTGGCCGAGGTCGTCGGGCACCAGCGCCGCGCGGCCGACCTGGCCGTGCTGACCGTCCGTCCCGGCCAGCCGCTGGAGTACCTGCCCGGGCAGTACGTCAGCGTCCAGTCCGCCCGCTGGCCCAGGGAGTGGCGCAACTACTCGATAGCCAACGCGCCACGCCAGGACGGCACCCTCACCATGCACGTCAGGGCCGTCCCCGGCGGCCTGGTGAGCCCGGCGCTCGTCCATCACACGGCCCCCGGCGACACCCTGCTGCTTGGCCCGGCCAAGGGAACGATGACAGTGCCGCCAGCCTCCACCCGCGAGCTGCTGTGCGTGGCCGGCGGCACCGGCCTCGCCCCGGTCAAGGCCATCATCGAGCAGGCCGCCGCGACCGGCGGCCCGGCCATCAGGCTGCTGTTCGGCGTCCGTACGGCGGAGGGGCTCTACGACCTGCGTGACCTGGAAATCCTGGAGGCATCCTGCCCCTCGTTCGCACTGGTCACGGCTGTCTCCGGCGAACCCGGCTTCGACGGCCTGTGCGGCAGCCTCCCCGAGGTCGTGGCCGGAGGCAGCGAATGGCAGGACCGCGAGGTGTACATCTGCGGCCCGGCCGCCATGGTCTGCCAGACCCGGCAGGCACTGACCGACCTTGGCGTGCCAGCCCAGCGCCTGCACTACGACGAGCCCGACCCCGCCTGTCAGCCACCCGGCGCCGGTGAGCCGGAAGGCAGGCCGTAGGGTGTCTGCCCGGCCAGAAGAGCGCCGTAGGGTGTCTGCCCGGCCAGAAGAGCAAGATCAGCTTGCCGAATTATGCCGGTGAATCCCCGTTGAGATACTCGCCGAAGAAGGCGAAGATCCGCCGCCAGGAGTCGCTGGCGTCGTCGGGGTCGTAGCGCATGCCCATGATCTTGGTGATCACCCGGTGGCCGCCCTCGTGCTCGTTCATGAACGCGTGGGTGGCCTTCGGGTAAATCTTGATGTCGTGCGCCACGCTCTGCTCGCTGAGAGCACGCTCGAGCCGGGGAACCTGAGTCCGCGTCCCACGGTCCTTGCCCGCGTACGAGGCAACGACCGGGCAGGCCCCGTTGAGCAGCTCCGAGGCGTTCTTCGGCACGGGAGCGTAGTTGGCCGACACGGCGGAATACGCGGGCCTGGGCGCGCACAGCAGGGCGAACCCGCCGCCCATGCAGAAGCCGATCACGCCGATCTTGCCGGTGCAGACACCGAGTCCGGCCAGCCAGGCCGCTGCCGCGTCGATCTCCTCGAACACCGGTCCCGATCCGGACATCACCTGGCGGAACGCCGACTGGATGCAGCGGACCCAGGGCTTGCCATGCCAGAAGTCCGGGGCGAGCGCGATATACCCGCTGGCGGCGAGCAGGTCGGCCTGGCGCCGGAGGTCGGGGGTCATGCCGAAAATGTCGTGCACGACCACGACCCCGGGAAATGCATCCGGCACGCCCTCAGCATGGGCGTCCGCAGGCATCGCCAGGTAGCCAGGCGCTGATTCCGCCGGGGAAACATCAGCCATGGCCATAATCTTTCACACTTTGCGCCACCTTGGTGTCCAAGCCCCATCGGTGACCGTGTAGTCGCCAAACAGCGCAGGCGCCTCCTTGCGCATCAGCTCACCGATCCTGCCGAATACCAGCCGGATCTCCTCCTCGGCTCCCAGATCGGTCCTGGCCTCGATGGTGTGCCGCAATGTCCGGATATTAGCCGTCCAGACGATCCCCGTGCCCACGCCGTCGGGTGCGAACCTTCGCATAAACGACGTCTTGTGCTTTTTCTCATGCATCTTGACGCCCTCTTCGTCCAGCCCGAAGTGGCCCGCCATCCAAAGCTGGAATTCCTCGAGCTGCTGCAGCAGGGCGGTGGCCCGCTTCATCAGCTCCTCGTCGGCACGCGCCCACTCGGGAAACCAGAACGGTATGTCCTCCAGCCGGACGAAGCGCAGCGACTCCTGCGAGACCGCCGTGCCGGGCCGGTGCCTGACCAGTTCATGTGAAAATACGCGGCTCACATTGTGGAACACGAACGTGAAGCTGGCGTGCTCCAGCACGGAGCCGTGTGCCATCGAGAGGATGTTCTCCAGGTACTTGACCTGGTCGGTGCGGACCCGCTGGACGTTGGGGTTCAGACCCGGCTCCCAGGATCGATAGCACATCTTGCCAGCGAACTCGGCCAGGTTCTGCGCGTCGTTGTCCAGCTCGCCGCTATCCAGCCGCTCCAGCCAGCTCTCTCCGCCAACTTCACGCAGGTAGCCAGCGATCTGGCCGTAGTCGAGCTGCGGCTTGGCGACAAGGAAGATCTCTGGTTGCACGCTCCTCATGTCACCGCACGATACGGCCTGGCAGGCACCTTCGCAGCGACGCAACGCTCTGT
>DASXMU010000452.1:0-36524 GCA_036495485.1 Streptosporangiaceae bacterium
GTGGGGGGCAGGAGGCCTTGACTCCTGGCCGGCCAACCCGGGCGAGAACCAGTACACCAGCGTGCAGAACTCGAACGTCCCGACGCTGCTCATCGGCGGGACGCTCGACTTCGAAACGCCGGCCCAGAACGCCACGAAGGAACTGCTGCCGCACCTCCCCAACGGGCACCAGGTCATCCTGTCTGGGCTCGGGCACGCGGACGACTTTTGGTACTACGAGCCGAGTGCTAGCACGCAGCTGCTGACCACGTTCTATAACACCGGCCGGGTCGACACGTCCCGCTACACCCTGAACAAGGTCAGCTTCGCCACACCGGTCACGCAGGCAGCGATTGCCAAGGACCTCCTTGCGGCAATGATCGGCTTCGCCGTCCTGTCTGCCCTGTCGCTGCTCTGGGTAGCGCGCCGGGTACGCAAGCACGGTGCCGCAGGGCGCAAGACCAGCTTCGCGGCCCGCACCATCGTCCCGGTCGTGCTCGGGCTCGGCGGCTGGCTCGGAGCAGCCCTAGTCGTCCTGACGCTTTGGCCCGCGCTGTCCCTGACCAGCGAACTGCTCGGGATCCTCGCGATCAGCGTGCCGATCGCGCTGGGCCTCTACCTGGCCTGGACTCACCGCGACTGGGACCGTGCCACCAAGTCACTCGGGCTCCTGGCCGCAACCGTCGGCGCTCTGCTCGGAGGGTGGCTCGGGTTCACCGCGACATCCGGGCTGTTCGCCATCGTCACCACCACGATCGGAGCTGCCGCAGCAGGCAACCTCGCCCTGATCGCCGTTAGCCTCTTCCGCGAACGGTCCGCGCGCGCGGCTATGGCAACGACCCCGCCGCAACCTACGGTCGCCCGGAGCACCCCCGACCGGGTCGAAAGTCTCGACCATGATCTCGTCGTTGGTCGCGTCGAGCGTGAAGTCCCGTAGCGCCCGCTCCGGGCAGCCTCGCACCTTACGCGGCGCACCATGGCGACGCCCGGCCGGTCCGGCTTGCGCCGGTCCGGCCGGGCTTTCTGGTTGCGTGGCCCGGGTGGCCGGGCTCAGCCGTCAGCTGGACGTCGGGCGGCCCCAGGTGGTGGCAGGCCGCGGGTCGGCGATCTCCCCATCCTCCGGGGTGGGGTAGGGCATGAGCCGCAGTCCGGTGCTCATCGCCGGACCGGGCTCTCGCGGGACAGCCGGCTCGGGCAGGTCGTACCGGCCGGGCGGCATCGGCGAGGGCTGCAGCAGCGGGGCAGCGGCCGGTTCCGGTTCCATGGCCGGCCTTCTGGCCAGCACGTACTCGACAAGCGTGATCAGGATCTGCTTGACCGAGCCCGGATCGCGGGCATCGCAGAGCATCACCGGGATGTGCACGTCGAGGTCCAGCGCGACCCGCACATCCTCCGGGTCATAGCGCGGGGCGTCGTCGAAACAGTTGATGGCGACGACGAACGGGAGCTGGCAGTTCTCGAAATAGTCGACGGAGGGGAAACAGTCGTCGAGCCTGCGGGTGTCCGCCAGCACCACCGCACCGAGTGCGCCGTAGGACAGCTCGTCCCACATGAACCAGAACCGCTCCTGGCCCGGCGTGCCGAAGAGGTACAGCACCAGCCGGTTGCTGAGCGTGATCCGGCCGAAGTCCATGGCAACGGTGGTGGTCTTCTTGTCGCCGACCCCGGCCAGGTCGTCGAGCCCGATGCTCGCGCTGCTGAGGGTTTCCTCGGTGCGCAGCGGCCGGACCTCGCTCACCGCACCGACGAGCGTCGTCTTGCCGGCTCCGAATCCGCCAGCGACAACGATCTTGAATGCCGCGAGCAGGCCGTCAGGGCCATCAGGATCGGCCGGGCGGTCAGAGGGCGCGAAGGCCATGCAGCACCTCCTTAAGCAAGTCAGTGCTGGGTTGCTCACCCGTGCGCAGCTGCGGCACCACCGCGATCCGGCCCCGGGCGATGAGGTCGGCGAGCAGCACACGAACCACGCCGAGGGGCAGCTCGGTGCCGGAGGCGACGTCGGTCACGGTCACCGGCCGGCGGCAGAGGC
Organism: Streptosporangiaceae bacterium; assembly: GCA_036495485.1. Lineage (GTDB taxonomy): Bacteria > Actinomycetota > Actinomycetes > Streptosporangiales > Streptosporangiaceae > PALSA-505. The sequence goes on from DASXMU010000452.1 coordinate 2,009, forward strand.
TGAGGATCGTGCGGTCCTCCGGGCTCAGGTCGATCGCGTCGAATTCCCGCTCACCCAGGTCGGTGGCGCCGACGATGGCGATCAGGTCGAGCACCTCGCCAGCGGACGGCGCCGTCCGCCCACCGGTCAGCGCGTAGGGCCGGACGACCGGACCTGCGTTCTGGTCGAGCCACTTGTCGCCCTGCGGCATGAGTGGCTCACTCCACCGGAAGGCTGCTGGCCGGGAACCGTGGGTGGGCCGCCAGGTGCGGCCCCGCGCGCTTCACCAGCATCGCCATCTCGTAGGCGATCAGCGCCGGATCGGCCTGCGCCGAACAGAGCACGGCGAGGGAACTGCCATAACCGGCCGCGGTGACGAAGAGGAAGGCCTTCTCGAGTTCGATGATGATCTGCTGGACGGATCCGCCACCGAAATGCGCGCCCGCGCCCTTGGCCAGGCTCTGTACCCCGGCGGCCAGCGCGGACAGATGCTCTGCGTCCTCCCGGTTCAGGCTCGCAGAAGCGGCGATCTTGAGCCCATCGCGTGACAGGATCACGGCTTGCCGGAGGTGGTCCACCCGGTCCGCCAGATCGTCGAGCAGCCACCCCAGATCCGTTCCGGGCCCATCCGCGGTCAGCTCTTCCATTACCTCTCCTCTGTCGGTGACGCCGCGGAGTCTTGCTGTTCGGTAACCCGCGCTCCGTTGTCGGCCGGGGTGCCCAGGGTGTCCATCCGGCCTTCGTCACGGGGGGTGTTGCCGTCCCCAGCGTCTTCGTCACGCTGCCATCCGGTCCTGAAGGAGGCCACGAACGCTCGCGCCTCTTCCGGTGTGCGGTCAGGGGTGGGTACCGGAGCGGGGCTGAGCGTCGGCTCCGGTGCGTCCGTGGGGGAGGGATTCACCAGGTGCGGTGAGAGGTTCGCCCGGCGCACCCGGCGCGGCAGGCCCCGGTAGGTGCCCCCGGTCGCCGACCGGGACGGGGCACTGCCACCTGGCCCCGGTGCACCGGCTTCGGGGTTCGCCGGGCCACCCGGCATGAACGATCCGCCGCGGGACAGCGGGCGGTCGGAGCTGAACACCGAACCCCGGCTCGGCAAGCCGCTGGACCCAGGTGAAGCGCTGGGGCCGGTCAGGCTGCTGGGCCCGGGTGAAGCGCTGGGCCCGGGTGAAGCGCTGGGGCCGGGTGAAGCGCTGCGGTCGGGCAGGCCGCTGGGCCCGGGCAGGCCGCTGGGCCCGGGTGAAGTGCTGCGGTCGGGTGAAGCGCTGCGGCCGGTCAGGCCGCTGGGCCCGGGTGAAGGGCTGCGGTCGGGTGAAGGGCTGGGGCCGGTCAGGCTGCTGGGCCCGGGTGAAGCGCTGGGGCCGGGCGGGCCGCTGGGGCCGGGTGAAGTGCTGCGGTCGGGGAGGCCGCCCAGGCTGCCCAGGCTGGGCGGTGGGCCACCTAGGGACGGCAACCCGCTGGGGCCTGCTGACCGGCCTGGATCGTGCGAACCTGCCGACCCCCGGCTCGGGTTACCGAGCGTCGGCAGGTCGGGGAAGGCGGGCGAGTTGCCCAGGGTCGGCGGCCCGGCCGGTGGCTGGTCGGCCGGCACCGGTGCGCCGCCCCGGACCGGCAGGCCGGGCGGGCTCAGCGCCGCCGCGATGACCGACGTGCCGCCCGTGTCCATGCTGCCGTGGTTGTCCATGCTGCCGTGGTCGCGCAGGCTGGCCTGGTCGAGCGGGCTGCCGTGGTCGTAGGGGTGGTCGCGGTCGTACGGGCCACGCGCGTCGAGGGAGGCGCCCAGGTCCAGCGATCTGGCCGCGCTGGCCGAAGCTGCCGTGCCGATGGGGCTGACCGTGCCGAAGGAGCCCGAGTCGTTCGGGCCGGGCGTGAGCTGGCCGGCCGGGCTGGGCTCTGCCCGTTCACTGCGCTCTGGCCGTTCACCGCGTTCGTCCGATGACGCCGGCCAGGCCGTCGTTGTGCGGCCGGTCAGGACGAAGCCATCGCCTGATGGCAGCTCGGGCCCGGCAGGCCCGCCGGTCAGCTCGCCGGCGCTGTGCCGCATGCCCAGGCCCAGCTCGCCCGTCGGCAGGACGATAGTGTGCGGGATCAGCGCGACCGCCGTGGTGCCGCCGTAGGGAGACGCGCTCAGCGTCACCCGGATGCCGTGCCGCGCGGCCAGCTTGGCCACCACGAACAGGCCGAGCCGGTCCGGGTCCGCGAGCGCGAAGTCGGGCGGGTTGGCTAGCTGGTGGTTGATCTGCCTGAGCAGGTCGCCCTGGATGCCCAGGCCCCGGTCTTCGACCTCGACGACGAAGCCGTTGGCCACCCGTTCGGCCCGCACGTCTACCCGGGTGTCCGAGGGGGAAAACAGGGCCGCGTTCTCGACCAGCTCGGCCAGCAGGTGGATCAGGTCAGCGACGGCCGACCCGGTCACCGTGTCCTGGGTGCGGGTGACCACCCGGATCCGCTGGTAGTCCTCGACCTCGGCGGCCGCGCCACGGATCACGTCCATGACCGGCACCGGCGCGCTCCAGGAGCGGCCGGGGTTCGCGCCGGACAGAATGATCAGGTTTTCCGCGTGACGGCGCATGCGGGTGGTCAGATGGTCGAGCAGGAACAGGTCCGCCAGCGCGGCCGGGTCGGCGGCCTTTCGCTCCAGGGTGTCGATCAGGCGCAGCTGGCGTTGCAGCAGTGACTGGTTGCGCCTGGCCAGGCTCACGAAGACCTGGGCGACGCCGTTGCGCAGGCTGGCCTCGTCGGATGCTGCCGCGATCGCGGTCTGCTGCAGGTCCGCGATGGCGGCAGCGGCGCGGGTGATCTCCGCGGTACTCGGCCGCAGCTGGAGCATGCTCTGATCGGTCTCAGCGACCGCGCCCTCGTTGCGGAGCCGCATCATCATCTGCGGCAGCTTCTCATCTGCGAGCCGGCGGGCGGTAACCTCGAGGCTGGAGACGTCGCGGGACACCCGCCCGGCGAACAGGCCCATCAGGATGACCGCGAGCAGGACAATGAGCAGCCCCCCGCCCGCATACAGCGCCACCTCGGCCAGATCGGTGTGGCTGCGCATGAGCAGGGCGTTGCGGACCGCCGAGCCGCCGGGGGTGACCAGCACGGCCGCCACCCACGCCGCCGCCAGGCAGACAATCGGCACTGCCACCACAAGGGTGAAGGAGGAGCGGATCGAGCGGCGGCGGGCCTGGTAGGGCTGATCCGGGCCTGGCGAGCTGGCTACGCCCATGAGGTCACTCCTGCGTCACTGTGTTGGTGGAGTCCCGCCATCTCCGGCGAACAGCTGGCCGCCGAAGAATAATCCTGCGTCATTTGACCGCTAATTGTCATCGAATTTCACAAAATGCTAGCTACCTGGGATGAAACGGATCTTGGCTGGAAGCTACTCCGGTGCCAGTAGGCCCCAGAGCTGCGATAACGCGGGGTGATCTTCGCATACAGGACGAAATGCCAGGTAGTTCTGATAGCGGGGAAAACCCGGCGCGTAACACGGGTTGCAGATCAGCTATGGATCGCAAGGATCAATTGCCAGGACTCTTAACCATATCCTCCAGCGCGGCTCGGCTCATTGGCTCTCGGCAGAGACCGCATCGAACTCCTCCCCAAGTCCGATCCGGGCCTTGTTGCGAGCCTAGTCGCGTCTGCCCGGTTGGGGTAGGAGCGCCCGGTAACAGAGCCCGCCCTGCCAGCCTGTTATACAGGCTGGCAGTTGTGCGGGACAGGCTGGAGGTGGGTGGGGCTGGCGCCCGCGCAGTGAGATAGCGGCAACCGCTGGAATCGCGCCGCGAATCTCAAGAGGCGATCCTCTGACCCGCGAGTTTCATGAAGTTGATCATGGTGGTTCGAGGGCTGTTCAGTACACCCGCTAGCTGCCGGCTACCTCCCGGATCCGGCCGTTGCCGGTGTCAGCGATCAGCAGGTCACCGGCTGCCGCTGCGGCTACCCCATTGGGCAGGGTGAGCTGAGCGCTGGTGGCTGCTCCGCCGTCGCCGGCGTATCCGGCGGTGCCGGTGCCGGCCACGGTGTAGATGTTGCCTGCGGTCATGGCCTGGCCGTAGAAGGTGCCGGTGGTCTCGGCGACCACCCGGATCCGGTTGTTGTAAGAGTCGGCCATGACGAGGTTGCCCGGACTGTCCACCGTTACCGCGCCGAGCGACTGGAACTCGGCGCTGGTGGCTGCTCCGCCGTCGCCGGCGTATCCGGCGGTGCCGGTGCCGGCCACGGTGTAGATGTTGCCTGCGGCCATGGCCTGGCCGTAGAAGGTGCCGGTGGTCTCCGCGACCACCCGGACCCGGTAGTCGTAGGTGTCGGCGATGACCAGGTTGCCCGAGTGGTCGGCGGTCGCGGCGGCGGGGGCTTCGAACTGGGCGCTGATGGCCGGGCCGCCGTCGCCCAGGGTCGTGCCGCCGCCCGCGACCGAGTAGATGTGGCCGGTGGTCATGGCCTGGCCGTAGAACGTGCCGGTGGTCTCGGCGACCACCCGGATCCGGTTGTTGCCGGTGTCGGCGATGACCAGGTTGCCCGCGGCGTCCACACTCACGTCCTGCGGCTCGTTGAGCGCGGCGCTGGTGGCGAGGCCGCCGTTGCCGGTGTACCCCTGGTTGCCGTTACCCGCGACGGTGTAGATGTCGCCGCCGGTCATGGCCTGGCCGTAGTCGGTTCCGGTGATCTTCGCGACCACCCGGATCCGGTTGTTGCCGGTGTCGGCGATGACCAGGTTGCCCGCGGCGTCGACGGTCACCGAGTCTGGGCTGTTGAGCTCGGCGCTGGCGCCGGGGCCGCCGTCACCGGCGTAGCCCGCGATGCCGTTGCCAGCTTCGTCGTAGATGTCCCCGGCGACCACCGCCCGGCCATAGAACCTCTTGCCCCCGGTGGCCGCCTTGGCCAGCACCCGGTTGCTGGCCGTGTCCGCCACCATTGTGTCGCCCAGGCTGTCCACCCCCACACCGGCCGGGGCGTTGAGCTCCGCCGAGGTGGCCGGGCCTGAGGATCCGGAGAGCCGGTACAGGCCGTTCCCCGCGATCGTGTAGATGTCGCCTGCGGTCATGGCCTGGCCGTAGAAGGTGCCGGTGGTCTTCGCGACCACCCGGACCCGGTAGTCGTTGGTGTCGGCGATGACCAGGTTGCCCGAGCCGTCGGCCGTGACCCCGCCGGGAACGTTGAGTTCTGCGCTGGTCGCCGGGCCGCCGTCGCCCAGGGCCGTGCCGCCGCCTGCCACCGTGTAGATGTCGCCTGCGGTCATGGCCTGGCCGTAGAAGGTGCCGGTGGTCTCCGCGACCACCCGGACCAGGTTGTTCCCGGCGTCGGCGATCAGCAGGTTGCCCGAGCCGTCCGCGGTCACGCCGCCGGGGACGCTGACCTCTGCGCTGGTGGCCGCGCCGCCGTCGCCAGCGGCGCCGGGGCTGCCGGTCCCGGCGATCGTGTAGATGTCGCCTGCGGTCATGGCCTGGCCGTAAAAGGTGCCGGTGGTCTCCGCGACCACCCGGATCCGGTCGTTCTGGGAGTCGGCGATCACCAGGTTGCCCGAGCCGTCCACGGTCACGCTTTCCGGCTGGTTGATCTCGGCGGTGCCTGCCGGGCCGCCGTCGCCCATGTACCCGGCGGTGGCGTTGCCGGCCACGTGGTAGATCTTCCCGGCCGTCATCACGATGCCGTAGAACCGGCCGTTGCGGGCCGCCACCACCCGGATCTGGCTGTTGCCGGTGTCGGCGATGACCAGGTTGCCGTGGGCGTCGACTGCCACCCCGTAGGGGTAGTCGAGGATGGCCGAGGCCGCCGCACTCCCGTTGCCCCCGTATCCCTGGGCGCCGGTCCCGGCCACGTTGTAGACATCGCCTGCGGTCATCGCCTGGCCGTAGAACGTGCCGGTGCCGGCCGCTGCCACCAGCACCCGGCTGCCCGCGGTGATCACCTCGTTGCCCGAGGCGTCCAGGGTGACGTTGGATGGGCTCAGGTTGGCACTGGCCGCCGGGCCGCCGAGACCGAGCGTGCCCGTGTCACCGGTGCCCGCGGGCGTGGTCAGCGCGCCGGTGCCGGTGTTAACCTCCCGTACCGCGTTGCCCAGGCGGTCCGCGATGTAGAGGTTGCCGCCGTTGTAGACCACCGAGCGGGGCGTCACGGCCACTGCGGTACCGGCCGCCGGGCCACCGGCGCCCCCGGCCCCGGTCGAGATGTCCCCTGCGACAGCCGGATGGGAACCGTGCCGGGTCCCGGCCTGTGCCAGGCCACTGCCCCCGGCAACCACTCCAGCGGCCAGCGCCGTCACGGCCGCTGCCCGGATAAATGTGCCTGCCTGGCGAGCCCGCTCACCGGTCACGAAGTATCCTCCCCTTTGTCCTGGCCAGCGCCAGCTTGGAATTTCCCCGATGCGCGCAGCCCTCATCGCTGCCCCGCCAGAAACCCCGCCCCCGATAACATCGCACGTTCGTCCCGTTATGCGCTACCGGGGGCACAAACTAACGCCAGCGAGGGGTGCTGGTCGCTTCAGCGACCAGCACCCGCAGTGGCCGGGTCAAGAGCCTGGTCAGCGCGATGCTATCGCCTGGCTAGCCGGGAGTCGAACGAGTCGCGCAGGCTGTCGCCCACCGAGTTGAACGCCATGACGGTCAGCACGATAGCGATGCCCGGCGGGTAGATGAGCCACCAGGCGCCGCCATAGATATAGGTGAGCCCAGACGAGAGCATCTGGCCCCAGTTGGCGGCCGGTGGCGGGATGCCGAGGCCGAGGAAGCTCAGGCTGGCCAGGGCCAGGATCGCGTCGGCGACCTGGAAGGTCGCGTTCACCATGATCGTGCCGGCCGTGTTCGGGATGATGTGCCGCACGATCATGCGCCGCCTGGTCCCGCCGGCCGCCCGCACCGCCTGTACGTACTCCCTGGTGCGCAGGCTCAGCGTCTCCGCCCGCACCAGCCTGGCCGGGACCAGCCAGGCGACCAGGCCGATCACCACGATCAGCAGCCAGACGTCCGCCCGGAACACGGTGAACAGGTAGATGAGCAGGAACAGCGTGGGGATGGCGAGCAGGGCGTCGACCGCCCGCATCAGGATTCCGTCGACGATCCCGCCGGCGAAGCCCGACACCGCACCGTACGCCACGCCGATGCCGGTCGCCACGAGGGCGGCGGCCAGGCCGACCTCCAGCGAGGTCTGGCCGCCCAGCATGAGCCGGCCAAGCTCGTCGTAGCCTTCGTCGTCGGTGCCCAGCGGATGAGCGGCGCCCGGCGGCCGCAGCGAGCCCGGCAGGTTCGTCGTGACCTGGTTGGTGTGGTAGAACAGCGGCCCGAGGAACGAGAAGGCGGCCATCGCCAGGATGAACACCAGCCCGGCGATCGCGGCCTTGTTCTGCACGAACGTCTCGGCCGCCAGCCGCCACGGACTCGCCGCCGCTCGTGCCGGGGGCCTGGCCTCATCCCCGGTGGTCATCTCCGCCGCCCGGCCGGTGGCCGCCTGGCTCATCTCACGCCCTCCGGTACCGCACCCGTGGATCGGCGACCGCGTACAGCAGGTCGGCCAGCAGCGAGCCGGCCACCGTGGCCACCGCGACCACGATCGTGACGCCGAGCATGACCGGGTAGTCCTGGGACAGCGCCGAGTTCCAGAACAGCAGCCCCATTCCCGGGTAGTTGAAGACGCTCTCGGTGATCAGCGCGCCGCTGAGGATGCCGGGCAGGCTCAGCCCGATCAGCGTGATGAGCGGCGCCAGTGCGTTGCGGAACACGTGCCGGTACAGCACGACGCGTTCCGGTGCGCCCTTCGCCCTGGCGGTGCGCACGTAGTCCTCGCCCAGGTTGTCCAGCATGGACGACCGCAGGTACCGGCTGAACGAGGCGATGCTCACCAGAGCCAGCGTGGCGACCGGCAGCACCAGGCCGAGCGGATGCGCCAGGATCTGCCCGGCGCTGCCCTGGGGCGCCGCGGGCGGGAACAGGTGCACCTTGACCGCGAGCAGGTCGATGAAGATCAGCCCGAGCCAGAACGTCGGCGTCGAGTAGAACGTCAGCGAGGCGCCGGTCAGCGCGTAGTCGACCGGCCGGTTGCGCCGGACCGCCTGCAGCACCGCGAGCGGGATCGCGACGATGAACGCCACCACGACCGACAGGCCCACCAGGATCACCGTGGCCGGCAGCCGCTCGCCGAGCAGCGCCGCCACGCTCTGGTTGAGCTGGTAGGAGAAGCCCAGGTTCCCGTGCAGCAGCCGGCCTATGTAAGCGAAGTACTGGATGAACAGCGGGTGGTCGTACCCGTTCGCCCGGTCGAACGCCACGATCTGCGCGCCGCTCGCGTGCACCCCGAGGATGGCCCGGGCCGGGTTGCCCGGCATCAGGTGCGCCTCGAAGAACGTGATGAAGGTGACCGCGATCACCACGACGATGCCCTGCCCGCCCCGGCGGACCGAGTACCCGATCACGGCGCCGTCACCCGGAGAAGCTCCAGTTCTCAGGGAACGTATCGGCGAACGGGTTGTGCTGGTCGGCGGCGTAGCCTCGCACGCTGTTCAGCACGACCATGTACCCCTGCTGCTGCCAGGGCATCCAGATGTACGGCAGTTGCTGGGCGATGTAGTTCTCGTAGGCGTAGAACGGCTGCGTGCCGGCCGAGTACTCGGTCTCGTGGATCAGCTTGTCCGCCGTCGCGCTGCTGTAGTTGCCCTGGCCGTTCGCGCGGGTGGTGAAGATGCCGTTGCCCGTCGGGTACACCCCGAACGTGGTGCCGCCGTACATGACACCGTCCCAGTTGCAGGCCGACTGGCCGGTCGAGCAGACCCCGGTGACGCCGGTGATCTGGTTGAACTGTCCCTCGCTCAGGTTCACCGTGACCCCGGCCGAGCTGGCCGCCGACTGGAACGCCTCCATCATGACGCTGTAATCCTCGTCGCCGCTGGCATAGACCACCCGGAAGGACAGTCCCTTCCCGGCCGCGATCCCCGCGCCACAGTCACTGGGCCCGGTGCCAGGGCGCACGCAGGTGTCGATGCCGCCCGGGTGAACGGCCCAGCCGTGCGCGCGCAGCAGGCTCTCCGCCGTTGACACGCTGAACGGGTAGGGGTTCGACCGTTCGTAGGCCGTGGTGTACGGGCTGGCCGGCGCCAGCGGCACCGGCCCATAGCTCGGCGTGGCGTCACCGTTGTAGGCGTATTTGACGTCCTGCGGCTGGTTGACCAGATGCTGCAGCGCCTGCCGGATGTAAAGCTGCCGGAACAACGCCCCCGCCGCCGGGCTGTTGAAGTTGATGACGATGTAGTTGATCCCGTAGACGATCGAGTCGAACACCCGGTATCCCAGCGCCTTCACCGCGCCGATCTGCCGGTCATCCTGGCTGGGGATAAAGGCGTAGGTCAGCCCGGTTCCGGCCAGCAGCGAGTTGAACTGCGTCGTGTCCGACGTGAACGGCCGCTCGATGAGTTCCTTGATCCGCGGCTTGGGTGACCCCGAATAATGCTTGTTGGGCACGAGGTCGACGTCGCCCCTGGTCGAATACGACCGCAGCCGGAACGGCCCGTCCACGACCTGCCACAGCGGGTTGCTGGCGTAGGTGCTGAGCAAGCGAGCCTGGCTGAGCAGGTAGTCGAACACCTTGACCGCGCCGGCGTGGGTTTCGTCATAGTTGCCGACCGGCCCGCTGGCGGACTCCTTGTCCCACACCTGCTGCGGGAACGGCGTAATGTCGGCCAGCTCATTGGTGCTGTACCACTGCGGTGAATAGGGCTTGGTGAGGGTGAGCCTGACGGTGCTGGGGCTGAGTACCGTAAAGCTCTTCACGTTGTCCGGGAACTCGCCGGGCGTGTAGAGCCCGTAGTAGTCCTTGCTCGCCTTTATTAGATTGAAAAAGAAAGAAATATCCCTGCTGGTAACCGGCTGACCGTCGGACCATTCATAATGCTTGAGCGTGATGGTGATGACGGTGTCGCCGTGGCTGTAAACGGGCGCGCCGGCCAGGCTGCCCTGCGTGTCCAGCCCGAACTCGTCGCCCGGCTGACCGCCGTACCACAGCAGCGGCCGGTACATCAGATTCTGGAAATCCTGGATGTTGTACGGGGTGATCTGCGCCCCGTCCATGATCGGGAAGATATCGTTCGCCGTGCTTCCCTGATAGGTCGGCACGATGGCGACGTCCGACTTCGCCGCCGACGCGTCCAGCCCACTGCCCGAGGACGAGCAGGCGGCCAGCCCGGCCATGGCCAGGCCGAGGACGCTGGTGGCAAAGACGGCACGGCGCGAGCGTGGCGGAGGCAGGTGAGCGGGGGACATTCGCGGGCCTTCCGTCGTAGGTCAGCCAGGCGTGGCCACGGGGTAACTCCCTGTTGTCTAACATGATTGGGAATAACGGTCAATGATCCGCAGAAGCTGGAAACTTACCTACCAAGGTGAGTACCTGCCTCGGGAAGCTGGCCTGGCGGGAAGCGACTGCGCAGCTCGTGGCCAGCGTGACCCTAGGGCACACATGGGATCTTTCCGTTGACATCATGATTTTGATCTTGGGTATTGCCCCGGCCAGCCATGGACATGGCGGTCCCTGGCAGGCGCGGACCAGGCCCGCCGCCGGGCTGACCCGGTGTCCTCGATTGCACGCAGTCGCGCGCCTATGCATGTTCGGCGTTACCGGGTCACGATGGCGGCATGAGGAATGACCAGGCCCGGGGCAGTGCGCTCAAGCGGCAGCTTCCGTACCCGTACAACCAGGACTTGTCGAAGGTCTTGCGTGGCCTGAAACGCCGGAATCCGATCAGCCGCCGTCGGCAGGCCAATGACCCGGTCACCGCCGCCTATCTCGCCGCCGCGATCCGGCTGGTCCAGCGGCACCTGGGGCCGGGGGTGAGCCGGCTGCCCGGCGAGATGGAAGATCCAGATTCCATCGAGCGGCCGCTGCTGAGCTTCCTGTCGCAGCGGGCCGTGGCCGCCGAGGTCAGCCACAATCGCCCGCCCTTCCACCGGATAGGGCGGGTCTCGACGATGCGGGAGCGGTGGCGGCACCAGTCCGACTTCATCGCCGATGTGCTCCGGTTCGGCCTGTGGTCAGGGCATTACCCGGGAGCGCACCAGGACGAGGTGGCCGACGCGAAGGAAGAGGTCATCCGTGGGCCGGACCCGGTGCGGGGCCTGCATCGACTGTGCTACTGGGACCTGACCAGGCTGCTCGGCACGCCCATGTTCCGGCTGGGGCTCGTCGCCGCTGCCCAGGCCGAGGGCGATCCGGTGATCGGCGAGGCGATATCGGGCCGTCATCAGGCCAACAGCGTGCTGTGGGGAGACTTCCTCGAGGAGTTCCTGCAGGCTCGCGGCCTGCGGCTGCGGCGCGGCGTCACCCTCGAGGATTGCCTCGGCCTGCTGGCCGCCGTCGCGGATGGCCTTGCCCTGCGTGCCCTGGCCGACCCCAGCGCACACATCATCGACCGCACCCGGCGGCAGTCCCTGTTCGGCACGGCGGTGCTTGTCCTGATAGCAGGATGCCTGGAGCCCGCCGACCACGGTGATGGCCGGTCCCTGGAGGAAGCGGCTGGCGCCATGCTGAGCGGGCCCTCCGCCGGCCAGGCCCGCGAGCGAGCCTGAGATGGACGTTATCGCGGGCCTCATCGGGCTGATGATCGGTGCCATCGCGGCCTGGCAGATCGCGGCGAGCCGGTCGGCTGTGGAAATGAGCCAGTTCCGGGCGCGCCAGGAAGAGCGGATCGGCTACTGGCGGGACGAGGCCGAGCGAGCGAAAGCCATCGCTGGCCGGCTCTCCGAGCAGACGGCCGCCTGGTCCGCCGGCTGCAAGCAGGGCCGGGAGGACGTCCTGTCTGTCGCCAGGGCTCTGGCCCAGCGCGGTATCCAGCCCGGCGACCCGCCCTGAGCGACCTGACCCTGTGCTTCACCTTCGGCTGACGCCTGGCCCGTTCGGCCGCCCTGGCCGCCGGGTGCGGCCGGGGATGCGGTAGACAGGTGGTTGTGAAGATTGGCGTGGTGTTTCCGCAGACGGAGATCGGGGCCGATGCCGGCGCCGTCAGGGTGTATGCGCAGCGGGTGGAGGAACTCGGGTACACGCACCTGCTGGCCTACGACCATGTGCTCGGGGCTGACCCGGCGGTGCACGAGGGGTGGAACGGGCCGTATGACGTGCACACAACCTTCCACGAACCGCTTGTGCTGTTCGGGTATCTGGCCGCTGTGACCTCGCTGGAGCTGGTGACCGGCATCATCATCTTGCCGCAGCGGCAGACCGCGCTGGTCGCCAAGCAGGCCGCCGAGGTGGACCTGCTGACCGGGGGCAGGTTCCGGCTGGGTATTGGCCTGGGCTGGAATGCGGTGGAGTACGAGGCGCTGGGCAAGAACTTCGCTGACCGGGGCGCCCGGATGTCCGAGCAGGTCGCGCTGCTGCGGCGGCTGTGGACCGAGCCGGTGGTCACCTTCGAGGGCCGGCATGAGCGGGTCACCGGTGCGGGGCTGGCGCCGATGCCGGTGCAGCGGCCGATACCGCTGTGGTTCGGCGCGCAGTCCGAGCGGGCCTACGTCCGGGCTGGGCAGCTTGGCGATGGCTGGTTCCCGCAGGCGCCGCCGGGGCCACGGCTGGATGAAGCCAGGTCGGTGGTCGAGCGCGCGGCTGCCGAGGCGGGTCGTGACCCGGCGAAGCTTGGCATGGAGGGCCGGGTGAGCTGGGGCGAGGGTGGCGTGGAGAAGCTGGCCGACCATGTGCAGCGGTGGCGTGATGCCGGCGCCACCCATCTGTCGGTCAACACGATGGGGGCCGGGTTCGCCTCGGTCGATGACCACCTGGCCGCACTGGAGTCCACCGCCGAAGCGCTCGGCCTGCGGGCCGGCTGACGGGCCCGCCACCTCACGGACGACTTGCAGGTGGAGGTTGGCGCTGGCGGGGTTCATGGGCTGTCCCTCCTTGCCGGGTGGTGGTGCTTGAGGCCGGCGGCAGGGACGCCCGGACAGGGCCGCACTGGGAGTTAGGTGCGGTGCCCCTGCCGCCGGCTGTGGCCGGTGCCCCGAACCCCTCAGACGGGGCACCGGGTGGGGGCCGTGCGGCCTGAGACGGGGGTCTATGAGGCGGCGCGGCCGGTCATGGGGTGCTGGTGGTGCCGGCCCGCACCGTGTGCCGGCAGCGGTGGCACGTTTGGGTGCGGGCCGGGGCTCTGTGGGGGGCGCGGGTTACCTGGCGCTTTTGGGGGTGAGAGTGTTGATGATGCGGTCTGCGCTGATGGATGGTGTGTCGTTCCCGTTCTGGTCTTCGTATCCGTGGAGGAGGCCCCAGGGGGCGGAGACGGTGTAGTCGTGGGTGACGAATCCGGTGCCGTATTCGATGTGAATCCTGCCTTGCCGACGGTTGTTCGGGTTGGTGATGACGAGGCCGGTTTTCCGTTCCGCGATGGCCAGTTCGGAGCCGTCGAGCATGGCGGCTACCAGGCGCCGGGTCTGGGTCTTGTCGAGGCGGCGCTGTAGTGCGGGGCTGACCGGCTTGCCGGGTGTGGCGGGCATGGTGGCTTACCTTCCTGTCCTGGCGTGGTGCTGGATCCTCGTGCCGCTTCGGTTGGGTGCGCGGTGAAGGCGCGCGGGCTGGTGGCGCCGATGGCCCACAGCGTGGAAACGTGGGAATGCCCAGGGGATATCAGGTCCACCGGATGACGCCTTGGGCGTAGTCGGCGGTGTGGATGGCGGGGTACCGGTCGTAGTAGTCCTCGGTGGTGATCGAGTCGACGAGGTCTACTGGCGCGACGACTCCCCGGGCTGGCCGCCCAGCTTTGATCAATGCGCGGGAGAGGGCGGCCATTGCGCCGTGTTCGGTCAGGGACACGCCCACGGGCCTGCCCCCGGCGTCCTGGCTGATGGCCCATTCCCACAGTGGGATCCGCATGGTTCCTCCTCCGGTCCAGCCGGTGCCCGGGAGGGGGGCGGGCGCAGCGGCGGCGTAACAGTCCGGCATAAGCCGGTGTCTCTGTGTAGTGGTGCTGACTAGAATGAAGTCTGACACTGAAATCAGGATCGTGCAAGCTTGCACGACTGAGGTCTTAAGTTGGTTTGGGGTTGGTAGTATGACGGTTTGCGGCACAATCGGGTCGAGCACAATCACGGAACCGAGCTGAGAGGTAGCGCGATGGCTGCGAAGAAACCTCCGTCTGTACGGGCGCGGCAACTGGCCGCCGAGTTGCGGCGGCTGCGCGATGAGACCGGGATGACCGGTGAGGAGGTCGGAGAGCGGCTGGGCTGGTCAGCAGCGAAGGTCTCGCGCATCGAGACGGCGCGGATCGCCGTGACCCCGGCGGACGCGACGCGGCTGCTCGACCTGTACGGGGCTTCTGGGCAGCGGCGGGAGAGGCTGGCCGAGCTGAGCCGCAGCGCTGGCGAGCGAGGCTGGTGGGATGCCTATGCCGACACGCTGGATCTGGAGTACGCGACGCTGATCGCGTTGCAGGATCAGGCCGAGCAGGCCCGGTTGTATGCGCCGCAGACCATCCCTGGCTTGCTTCAGACCGAGCAGTACGCGCATGAGATCATCCGTGCCTCCTTGCTGATCACGCCGCCGGGTGAGATCGAGCGGCGGGTGCAGGTGCGGATGAGCAGGCAGCAGGTCTTGGACAGGGATGAGCCGCTGAAGCTGTCGGTGGTGGTGGATGAGGCGGCGCTGCTGCGTCAGGTTGGCGGCGCGGGGGTCATGCGTGACCAGCTCCGTTACCTGGCTGAGGCTGCCAGTCGGCCCAATATCGAGGTGCAGGTGCTTCCGGCCAGCGCAGGGGCGCATCCGGCGACCAGCGGGCAGTTCGTGATTCTTGAGTTTCCGGAGTTGAGCGCGCCTGACGTCGTGTACCTGGAGAACATGACGAGTAACATTTACGTGGAGCAGGAGGCTGAGGTATTTCGGTACAACCTCGCCTTTGACGGGCTCCGGGGTCTGGCACTGGATTCCGGTGAGTCCAGGAAAATGATCATCGAGCTTGCAGAGGAACTGTGAGTGAAGTTATTGGAGGAGGCGCGGACGTGGACGCGCATGGGTCTGATCTGAGCCGCGCTGAGTGGCGCAAGGGGTCGCGCAGTCAGGGAAATGGTGACTGCATAGAGGTGGCTCGCGGTCTGCGGGGTGTTGTCGCGGTGCGGGACTCGAAGAACCCGGGTGGGCCGAGTTTGATCTTGGCGCCGGATGATTGGCGGCTGCTGACGGTGGCGGTCAAGGCTGGAGAGTTCGACCTGGCCTGACCTTCCGTATGAGGCAGAGCGTGACCCTGAGGGGGATTCTTGCGCGCAAGAATCCCCCTCAGCGTTTGGTCGAGGTGGGGTGTCAGGGCGTTTGGTTGGGGTGGGTGTCAGGGTTTGGCTAGTGCTGGGCCCGTAGGCGGGGTTCGCATGCTGGGGGTCCGCGCCCGTGAGGGCACCTCGCGCCCGGCGGCCCTGCGGGCACGGCTGGCAGAGCCGAAGCGAGCTGAAGGGGAATATAAATCTGACGTATAGGCGGCGAGTATACGCTTAGTGTATGCTCTCGGTTTATGAGCGTTCCCCTGACTCTTCTCGGCCTGCTGGAGCGGGAGCCGAGCCACGGCTATGACCTCAAGCGCGACTACGACAACTATTTCGGCCGGGACAAGCCGCTGCCGTTCGGCCAGGTGTACGCGACCCTGGGCCGCCTGGCCAGAGACGGCAAGGTGATCGCCGGCCCGGTCGAGCCGGGCGCCGGGCCTGACCGCAAGCGGTACGTCATCACCGAAGCCGGGGCCACCGAGTTCGAGGCCTGGCTGACCGAGCCGGTCGAGCCGGTGCCGCACCTGCAGACGGTGCTGTTCGCCAAGGTGGTGCTGGCCCTGATGCTGGGCCGCAACGCCGGCCACTACCTGGACACCCAGCGGGCCGAGCACCTGCGCCGGATGCGCGAGCTGACCGACTTCAAGCACAGCAGCAACCTCGTCGACGCCATGCTCGCCGACCATGGCCTGTTCCACCTGGAGGCCGACCTGCGCTGGATCGACCTGACTGCCGCCCGGCTGGACGCCCTCGCCAAGGTGGTGCGCCCATGAGCGGCAAGCCGATGCGCAGCAAGTCCATGAGCGGCACGCCGATGCGCAGCAAGTCCATGAGCGGCACGCCGGCACGCGGCGGCCGTCCGCCCGGCGAATGGCTCATCGAAGCTCGCGATGTGATCCGGTCGTTCGGCCAGACGCAGGCCCTGCGCGGCACCGGCCTCGCCGTTGCCCCGGGAGAGATCCTCGCCGTCATGGGGCCGAGCGGCTCGGGCAAGTCGACCATGCTGCACTGCCTGGCCGGGATCCTGCCCCCGGACTCGGGCGAGATCTGGTTCAACGGCTGCCGCATCGACACCCTGAGCGAGAACGAGCGCAGCGCGCTGCGCCGCGACCACTTCGGGTTCGTGTTCCAGTTCGGCCAGCTTGTCCCCGAGCTGACCGCCGAGGAGAACATCGCACTGCCGCTGCTGCTGGCGGGCACCCGCCGCGCCCAGGCGCTGATCGCCGCCCGTGCCTGGTTCGGCCGCCTTGGCCTGGACGGGCTCGAGGGCCGCCGGTCGGGTGAGCTGTCCGGCGGGGAGGCGCAGCGCGTCGCGCTGGCCCGTGGCCTGGTGGCCAGCCCACAGGTGCTGTTCGCCGACGAGCCGACCGGCTCCCTGGACTCCCTCACCGGCGAGAACGTCATGAACCTGCTCACCAGCGTCGCCAGGGAAGAACACACCACGGTCATCCTGGTCACCCACGAGCCCCGGGTGGCCGCCTACGCCGACCGCGAAGTCATCGTCCGGGATGGAAAGGTGAACTCACTGATGCCCGCGACCGACCCGGCCACCGCGTCATGATCCGGCTCGGACTGCGGCTCGCACTCAGTGGCGGCCGGGAGGCTGCCGTCCGGCTGGTGCTGATAGCGGTGGCGGTGGCGCTGGGCGTGGGACTGCTGCTGGTCAGCCTGGCGGGCATCAACGCGGTCAACGCGCAGAACGCCAGGTACGCCTGGCTCAGCACCGGTGCGGCGGCACAATCCCCCGCCGGGCAGGGAGCGGCCCACAGCAAGGCTGCGCTGTGGTGGCTGACCACCGGCGACTTTTTCGGGAGCCAGGCAATCGGCCGGATCGATGTCGCCGCCACCGGCCCTAGCTCGCCGGTGCCCCCGGGCATCGCGCACCTGCCGGGACCCGGGCAGTACTATGCCTCGCCGGCGATGGTCACGCTGCTGCGGTCAACCCCGGCCGGTGAGCTCGCCGGCCGGTACCCGGGCCACCTGGCCGGCACAATCGGCCCGGCCGCGCTGCCCGCGCCGAACTCCCTGGTCATTATCGTCGGCCACACACCCGGTCAGCTCTCCCGCGTGCCGGGTGCGGTCCGGGTCTACCAGATTTTCAGCACGCCGCCCAGCTCATGCAGCGGCACAGTGTGCATCGTCGGTGCCGGAATCAACTCCAGCGGCATCGATCTGATCCTGGCCACGCTGGCCTGCGCGCTGCTGTTTCCTGTGCTGACCTTCATCGCCACCGCGACCCGGCTGTCGGCGGCCCGCCGTGAGCAGCGGTTCGCCGCGATGCGGCTGGTCGGCGCGGAGCCGAGGCAGATATCGGTCATCTCGGCCGTCGAGTCCACGGTCGCCGCCGCGGCCGGCGTGGCGGCCGGCTTCGGGCTGTTCTTCGCGCTCCGCCCGCCGCTCGCAAAGGTGCCCTTCACCGGCTCACCGTTCTTCACCAGCGACCTGTCCCTGAACGTGCCCGACATCCTGGGCGTGGCGATCGCGGTGCCGGCCGCGGCCGCGATCGTGGCCAGGCTGGCGCTGCGCCGGGTGCAGATCTCCCCGCTGGGGGTGACCCGGCGGGTGACCCCACGGCCGCCGCGCGCCTGGCGGGTGCTCCCGCTGCTGGCCGGCCTGGCCGAGCTTGGCTACTTCGTCGTCATCGGGCCGCCCACGAGCACCGGCGCCCAGGTCCGGGTCTTCACGCTGGGATTCCTTCTGATCATGGCCGGCCTGATCGTCGCGGGACCGTGGCTGACCATGGCCGGCGCCCGGTTGATGGCCCGGCGCGCCCACAGACCCGCGACACTGATCGCCGCGCGGCGGCTCGCCGACAACCCACGGGCGGCTTTCCGTGCCATCAGCGGGCTGGTCCTGGCGTTGTTCGTCACCACCGTGGCTGTTGCCGTGATCGGCTCGTGGGTCCACTACAACGGTGTGCCGAGCACCGGTGCGCGAGCGGCCGGCGTCCTGGAGGAGGACTTCGGCGCCGGGGTGAACATCAGCGCGAACTCGAAGGGCCGCGTACGCATCCAGCCGGGATCCAACGCTAACTCGACGGTCACGGTGCCCACTGCGCTGGTGTCCCGGCTGGAGTCCATCCCCGGGGTGGACGTGGCGACGGTGTTTCACCGTGATCCGCTCGGCATCAAGATCAAGCCCAGCGAGCTGGGCATCCAGGACGCATACGGCTCTGTCCCGTCGGTCCTGATCTCGTGCGCCCAGCTCGCCCTGATGCCAATCCTCGGCCACTGCCCGGCCGGTGCCCAGGTCGCGGCGATCCCGGCGACGGGCACCTTCCTGCTGCGCTCGCTCAGCGCGATCGTCTGGCCCGCCGCTCCTATCCCGGCGCAGCGCCTGCAGCACATCCCGGCCGAGTCGATCGCCGTGCAGACGAACGGATCGACTGCAGCCATCGAGCGGGCGCGGACCACCCTGGAAGCGGCCTATCCGGACTACTCTCAGCCCGTCACCACCGAGGAATTCCAGACCCAGAACGCGCAGCGGACCCTCGCATACGAGCAGCTCGCCAACGTGATGATCCTGGCCAGCCTGCCGATCGCCGGCTGCACCCTGGCGGTGAGCATCGCCGGTGGACTGACCGACCGCAAGCGCCCGTTCAGCCTGCTGCGCCTGTCCGGCGCCCCGCTCGGCATGCTGCGCCGCATGGTCGCGCTGGAGGGTGCGGTCCCGCTGCTCGTCGTCGCCGTGGTGTCCACCGGGCTGGGTTTCCTGGCCTCGGAACTGTTCCTCAAGGCGCAGCTCGGCTATTCGATCCGCCCGCCTGGAGCGGAGTACTACGGCATCGTCGCCGCCGGGGTGGCAGCCTCGCTCGGGATCATTGCCGCCACCTTCCCGCTGCTCAACCGGATCACCGGCCCGGAGGTCGCCCGCAACGAATGACCCCATTGGTACCTCGGTAAGAAGAAGTGACCCGCATTGGTACCTGGCAAGGGTTGCGCCCCGCTGCTTACTTACGAGAGGATCACGTTTGATCTGCGCCAGTGATGGGGGTTTTCTGCCGGGGACTGGCGCATTAGCCAGATACCCGCTGCGACGGGTCACTTCAGCATCGCAGTTCACTTTGGGGGGTCCCAGGACCAATGACGACTCAGCCTCCGGATCCAAACACCGGGCAGTCGGATTTCCCGGCCGAGAACTACAGCCCGCAGGGCCCAGCCGCCCCGGGCTATGGGGCACCCGGCTATGACGCACCGGGAGCCCAGGGCTATGCGGCACCACCGCCGCCGCCCCAGGGTTACGCGGCACCGCCGCCCCAGGGCTATGCGCCACCACCCCCGGGCTATGCGCCGATGCCCCCCGCGCCGGCCGGCGACTACGGATTCGCGCAGCCAGGGGCGGCTGTGCCACCGGGCATGTACTTCGATCAGCTCAGCGGCCTCACCCTGCCGCAGGGTACCGAGCTGGCCACCGTCGGCCGCCGTATCGGTGCCTATTTCCTCGCGATTCCGCTGGCCATAGTCACCCTTGGCATCGGTTACATCATCTGGGGCCTCATCGTGTGGGGGAAAGGCCAGTCGCCGGCGCTCCAGGTGCTCGGCATGCGCGTCTACCGGTACCAGGAGAACCGGGTTGCCACATGGGGGGTCATGGCCCTGCGTGAGATCGTCGGGCGCATTTGCGAGAGCATCTTCATCAGCATCCCGGGGCTTATCGGGTTCATCATGATGCTCTCGAACAAAGAGCGCAGGTGTCTGCACGACATGATTGCGACCACCGTGGTGCTGTATGACCCCAACAAGGTCCTCGACCCGCCGCAGATGGGCTAGCCGTGTAACGCCGCCAATAGCGTGATCGTTTCGCTCAGCACATAGGGGTCCCGGCCTGGCAAAGGCCCGGGGCCCCTATGTGGTGACGGTGCGATAGAAATTTCCTGTAAAATCGATTTCTTTAAAGGAAATATTAAGTCCCGCTGCACCCTGGAGAGACGCCTGCGTGCGCACCGGGCAGCTCGAGTACATCGCCGCCGTGGCCGGGCCTACGGCGAGCAGACCGGCCGTCCCACACCCAGAGCCACCGGCTGAAGCTCCCGGCCCGGGCGCCGGCTGAGGGTGCCGCCGCTGTGCGGCGCCTGGGGGTCCGCGCGCTGGCCGCCTACACCGTGGTCCGCGCGGCCCGCTGAGCTGGGCAGTTCGTGGTCCGGGCGGCCCGCTGAGCCTGGCGGCCGCGCGTCACGGTGCTCGCCAGGTAATCCAGAACCGGCTGAAACTCGTCATACGTTTTAGACGGGATAGAACGGCGATGACGCTGTGGTGGTTACCCGTTTATAATATGACGTTCTGTACTTGTATATGCACGCTGAGTGTTCACCTGTTTCCACTCATCACAGGAGGGAAATTGACTCCGCAGCAACCGGTGCTGTCCAGGCCTGCCAGTAATGACCGGCCGCGAATGCGGCTCGGTGTGGTCGGGATCGGCTATCTGGGGCTCACCCACGCCGTGTGTATGGCGGATCTCGGTCATGACGTGCTGGCGATCGATGTCGATTCAGCCAAGCTGGCCATGGCGGCACGCGGCGAAGCCCCGTTCTTCGAGCCCGGCCTCGAGCCGCTGTTGCGCAAGAACCTTGACGCCGGGACGCTGCGTTTCACCACTTCCTACTCCGAAGTCGCGGAATTCGCCGAGGTGCATTTCCTCTGCGTCGGCACGCCGGAAGGCGAGAGCGGCGCGGCCGATCTGAGCTATGTGCACGCCGCGGCCGACGCATTGGCCCCGCATCTGCGCGGCCGGTGCCTCATCGCCGGCAAGTCGACCGTTCCGGTCGGCACGGCACGGCAGTTGCTGGGGCGGATCCGGCAGGCGGCCCCGGCCGGGGATCAGGTCGAGCTGGCCTGGAATCCCGAGTTCCTGCGGGAGGGATTCGCGGTGCAGGACACCCTGAGCCCGGACCGGTTTGTCTTCGGCGTGACGTCGCCGCATGCGGCGGATCTTCTGCGGCAGGTCTATGAGCAGCCGCTGGCCGCCGGGTCGCCCGGGCTCGTCATGGATCTCGAAACCGCCGAACTCGTCAAGGTGTCAGCCAATGCCTTTCTCGCCACCAAAATTTCTTTCATCAATGAGATGGCGGCCGTCTGTGAGGCCGCCGGCGGCGATGTGATGGCCCTTGCCGAGGCACTCGGCCACGACGAGCGGATCGGGCGGCGATCCCTGGCGCCCGGACTCGGGTTCGGCGGCGGCTGCCTGCCCAAGGACATCAGGGCGTTCCGGGCGACCGGGCTGAAGCTGGGCCGCAAGCCGCTAGTGAACCTCCTCGACAGCGTGGAAGAGATCAACCTCGACCGCCGGGCCCGGGTGGCCGAGATGGCGGCGGAGATGCTCGGCGGATCGGTGTACGGCCGGCGGGTGGCGGTGCTCGGCGTCGCGTTCAAGCCCAACAGCGACGATGTGCGGGACTCGCCAGGCCTCGACGTGTGCCGCCGGCTGGTCGCCGATGGGGCGATTGTGACCGTTCATGATCCGGCCGCAATGGCGAACGCCGCCCGGCTGCAGCCCGGCCTGGGATATAGGCAATCGGCTACGGAGGCCGCGGCCGGTGCCGAGCTCGTCATGCACGTCACGGAATGGCTCGAATACCGGGCCATCGACCCCTCGGCATTTGCCCAGGTAGTAGCAGAGCGCAATCTGCTCGATGCTCGGTGTGCGCTAAATGTTGATCTCTGGCGCGAGGCTGGATGGGCCGTCCGTGTCCTCGGCCGCGTGCTGCACCGATTGGAGGGATAGCCAAGAGTGACGGCTCGCACACATACCTGCGACCCCGGTTGGCCGGATCATCGTCGATAGTGCCCACCGCCTACGTGGCACGGCCAAAGGACGGTCGGTCTTAAGTCGACCCAGTGGGCAGAGATCACTTACACTACCTCCAAAAGACACGTCCGAACTTGCCACTCGGTTGAGCATTGCTTCGACATGATTGTCAAGTCGAACTGCATTTGGGATAGTGGGTGTTCATTGCCGCCTCTGAGTCGCCGCCTTTGGTTTGCTAGCGTAGCATTGGCATTATTTGCGGGAGTTCGGCATACCCTGCTATATTACGATCATGATCGTACCGATGCGGATTGCCGTGATCATTCCTAACGCATCAGTCCGGATGGGACATTGATAACGCAATCGGCCCGGTCGTGGGAATCTCTTGCCAAAAGGCAAATCTGGGATATCTTCGTGGCCGTCAGAACCTCCTCCAGATCCTGGTAACACCATGCCGCGCTTTTACCATGTCATCTCCCCGCACCTCGACGACGCCGCGCTCAGCTGCACCATGTTTCTGGCCGCGAACCCCGGATGCAGGCTCACCACGGTCTTCGCCGGCGGTCCGGCCTCGGTGCGCCCGCTGACCCCCTGGGACCGTGCGGCCAGATACTTCGCCGAGGGTGCGGACGTCACCGCCGTGCGCCGGGGCGAGGACTGCAACGCGGCGGCCCTGGTGCACGCGACGGCGATCCACCTCACCTACTGGGACCGGCAGTACCGCAACCCCGGCTACGGTTACACCGGCCCCGACGAGCAGGCCCTCGGCCCGGTGATCGCGGACGACCTGCTGAAAAAGGACGCGGAGAACCCAGCCGGCGCCTGGGTGATCCCGCTCGGCCTCGGTCACGCCGACCACCGGCTGGCGGCTGACGCGAGCCTGCTCTGTGCTAGCCAGCTCTGGGCCAGCCAGCCCTGTGCTAGCCAGCCCTGTGCTGGCCAGCTCCGTGCTGGCCGACTCTGGGCCAACGGGCACCAGCCCCCCGAGGTGTACGTCTACGAGGAGCTCCCCTACGCGGTCGAGGATTACGCCGAGGTAGCAGATCGGAAACAATCGCTGGCCGAGCGCGGCTTCACCCTGGTACCGGACGACACCCTGGAGTTCTCCGGGGACCGGTCACTGAAAATGGCAGTCTTCCGCTGCCACACCTCCCAGCGCCGCGCCCTGCGCCGCCGCGCCCGCACCGCCGTCCGCACCCCGGAGCGCGTCTGGCGCCTGACCCGGAGCTAACGCCCCGGTCCCTGACCTCGTACGACAGTCGTGATCATCTGCATGGGCTTCCTGCTACCCCACGGGCTGACCGTGGCGGCAGCAGGCTGGGGCCATAGCCCAGGCCGCGTCGCTCATGCTCGGCCTGATCCTCATCGCCACCAGCCGGGCCGGCCGTCACCGCCTGGCGGTCAGCCGCGGCTAGCGCCGCCCGGGCTGCTAGCGTGCTGATCGCCGACGCTGGTAACAACCGCATCCGGGAGGTCGACGGCTGATCCCGGCCTGGCGCAGACGCCGATCCCGGCCCCGGCGGTTCACACCGCCGGGGCCGGGTGTTCGCGTGCCCCTGAGGCCGGATGATGACCAGGGGCTGTGGCAGAACCGCGGCTTCCGGAACCTGCTGATCGTCCAGACCCTGTCGGCGCTGGGAGACTCCTTCTCCTATGTGGCGATACCGCTGCTGGTCCTGCACACCACGGGCTCGGTCGCCCAGATGGGCCTGGTGACCGGCCTGACCGGCGCCGCCTCCATCGTCAGCGGGGTGTTCTCCGGGGTGATCGCCGACCGGGTGAACCGCCGGGCGCTGCTGATGATCTGCGACATCGCGCGCTGCATCCTGTACGCGGCGATCCCGCTGGCCTGGCTGTTCTCCCCGCAGCTCTGGCTGATCTACCTGGCCGTCCCGGTCGCCGGCGTGTTCGCCATGCTGTTCGACGTCACCTACGTCACGGTCGTGCCCGCCATCGTTGAGCCCGGCCAGATCACGGCGGCCAACGGGCGGCTCTATGCGAGCTTCGCCATCGCCGGTGTGGCCGGGCCGATGCTGGCCGGCCTCGTCTCGGGCCTGTACGGCCCGTCCGTCGCCATCGGGGTGGACGCGTCGAGCTTCGCGGTCTCCGCCGCCGGTGCCCTGTTCATCCGGCTCCGTCCCACCGGGCCGCCCGCGGGTGCCGCGTCCCCGGCTGGCGACGCGGCAGCGGCCGGGGTCGGCAGGGCGCGCCGGGAGTTCCTGGCCGGGGCGCAGTTTCTGTGGGCCAACCCGGTGCTGCGGACGCTGACCGCCGCGCTGTCCGTGATCACCTTCCTCACCTACGGCCTGACCGACCTGATCGTCTACGACGTCGAGCACGGCCTGCACCACACCGACAGCACGGTCGGCTACGTGCTCGCGGCCGCGACCGTCGGCACGTTCGCTGGCTCCGCGCTGACCGCGCGCATCCGCAACCGCCTGGGCTTCGGCGGGAGCTGGATCGGATTCTGGGCGCTGAGCGGCCTGGCCACCGCCTGCCTCGGCCTGGTCAGCAGCATCGCCGTGGTGGCCGTGCTAGCCGGCGCCGCGTTCTTGTGCATGGGCGTCGCCGGGATCTGCTCGATGTCGCTGCGCCAGGAGATCACCCCGGCTCACCTGCTCGGCCGGGTCACCGCCGCGTTCTGGACCGTCCACTCGGTGCTCGGTCCAGTGGGTGCCGCCCTGTTCACCGCCGTAGCAGCCGGATACGGCGTGACCCCGGTCTTCCTCGCCTCCGGAATCGGCGTCACCCTGACCGCTGTCGCCGCCTTTCTCACCCCTATCTGGCAGCCCGCGCCAGCCCAGAGACTGCCTGATCCGGGTTAGGCATCGGTGACGAGCTTGACTGACTGGCCGGTGATGCCTGCCACGGTCTGGAAATCATGATCGTCGCAGAGGACTGTAAGCCGCTGGAGTTCTGCGGTTGCGGCGATGAGCAGGTCGACCGCTCCGGCCGAGCGATGCGCCCCAGACTCGGTCAGTAGCTGCTGGACTTCTCCGGCGCGCTCATATGCTCTGTCGTGCATCGGCACCCAGCCGAATACATCATGTATCAGCCGCTGTTTCGCCAACCGGTCAGCCAGCGATCGTGCGGAGTAGAGGAACTCCAGTTCGACGATCGGGCAAATCGAGATGACGCCGGCCGCTAGCTGGTCTGACCAGGCCTTGCGCAGCTCAGCTTGCAAAATCCGGAATATCCCCGAGGTGTCGATCAGGTATAGGCCAGGACTCACTTGCGGTATGCCGCCTTGTTGCCCAGGAATTCATCGAAGTCACCCCGGTCGGCCATGTCGCCCAGCCCGGCCAGTGCCCGGAGCCGCACGAGTCGCTGGCCCACTTCACGAAGAGCGGCGTTCACGGTGTCCTTTTTAGTCCTGGTCCCGAGAACCTCGGCGGCTACGGCCAGAGCCTCCTCATCGATCTCTATCGGCGTCTTTGTCATAGTCACGACTGCTCACCGTCCTCACCGGTATCTGCCAACCCAGGATATCCGAGACTTCCCATCTGGATACCTATGATACCTCGTGGTCAGCTAGGCCGCGGTGAGGACGAGCGGGCCGTCGTCGGTGACGGCGATCGTGTGCTCGACGTGGGCGGCCCGGCTGCCGTCCGCGCTGCGGATGGTCCAGCCGTCGCGGTCGAGGCGGTAGCTGTCGTCGCCCCCGGCCAGGAACCACGGCTCGATCGCGATGACCAGGCCAGGTTGCAGCCGTCGGCCGCGTCCGGCCGTTCCCTCGTTGGGGATGTGCGGGTCCTCGTGCATCTGGCGGCCGACACCGTGGCCGCCGTAGTCGGTGGAGATCCCGTAGCGCGCCGCCCGCCCGGCGGCCCCGACGGCCGCCGAGATGTCCCCGATCCGTGCGCCGGGGACGGCTGCCGCGATGCCAGCCTGCAGCGCCGCGCTGGTGGTGCCGATCAGGCGCTCGTCGGCCGGGCGCGGCGGGCCGATCGTGAACGAGATCGCCGCGTCGGCGGCCCACCCGTCCAGCACCGCGCCGAAGTCCACGCTGAGCAGGTCGCCGTCGGCCAGGCGGTACCGGCCCGGGATGCCATGCAGCGCCGCGTCGTTGACGGAGGTGCAGATGACGGCCGGGAACGGGATCGGCGCGAACGCGGGATGGTACCCGAGGAACGGCGAGGTCGCCCCGTTGTCGGCCAGCACGGTGCGCGCCGTCTCGTCCAGGTCGGCAAGGCGCGTCCCGGGGGCCGCCTGGGCCCGCACGGTGGCCAGCACCTGCGCGACGACCTTCCCGGAAGCGTGGATCGCCTCGATCTCTCCCGGTGTCTTGATCTCGACCACGATGCGGTGTTCCTTCCTACAGCCTGACTGCAAAGGGTACCGGCGCGGTGCCAGCGACCCGAATCCCATCGAGGTCCGGGGCGGGCACCGCGCGCGGGTCGGCCGACAGCAGCGTCCGCCCGGCGCTGGCGTCGGTCATCAGCCCGAAGGCGGTCGCCATGGAAAGCCGCGACCCCTCGGGCGCGCACTCTGCGGTGGCGAAGCCGTCCCGCGCGGAGCTGCCAAGGACCAGCCGGGCCAGGCTCACCAGCGGCTCGATCACCTCGATCGGGTAGTCGGTCCCGGACAGCAGGCGGGCGCCGGCGGCGGCCAGTGCCGCCCACGGATACGCGCTACCTTGGCGTTGCGGCTCGAGCGCCAGCCGGACCTGCCCGGCGTCCGTCACCGCGAACGAGGGCTGGATGCACGCGACCACGCCGGACTCCACCATCCGCGAGATGATCTCGGCCGACTGGACGCTGGCGTGCTCGATCCTCGGCGCGGCGGCGGATCTGGCCGCCGCGTCGCCGCCCCAGGCCAGCTCGTAGGCGTCCAGCACGGTCGCGACGCCCCGGTCGCCGATGGCGTGGGTGGCGATCCGCCAGCCGTGGGTGGCCAGCGGCTCGATCCGGCGGGCGAGCGTGCCCGCGTCCATGAACAGCAGCCCGTCGCCGCCGTGATCGTGAAACGGCCGGCACATCGCACAGGTGCGCGGCCCGAGCCACCCATCGGAGTAAAACTTGACCCCGTCCAGCCTGACCCAGTTCCCCGCGGCGGCTCTGCGGGCGTCCATCTCCGCCAGCCCCGCCCGCTCGGCCAGCCCGCTGGCCAGGTAGATCCGCACCCGGGCCGGCAGCGCCCCGGCCTGGCGTTCCAGCGCCTCGAGCACGTCGAGGTACCACCACTCGCACATGCCCATCTCGGTCACTTCGGCCAGTCCGGTCGCGGCGGCCCTGGCCAGCCCCGCCCGCAGCCGGTCCGCCAGCTCCGGCGCGGCTCCGGATGGCGGCGGCTCCAGCGCGTCCATCGGCGTGCTGCCATCCCCGGCGACCCGCCGGTGATACCCGGCGACCGTGCCCCCCACCCAGGGGAACGGCACACCGCCAGCATCCTTGAGAAGATGGGTATGCGCGTCCACAAAACCCGGCACAGCGACCGGCGTGCCGCTCATGAGGTGCCGCCCAGCAGCGCGGCGAGAATGGCCGGGTCGCCGCCCGCCACATCGATCGTCTTGACCCGGCTGGCCGCCCCGGTGATCAGGCTCACCGCAGCCCGGCGCACCCCGAACGCGGCAGCCACCGTGGCCAGGGCCGCCTCGGTCGCCTTGCCGTCCACGGCGCGGGCGCCGACCCGGACGATGAGCGCCCCGTTATGTTCGCCGCCGACCCCGGCCCGCGTGGACCCCGGCCGTACCCAGATAGTCACCCGCACCCCACCAGTGTGCCAACAGCCGGAGCAGACGAAGCGGGCGGCGCGGTGAAGCCACTGCACCGCCCGCTTGCTATCCGGGGTCAGCCGCTCTTGGCCAGGATCTGGAGCCTGCTGAGGGCGCCGTTGAAGACGTCCTGGTCACCGGGGAGCGAGCCGGAGTCCCGGTACTGCCAGAACGTGTAGAAGCCCCAGCCGCGCGGCAGCGGGCCGCCGTGGCTGTCGGAGTAGTTGGCGATCCACAGCGGGTCGTCGTTGCCGAAGCCGCCGTTGTCGCCGGTGCAGCTTGTCCACCAGTCGGTGGTGGTGTAGATGGCCGGGTACACGTGCTCCCGGAAGGCGTACTGGTGGACGAAGTTCCAGATCCAGCTGACCATCTGCGACTGGGTCAGCCCGTAGCACTCCGAGCCGTACGGGTTGTACTCGATGTCGAGCGCGCCCGGCAGCGTCCTGCCGTCCCCCGACCAGCCGCCGCCGTGGGCGAGGAAGTAGTTGGCCTGAGTCTGGCCGCTGGAGTTGTCCGGGATGGCGAAGTGGTAGGCGCCACGGATCACGTGGCTGTCATAGGGGCCGTTGTACTGGTTGGCGAAGTCGGGGTTGGTGTAGTACGTGCCCTCGGTCGCCTTGGCGTAAGAGAAGTCGATGTGCGGGGCCACGCTGGCCCAGTTGATGTTGCCCTGGTAGCCGCTGACATCGATGCCGGGGATCTGCGGGACGGTGCTGGGTGTGATGGTCCGCTGGCCCGCGAACCGGGGGGCGACGGTGGAGCCCATGAAGTCCCGGCCGGGATGGGTGATCCGTTCGGGATGGACCGGGGTCGCGGCGAACGTAGGCTTGGCCACCGGGACGGTGCGTCCCGATGCTGTCATGGCCCATACGACCGCGCTTTGCGAGCCCGCGGCCGGGACCGAAATACTAGCCTGCGCTGTCGTCGCTCCAGCGGCGATCACGCCGCTGACGAGGGCGAACGCGGCGGCCGTCGCGGCGCCACGGCGCCGCAGCCAGGCCGGTGCGGAGTGTTCGGGTTGTGACACGAGTCCTCCAGGGAGTCTTCGGTAGCGGAGAGCCGAACGCTCCATAGCATGCACAGCCCCTTTCTGGTCACGCGGCCGATCGAACCAAACTCCCCTTTAAGACAATTCGCCCGAAATATTCCATTTACTTACCGTTAATCCCACTCGACTGAGACGTGTGTTAAAGCATGAGGTCACTGATATACGCCTCTCAGGAACTTCTCAGCCGTCCGGGCCCGCCGCGCCCCCGTATACCCCGGCCTGCGGATCTTCACTGTGTGTCCGCTCGCTCACCACGATCATCTTCGCTGTGCGCTGGCTGTCATGATCGCGTTACCCCGGGAAGATCTATTTCTTTTGTATAAAAAAAAGAAAGACTTCGCCGTGGAAGGGACACGGCGGCAGGCCAGACCGTGGTCGCGGGGAACACGGTCTGACCTGTCCGTCCGCCCGCCGGTTACGTGGTGATCTTGGTCTTGGGCAGCGTGCTGGACCCAGCGGCGAGTACCGGTGCGGCCAGACCGACGGCCCGGGACCGCCTGGGCAGGACCAGACCAGCGATGGCGCCGCCCAGGGCCAGCGCCGCACAGACGCCCATCGCCGGGCCGAAGCCGCTGGTGAACGCCGCGGGCGAGGCGAACGGCCAGCCAGCCTATGGCATCTACCTGGAGGATCCGCACGCGCCGATCTACCGCGCGCACGGCCTGGCCGTGCTCACCCTGGCCGGCGAGTAGATTTCCGCGATCACGATCTTCGTGGACACCAGCGTGATGTCCCAGTTCGGGTTCCCCCGTACCCTCCCGGAATAGCCGGGAGGCTACGGGTGGTCAGCCCCGGCTGGCCGGGACCGGGCCGGTGGGCTCCGCTGGAACCCCGGCGGTCCCGGGCGCCGGCGGGTGCGGGAGGATGCGGGCCAGCGGCCTTGGCAGCCACCAGTTGGCCCGGCCGAGCAGCTCCATCACGGCGGGCACGAGTACCAGGCGCACCACGGTGGCGTCGAGCAGCACGGCGACCGCGAGGCCGAGGCCGATCTGCTTGACCGAGACGTCGGCGCCCAGCACGTTGGACAGGAACACCACCACCATGATCGCCGCTGCGGCCGAGATCACCCGGGCGGTCTTGGCCAGGCCGCGGGCCACGGCGAAGGCGTTGTCGCCGGTGCGGTCCCATTCTTCGCGGATCCGGGACATCAGGAACACCTCGTAGTCCATGGACAGCCCGAACAGGATCACGAACAGGAACATCGGCACCCAGGTGGTCACTGGCATCGCCTCAGGGAAGCCGAACAGGCTGTGCAGCCACCCGTTCTGCACCACCATGACCAGCACGCCGTAGGCGGACAGGATGGACAGCAGGTTCATGATCGCAGCCTTGACCGCGATCATTACCGAGCGGAACACCACGAGCAGCAGCAGCATCCCGAGCACGATCACGATGCCGATCAGCCACGGCAGCTTCTGGCCGATCTGGTCGGCGAAGGTGACGGCGCCCTCGTTCGGCCCGGTGAGGTAGGCCCGGATTCCGGTTCCTGCGGTCGCCCCGGGGATCACCGCGTTGCTGATCTGGTTGGCCAGCGTGTTCGTGGCCGGGTTCTGCGCCCCTGTCGCCGGGTAGGCGATCATCATGGCCGCCTGGCCGTCCCGGCTCACGATCACCGGCGTCGTGTACGCCACGCCAGGGGTGGTGCGGATGGCGGTGGCCAGCGCCGTGGTGCTGGTACTGGCGGAGGGCAGCGCGGCGGCGACGATCAGCGGCGCGTCGAACCCGGGGCCGAATCCCCGCACCATCGTCGAGTAGCTCGCGTACCCCATCGTGCCACGGCCCTGCGCCGACTCATCGGGCATGTTCAGCTTCATGCCGAGCGCGGGCGCGGCCAGGACCAGGAGGAACGCGAGCGACAGCGTGGCCGCGATCACCGGGTGCCGCTGGATGGCCCCGGCCCACCGCTCGGCGGCCGAATAGGAGCCCGCGGCGGCCCGGCGGCCCTGCCGGGTCAGCCGTGACGGCTTGGCCAGCCGGGTTCCGGTGAAGCCGAACAGCGCGGGCAGCAGCGTGAGAGAGGCGAGCACGGTTATCGCGACGGTCACCGCCGCCGCGACCGCGACGCCGGTCATCAGCTGCTGGCGGAGAACCAGCAGACCGAACAGGCCGATCACGACTGTGGTGCCCGCGATGAGGACGGACCGTCCGGCGGTCCGCATGGCCGTGATGGCCGCCACCTCGGGCGTGGCCCCGGCGTGCAGCGACTCCCGGTACCTGGTCACCACGAACAGCGCGTAGTCCACGCCGACCCCGAGGCCGATCAGGGCGGCGATGATCGAGGAGAAGGCCGGGGCCGGGAACACGTGGCCGAGCAGCGCGGTCAGCGACAGCCCGGCGCCGATGCCGAACAGGGCGGTCGCCACCGGCAGGGCCATGGCCAGCAGCGAGCCGAACGCGATCAGCAGCACGATCATCGCGGCGCCGACCCCGATGCCGTCCGACGCACCGCCGTAGGCGGTCTCGGCTTGGTCTACCAGGTCGCCGCCCAGGCTGAACGTCACCCCGCCGTGCGAGGCCGCCGTGGCGTCGTTCATCAGGACCGTGGC
This sequence comes from Streptosporangiaceae bacterium, assembly GCA_036495485.1. Classification (GTDB taxonomy): domain Bacteria; phylum Actinomycetota; class Actinomycetes; order Streptosporangiales; family Streptosporangiaceae; genus PALSA-505. The sequence goes on from DASXMU010000452.1 coordinate 33,236, forward strand.
CTCGCCGCCCGGGATGCTCGCGGACGGCTGGTCGAACTGGACTGCCGTGAACGCGATGTGCCCGTCCCTGGAAATGTGGCCAGACAGAGCGTAAGGGCTGGCCACCGAGGTGACGTGCGGGGCGCTGGCGAACGGGGCCAGTGCCTGGGTGACCTGGGCCCGCACAGCCGGGGCGGTGATGGGCGCCCGCGACCTGATGGCCAGGGTGAGCGCGTCGCCCGACTGGGCGGCGAAGTGCTTGTTCAGGATGCCCTGGCCGGGGTCGCTGGTACCGAAACTGGTGCTGGCCGCGGCGCCGAACTGGGTCCACAGCACGACCAGGCAGGCCACGCCGGTGAGCCAGGCCGCCACGGTGATGACACGGTGCCGGTAGCAGGCGCGCCCGATCCAGCCGAGGAGGCCTATCCGGTTCGCGTGGCCGGTGTCATGGGGGTGCGGCATGTCGATTCACTCCCTGCGGTAGTGAACGGTTCATCTGGGTCCGCAACCCATACTCCGGACCTGGCCCGTCCGAAGCGTCGTACCGGCGATGACACTTGATCGCCGCATTTCCAGCCGAAACTACTCCGCCGGAAGCGGGCGTACTCCCGGCGGAGTACACCCTGGGTGGTCGCCCTTCCTGTACCCTCCCGGAATAGCCGGGAGGGTACAGGGCCAGGGTTAGCTGCCGTGCACCACGATGGCGGACACCGCGTGCGCGAGGACCTGGGCCGGGCAGAAGTAGGTGGTCACCCACCCCTTGCGGGAGAACAGCCTGGTCTGGTCGGCGTAGTGCGGCGAATTGGGGTTGTCCGACTCGGAGTAGGTGAGGATGGTGGCCACCTCCGGGCAGGCGTCGCCATGCTTCCAGGTGACCGCCTGGACGTAGCTGGAGCCGCCCGTGACGTCACCCGGCCGGCCAAGGTAGATGGCGTTGAACTCGCCGAGCGGGTCACCTGGGCCGCCCGGCATCGGGATCTTCACGCCGTCCTTCAGCTCGTACTGGATGGTGCCGAGCGGGACGTTGTACGGCAGGTGCGCGGTGGTCATGGCGGCCAGTGCGTTGCCGAACGCCTTCTGCACGGCTGTGCTGGCGGTGTTCAGCCCGTTCGGTGTGGTGACCGGGTGGGCGCGGTCGAACTGGTGCGTCCACGGCCCGCCCGGTACGTTCAGCGCCCGCTGCCAGAACTCGCGGAACAGTGCTGCCCCGCGCGACCCCGGGTTCTCCCGGCCGTTCCAGGCGGCGAGCACGTTGCAGGAGCTGCCGACCGGGATCGTGCCGGTGCGGGTGGGTGCTTTGCCGCCGGGGAATGCCCGGCACATGGCCACCAATTCCGGTTTGACCAGCGAGGCGCCGAATTGGATGTCGGAGTAGAAGAGGTTCTTTATGTTCTGGAAGGTGAACCCGGGCGGACCCAGCCCGTCGGTGCCACTGATCCGCTTCATCGCCATGGTCAGCGCGCTGCGGGTGCGCAGTCCCAGGTCCGTCCCTTCGGCCCCCAGCGCCTCGGTCCCGCTCCGTCCGATGATCCGGGGGAAGCCGGTGAGCGGATGGGCCGGGTTGGCCATCCACTGGCTGTCGTTGGAGTTCTCCACGAAGTCATGGCGCATCAGTTCGGGCTCCTGGCCGGGCCCGAACAGCCCTGGCGCGGCCGCCCCTGGCCCGGTCGCCAAAGCACACGACGGCTTGGCACCGTCGAGGACCGGGAACCCCGCCTTCGCGAAGGTGACCTTGCCCACCGCGGTGTCACACCGGGCCGCCTCGGCGTTGGTAACGTCCGGAACGGTCTGGATGTCGGCATACAGCGCGTGGCCGCCAGAGTCCGCGACCAGCGTGTTGACCCAGGGCAGGCCCTCATACTTGTGCAGGACCGACAGCTCCTGGGCCGTCGACTGTGCCTCGTCGGTGGCCAGGAAATGGTTGATGAACCGGAGGTTGGCAGCGTTCGTGTCGGCCAGCGTAAAAGCTGTTGTCGTGGTCCACGGCAGCGAAGCCAGCCCCTCCAGGTTGTTGATCATTGGCCCGTAGCGGCTGTACCGGATCGTGTCGCTGGCCGGCTTGAGCGTGCCATCCTTCTGGCGGACCTGGACGGTCACCGTCCGGCTGGTCATGGCGAGCGGCTTGCCGTTGTAGACATACTCGGTCGGATGCTTGGGCACCAGGGTGAGCTGGTAGCCCGCGATCGGGAGTGCGGCGGAGACCGTGTGGCTCCAGGCCATCCGCGAGGTGAACCCGATCAGCACCAGCGGGACCCCGTACAGCGCCACTCCCTCGACGTTCAGCACGCCCGGGATGGTGAGCTGCATCTCATAGAAGCGATCCGGCCCCGTCCACGGGAAGTGCGGGTTGCCCAGCAGAATCCCCGGCTTGTCCTGCCCTCTGGTCCCGGCCGACCCGATCGCGACGGCATTGCTGCCGATGTTCCTGGCCGGATTCTCCCTGGCCGTCTGCGCCCGCCCCAGCTCCCGCGCCGCCCAAGCGGCCGACAGCGGGCCGGTGGCCGTTGTGCTGGCGGACGGCGGCTGAGCGGTGCTGATCGCGGCCGGATCGGCGTCCTGCCCCTCCATCTCCGAGATCTGGTACATCCGCAGGTAGACATCCAGTGTGGTGATCGGCTTCACCCACGCCTTCCCCCGGCACACTGGGTTCGGCACCCCCTTGGTGCCGCCGACCGAGGCCAGATAGCCGTTGTACCCGGCCGCATAGCCTCGGAGGAGCTGCCGCAGTTGCGGCCCAATCGCACCAGGCCCGGTCCGCACCGAGAGCAGCCGGGGAATCACCCGGCCCTGAATAACCGACTTCCAGAAGAAGTCACTCTGCAGGTTAGGCCCGTTGCCCGAGCCCGCGTTCGGCCCGAAATACCGTGACCGCTCTCCCTCGACAGTGAGATACCCATTCGCCATCGTGCAAAGATTATCGCTGGCGAACGCATACCCGGTCCCATATCCCAGCGACCCGAAGTTGCGGGCCGTGATATGCGGTACCCCATAGGCCGTGCGGATGATCGTCGCCTCATACCGTGACATTCCGCTGGCCGTACCGGCTGCGGCCAGCCCCACCCCAGCCGGTACTCCCGCGGCCACGGCCCCACCAGCGGCCACCGCCGCCAGCCACCGCTGCCACGCTTTCCATCGCTTCATTTCGCTCCTCAAGCAGCTTTCGATAGGACGCCACGCCCGCCGCAGACGCCGCCGTGGCCTTCCTTATCCAGCCTGCCTCCGCCACCCGCCCTCTAACCATCCGGGTAGCATCCTGGTGCCGGGCAGTGACCGCTAGGGCGATGGCGCGTGGCGGTTAGCCCGGCGTGCA
>DASXMU010000453.1:0-13281 GCA_036495485.1 Streptosporangiaceae bacterium
GATCAGGTGGTACAGGGTCTCCCAGCCCAGGCCGAGCAGGGTCATCAGGCCCAGGGCCTCGAAGGTGACGTGGTAGGCGAAGGTGGAGCTCATCCCGGCGGGGCGGGGCAGTGCGGGGGTGATGGCGGCGGTCCACAGCACGCCGATCGTGGCGGCCAGGAAGATGCGGGTCTGCAGCCGGCCCATCAGCGTTGGGGTCATGGCGCCTCGTTCGTCAGCCACCTCAGCCAGCTCCTGACTGAGCGGGTCACTCCCAGACGGCCGCAAAACCGGTGCCGATAGCTGCGGCTATTGAGCCGCCCCAGAACAGCGGCGCGTTCCCGGCCGATGTCCTCCGGGTCTTAACGTAATAACGTAACGTAACGGGCGTTACCGCCCCGTCAACATCACGTTATTACGCCGGAAAGGACGCGTGAATGGTCTACCAGCCGGGCGGCGAGGGGGACGAGCCGCTGATGCACATGGGCCTGCTCGCCGCTTCGCCCGAGCGGGTGCTGGCGCTGCGGCTGGCGCTGTCGTCGGTCATCACGCCCGGTTCGGCGGTGCTGGAGGCCGGATGCGGGTCGCTGGGGGTCATGGCCATCATCGCGGCCAAGCTGGGCGCCCGGCGCGTCGTCGCGGTCGACTTCGGCAAGCTCGGCATCGCCCGGGCACTGGCGGAGGAGAACGGCGTCGCCGGCCGGATCGAGTTCGTGGAGCGCGAGCTGACCGAGCTGGACGACTCGACCGGCCGTTTCGACGTGATCCTCGGGATGATCTACAACAACGAGCCGCGCAGCGACTTCACCCAGCAGGAGCTGATGACGGCGCTCGCCGCGCGGTTCGGCCGCCCGGGCGCGGCGATCATCCCGGACCGGGTTGGCTACAGCGTCACCGGATTCGACTGGTCCGGCCCGGACGAGACCACCAGCACCCGGCAGGCGCAGTGGGAGGAGGCCGTCGGGCGGATCGAGGGGCAGGCCGGGATCACCCTCGCCGCCGCCCGCCAGATCAGCAGCCGGATGTGGCAGGACGGTGCCGACCCGGACTGGCCGGCCCGGCTGTCACCGGGCGCTCTGGCCGCCAGGTTCGAGTATCCCGACCGGCGCCGGGCGACGCAGCTCACTGGGCGGGAGACGGTCAGCGACACCGGCTACGCCAGCCCGGTGAGCGGGCCGGCCCGCCCGCCGTCCCTGGCGCTACGGGTCATCAGGGAAGGACGGCTGGATACGGCCGTCTGGCGGCAGGACCTTCTGTATGGCGACCTGCTGATCCGCAGCACAGAGACCAGCCATGCCGTCACGCCGGTCCAGGACGTGCGGGCGGGGGACACGGTCATCCTGGCGACGGGCAGTCCGTGGGGCGAGGCGATCCCGCTCACCGTCCGCCGGGCCAGCCCGGAGGTGAGCGCTACCTGAAACGCCGCGGTCAGAATGGCAGGTCCCGGCCGATCTTCCTGCGCTTGGCCACCAGGTAGATCCGGTGGGCGAGGCTGATGTCCTCGATGGCCAGGCCGAACGGGTTGACTACGCACAGCTCGTTGTCCGACTCCCGCCCTGGGCACTGGCCGAGGACAAGCTGGCCCAGCGTGCCCGTGACGGCCCGGGCCTGCGTGCCAGCGTCCCCGCCCGGACCAGCGCCGGGATCAGCGCCCGGCGGCAGGACACGGCCCGCCCGGGCGAGCTTGCCGAGCAGACGGTGCGGGTCCTCGGCGATCAGGCCCCAGTCGTCCACGTACAGGCGGTCGGCGCTGGTCAGCACGTCCTGCGACAGGTCGTCGAGCGAGACGTTGACGGCGAGCGCTCCATCTCGCAGCCAGTCGCGCTCCACATACGGGGTCCGGGTGGTTGTGCAGGTGACCAGCAGGTCGCACTGGCTGGCCGCGGACCGGGCGCTGTCGGCGGGGGAGAAGCTGACCCGGCCGGGCGGCACCTCGCCGGCGAGATCCTGGCACAGCTTGCCGGCCCGGCCTGGGACGCTGTCGAACACCAGGATCCGGGTGATCTGCGGGATCCGGCTGGCGATGAGCGCGCAGTGCTCCCTGGCCAGCGGGCCGGCCCCGATGACCGCGGCGGTCGTGGCGTGCGAGGCGATCAGGTACTGGCTGGCGAGGACCGACACGGCGGCCGTGCGCAGCGCTGATATGTAACCCGCCGCCAGTACGCACCGCGGCCGCGCGGTGCCGGTGTCGAAGATCACCGTCAGGCCGCTGGCCCGCGGCAGGCCCGCTTCCGGGTTCGCGGTGTTCGCATTGATGATCTTGACGCCGATGCTGGCCAGCTCGCCGTCGAGCAGGCCGGGCATGCTGATGCTCCTGGCATCCCCGCCACCGGGCGGATTCCAGGTCAGGTGCGCTTCGCTCGCCACCCTGGCCTTGCCGCGGGCGTGCAGCGCGAGAGCCTCCCGTACCGCATCGACGGCATCCACCTCCTCGGCCGCCAGCGGGATCTCATAGGGGCTGAGGTACAAAAGCGTGTCGTTCACGTCTGCTCCCGCAACGTCATTGCCCGGGTAACCCGGGTGGCGCTTGCCTGCGCGTGCGTTGTTGTCACAGGCAGTCCGCGTCATCAAATGCCAGCAGTCCCGGAACGCTGACCTTCAGGTCATTGTTATTGAGCCATTCGCGATCGTAGAGGGTCTCCTCATAGCGGTCGCTCCCGTCCGGGCATATGCAGATAACTGGCCGTTTCGGGGTGTGCCCCGACAGATATCTGGCCGCTGCGGCGACGACCGCGCCTGAGGAACCACCGAGGCCTATGTTCGTGGCCTCTCGCACCGCATGGCAGGTGGCAATGGCCTCCGCTTCCGAAATCCTGGCAGACAGATCGTAGGCGCCGCTTCCGACCAGGCTGGATTTCCGGCTGGAGCCTATTCCCGGCAGGTGGCGTTTTGCCATCGTCCCGCCGAGCGCGATCGATCCCTCGACATCCACCGCCACTATCCGGCAGTCGGCGGCGAAGATCCTCAGGTACTGCGAGATGCCTGCCAGCGTCCCGCCGGTGGATACCCCGACGAACACCGCGTCGGGCGGCCCGCCAGCCTGCCGCAGCAGCTCGGGACCGGTGTGCTGCCGGTGCGCACGGGGGTTGGCCGGGCTGCGGTACTGGTCCGGCCAGACCGCCTGGGGGTTGGCGGCGAGCAGCTCGCAGACCCTGGCCAGGCGCAGGCTCAGGTAGTCCACGCTGCCGGGGTCAGGGACCACCTGCTCGATGCTCGCGCCAAGCTGGCGCATCGCGCTGACGCAGCGCTCGCTGGCCATCGGATCGGTGACCGCGATCAGCCGGTAGCCGCGCTCGCGGCAGGCGAGTGCGAGCGCGACGCCGAGGTTGCCCGAGGTCGATTCGATGATCGTGCTGGCGTGCCGCATCCTGTCGCGCTCCTCGAGATCCTCGATGAGCGCGTGCGCGGTGCGGTCCTTGATCGATCCGCCCGGGTTGAACTGCTCGAGCTTCAGCCACAGGTGCCGCCACCTGCCGCCGATCCGCAGCCGGATTCTCATCAGCGGCGTCCGGCCGATCCTGGCCAGGCCGCCAGCCCGTGATACCGCGCCGATGTCACCGGCCCGTTCCATCGCGGCCCTCCTAGCCGATAGCGAGAAATCGTGGGTCCAGCCGCGCCTTCCGGTACGCGTCGAGGGATTCGGCTATCACCGCCCTCATTCCGCTGCCGCCGAAGACCTCATCCGGCGGCGGTTTCTCGTCAGGCGGCTCCCAGGACGTGCTGGCGAGCACCCGCGCGTACCAGGTGTCCTGGCAGCCGCCGAGGTTCCCGAGGCTGAGCCCGGACCGGCTCTCCCAGCGGAGCATGGCCCGGTCCCAGGGCAGGCCAAGGCGGGCGCAGAGGGCGCGCAGCGTCACGCCGGGGCTTCGCCGGATGTCGGCGACGTCCACGATCACGCTCGGCGTCCCCGACTCGCGGAAGAGCGCCAGCGCGGCCAGCAGATCCCGCCAGCCGGCCTCCTGGGCCGGGAAGGAGGGGATATCGCCGTCGAGTTCGCGCTGCCGCATCCGGGAAAGCACGGCCAGCCGGGGATCGCGGACAAGGAAAATGACCGGCAGGGTCGCTGCCTGGAACTCCCCAATGGCATCACCAGCCTGAAAAGTCATCTCCTTCACCACGACGCCGGTTCCGGTCGCGCTGGCGGCGGGGAAGCCGGCCCGGTCGATGAGTGCGCCAGCGACAGATCCAGGCGGCGGACCCGACCCGATGTGATAGGCCCAGTCGCATGGTTCGTGCAGGTACCAGCGGAATGCCCGGTGCTGCCACAGCGAGCGGGCGAGGGCGGTCGAGCCGCAGCGCGGCGGGGACAAGATCACCGCGACAGGATCGAAGCGGGGCAGGAGCTCTCTTTTCAAGAATCCACTCGGCATGAGCTCAGAAATGGCTCGCTTGCTGGCGGTAATTTTCTTTTCTGAATTAATCCCAGTGCTCACATGCGGATGAATGAATATCACCTCCAGGCACCAGTGCGGAATGCGTGGCGAAGCTTTTCATCCTGCGGGGATGCACGGCCGCCGGGTATAGCTGCCTCCCCTGACACCTTAACCCTGCCGGGCGAAGCGGCGGCTCCCCGGCGACAGGGAACCGGCCGTGTTCACTACGAAACCCCAGGTAGATGGGGTAATCAGCGGGACGGGCGGCGACCGGGCGGGCGGAGATCCCGGCCGCAACGGCCGGCCCTGATCGGGTGCCGGAACGGTCGGTGGCCCGAGTCCGTGACGAATTCTTGCCAATCTTCTGCCTGGTTGTGGACTATTCCGCGGAGCTGCGGTATGTTGCCGCAACGCCGATGTGGCGGCCATCACGTCTGCCGTGACCGGCTGGCCAGAGCGGCTGAGGCAATGCTATTGTTCGGTAGCTATGAGTGCAGCCGAGTGGAGCATTCCTGATCACGCCACCGGTCGACGCACCCCGGTGAGCAGCCTGGTGGAAGTGGCCAGGTTCAGGGCCGGATCTACTCCCCGCGAGACTGCTTTCGTCCTGCATCAGCCGGGCGAGGATGGCGAGAAGAAGCTTTACCTGTCCTATGAGGGGATAGACACCGGCTCCCGCCAGGTCGCCGCCGGGCTGCATAATACCTGGCAATCGCCTAAAGGCCGCAAGGCTATCCTGCTCTATCCGCCGCCGTCCGTCGGATACATCACCGCATTCCTTGGCTGTATGTACGCGGGGGTCCTGCCGGTGCCGGTGTATCCGCCGCTCAGTCACGATCAATGGGCGGGGCTGACCGGGATCATACGGAATTGCGGTGCGGAATTGATCTGCACCTGCTCCGCGATGGCGTCATTGGCGTCCGGTTTCCTGGCCGGCTCCGGGATGACCGGCATCGGCGTCCTGGACACCGATCAGCTAACCGAGCCGCTGGCGGAACCGGCGATCCACTTCCCCGGCGCCGACGATATAGCGTTTCTCCAGTACACCTCGGGAAGCACCGGGCAGCCGAAAGGGGTCATGGTCCGCCAGCGCAACCTGCTGGCCAACTTGGCGGCGATCAGCTCAGCCTTCGGGGTGAACGCCGGTGCCCGGGGCGTCGTCTGGCTGCCGCCGTACCACGATATGGGGCTGATCGGTGGAATCCTCACCCCGCTGCACCAGGGGTTCATCACTCACCTCAGCTCGCCGGTCTCGTTCCTGACCGACCCGCTGTCCTGGCTGCGGCGGATCAGCGACATCCGTGCCACGATCAGCCCGGCCCCCGACTTCGCCTACGCGCTGTGCGCCAGGAAGGCCCGCGGCGCCGATCTCGCCGATCTCGACCTGTCCTGCTGGACCAGGGCACTCACCGGCGCGGAGACCGTGCGCAAGCAGACCCTGGAGTCGTTCACCGAGACGTTCGCGCCGGCCGGCTTTCGCCGCAGCGCGTTCTGCTCGTGTTACGGGCTGGCCGAGAGCACTCTGCTGGTGACCAGCACGGCGCGCGATCGCGAGCCTGCCGTGGCGCCGGAAAGCCAGGCGGTGACCAGCGGCCAGCCGCGCGGCTCTGAGGTGCTGATCGTCGTGCCAGGCGAGCGGCGGGTGGCCGGCGAAGGCGAGCAGGGTGAGATCTGGGTGAGCGGTCCCAGCGTGACGGCCGGCTACTGGGGTGATGGCGCGCTCGCCGATCCCGGGGAGCAGGCCGGCGATACGTTCGGCGGTTACCTGGCCGACGGGAGCGGGCCCTACCTGCGGACCGGCGATCTGGGCTACTGGGCCGGCGGCGAGATGGTCGTGCTGGGCCGGATCAAGGACCTGATCATCGTGCGCGGGCGGAATATCGCGCCGGCGTCGGTGGAGGACGCGGCCTGGCGCTCTTCGCCGCTGCTGCGCCCGGGCTGCGTCGCCGCGTTCGCGCTGGAGGGGCCGCAGGGCGAAGAGGCCGCGATCGTGGCCGAGGCGCGCAGCGCCAGTGCCAGCAGGCAGCAACTGGCGCAGGCCGCGCAGCAACTGCGCGTCGCCGTGGCGGCCAGCTGCGGGGTGAGCCTGAGCCTGGCCGTGATCGTCGCGCCCGGCGCGGTGCCCAAGACCAGTAGCGGGAAGGTCGGCCGGTCGTCGTGCCGGGATCTGCTCCACAGCGGGGCCTTGCCCGTGCTGCACTCGGCTGACTTCCCGCGCCGTGACCGGTCCCACGATATATATGAAAAAGAAAATGAAAACCAGGCCCTTGACCAGCCTGTGGGCCCGCGAGCCGGATCAGCGGCGGACACGATAGCGGGCGCGGCGGCGGAAGTGCTGGCCGTGCCGGCAGCGGGCCTGGACCGTGACCGGGTGTGGACCGAGCTCGGCCTGGATTCGGTCGGGGTGGTCGAGGTGGCCGCGCTGGCGCAGCAGCGGCTGGGCCGCGACATCCCGGCCAGGCTGCTGTTCGACCACCCGACGATCAGTGCGCTCGCCGCGGAGATGAAACGGCGCGCCACCGCGGCCGCGGCGCCCGCCCCGGCCGGCCCAGTGCCCGCCGTGCCGTCCGACCCGTCGGAACCGGTCGCGATCGTGGGCATGGCCTGCCGCTTCCCCGGGGCCGAAGACGCCGGTGCCTTCTGGGAGCTTGTCCGCGACGGCGGCAGCGCGCTGGGCCAGATCCCCTCCGGCCGCAAGGAACTGGCCGGCTGCGAGGACGGCGGCCAGCCGATTGGCGCGCTGGCCGGCGCCGACCGCTTCGACGCGAAGCTGCTCGGCGTGCACGCGCCCGAGGCGCGCGCGATGGATCCGCAGCACCGGCTGCTGCTGGAGACGGCCTGGGCCGCGCTGGAGGAGTCCGGGGTGGATCCGCGCTCGCTCGGCGGCTCGCAGACCGGCGTGTACGTCGGCATCTCGTCGGCGGACTACTCGCAGATCAGCGGGCGTGGCCGGGTGTCGCCCTACACCGGGATCGGGGTCAGCCCCGCGGCGGCGGCCGGGCGAATCTCTTACCACCTGGGGCTGCGCGGCCCCAGCCTCGCGGTCGACACCGCCTGCTCCTCCTCGCTCACCGCCACCCACCTGGCGGTGCAGGCGCTGCGCCGGGGGGAGTGCGGCATGGCCGTCGTCGGCGGGGTCAACCTGGTGCTCACCGCCCCGGCGACGGCGGCGCTCGACCGGCTGGGCGTTCTCTCGCTGACCGGGCAGTCGCTGCCGTTCGACGCGGGTGCCGACGGCTACCTGCGCGGCGAGGGCTGCGGGGTCATCGTCTTGGTCCTGCTGTCGCAGGCGCGCAGGCAGCGGATGCCGGTCCGCGCCATGATCCGGGGCAGCGCGGCCAGCCACAACGGCGCGGGGAACGGCTTCACCGCCCCGTCCGGCGCGGCGCAGCGCGAGGTGATCGGCCTGGCGTTGCGTGACGCGGGCCTGGATCCGTCGAGGATCGGCTACCTGGAGGCGCATGGCTCGGCAACGCCCATCGGGGACGAGATTGAGCTCGCGGCGGCGGCGCAGGCACTGGGCGGGCAGCGGCCGGACGACAGCCCGCTGCGGATCGGCTCGGTCAAGGCTAATATCGGTCACCTGGAGGCCGCGGCGGGGATCGCCGGGCTGATCAAGGCGGTGCTGGCGCTGGAGCACGCCGAGTTCCCCGCGCTGCCGCTGCCCACCGGGCCCACTGCCGCGATCGACTGGGAGCGCGCCAGGCTCACCGCGCCGGCCCGGGCGGCTCCCTGGCCGTCCGGCGGGCTCGCGCGGGCCGCTGGGGTCAGCTCGTTCGGCTTCAGCGGGACCAATGTGCACGTGGTGCTGGAGGAAGCGCCCCGGGCGGCCCCCGCAGCGCAGCCCGCGGCCGGGCCCGGAACCCTGCCGCAAGACCGGCGCGTGATCGTCCCGGTCTCGGCCCTGACGCAGTCGGCGCTGCAGGCGGCCGTCGCCAGGCTGGCGGGCGCGCTGCGGGCCGCGGCACCGGATCTGGCGGCGGTGGCCGGCACGCTGGCCGAGCATCGCGCGCAGTTCGGCTGCCGCGCCGCCTTCCATGCCACCTCGGTCAGTGAACTGACGGACAAGCTCGACAAATGGCTCACGATGCCGCCGTGCAGTGTGAGTGCCGCGCCGCCGGACGTCACCGTGATCATGCGCGCGCCAGCAACGGCGGCCGCGGCGGGAAAGCTCAGCCCGCGCGCCGCCGTGGCGGCCCTGCGGAGCTGGGGCGTGCCGGTCCGCGCCGATGAGGAGGCTCTCGATCAGCAGGCGGCCGCCGAGATCCGGTTCAGCGGCTCCGCCGAACTCGGGCCGGCCAGCCTGGCCGACATCGAGTCGCTGTTCGACGCGGCATGCGCGTATTACGTCCTCGGCGGCGACCTCGATCTGCACGCGGTGAACGGACCGCCCCCGCACCTGGTCCGGCTTCCCTCTTATCCCTTCGAAGGGCTGTCTTACTGGGTCAGCGGGAGCTTAGGTGACCGCCATAGTGAGGGAAACCATCCTCGAGCTGACAGCCGGGCAGATCGGTATCTGGTATTCGCAGCAGATTGACTCCCGCAGCCCGATCCGCAACATGGGCGAATACCTGGAAATCCGCGGCGACCTCGACGTGGGCCTGTTCGAGACGGCGCTGCGGCGCACCGTCAGCGAGGTCGACGCGGTTCACGTCCGGTTTTCCGGTGACGGCGAGGCGCTGCGGCAGGTTGTCAGGAAGTCCGGTGACTGGCCGCTGCATGTCATCGACGTCAGCTCGCAGGCCGATCCGCGGGGCGCCGCGCAGGACTGGATGCTGGCGGAGATGCGCCGTCCGGTCGATCTCCGGCAGGGGCCGCTGTTCACCCAGGCCCTGTTCACGGCGGGGCCGCGGCTGTTCTTCTGGTATCAGCGCGTTCACCATGTCGCCGTCGACGGGTTCAGCGGCCTTGTCGTGGCCGCGCGCCAGGCGCAGATCTACGATGCGCTGCTGGCGGGCCGGGATGATCCGGGAACTGCCCTGGAGCCGCTGTCCGTGCTCGTCGACGCCGAGAAGGCGTATCGTGGCTCAGCGCAGTTCCGCCGGGACAGGGAATTCTGGCTGGCTGAGCTTCGCGACTGCCCGGAGCAAGCCGGGATCATCGGGCGCCGGTCTCTGGAAAGACCGCACGTTTTCACCCGGGAGATTGACAGCGTGCGGCCTCCAGATGCCGCCGTTTACCGTGACGCCGCGCGCGCGCTGACCGCGAACCTGGCCGGGGTGATGCTCAGCGCCGCCGCCATCTACATGCATAAGCGCACCGGGGCGGCCGACATCGTACTCGGCCTTTCCGTTATCGGCAGGTCGGGGGCCAGGCAGCGCAGGATTCCCGGCATGACCGCGAACATCCTTCCGGTGCGCATCGCGGTCCGCCCCGGCATGCGCGTCGAGGCGCTGGTGCGGCAGGCTTCAGGGACCATTCGCGAAGCGCTGCGGCATCAGCGGTACCGGTATGAAGACATCGTCCGGGACATGCGGCTCGTCGGTGGCCGGGACTTGTTCAGCCTCACCGTCAACGTCATGCCGTTCGACCAGACGCTCAGGTTCGGGGACTGCGAGGCGATCGCTCATAACCTCGACCCGGCACCCATCAGCGACCTTTCATGGACGATCTTTGACGGGTCGCGGGACGGGAGCCTGCGGATTGCCCTGGACGCCAATCCGGAGCTTTATGACGGCGGATTGCGCGACGATATCGCCCGCGGCCTCAGGGGCGTACTTGACTGGCTTGCGGCCGCTTCGCCGCGGGACCGGGTCGGCGCACTGGACGTGCTGCCGGAAGCGGACCGCCGGCGGCTGGCGGAGTGGAACGACACGGCGGCGCAGGTGCCGGACGGGATGCTGGCCGGGTGCTTCGAGGCACAGGTGGTGCGGACGCCGGATGCGGTCGCGGTGGTCAGCGGTGAGCGGACGCTGAGCTATGCCGGGCTGAACCAGGCGGCCAACCGGATGGCCCGGCTGCTGTCCGGCCGGGGAATCGGGCCGGAGTCGGTCGTGGCGGTGGCGGTGGAGCGATCGGCGGACCTGGTCGTGGCACTGCTCGGGGTGCTCAAGGCCGGCGCGGCCTATCTGCCGGTCGATCCCGGCTACCCGGCCGCCCGGATCGGCTACCTGCTGGGCGACGCCCGGCCCGCCGCGGTGATCACCACCGCGGCCAGCGCGGCGACGGTACCCGGTGAGCAGATAACCCTCGATGACCCTGACACCAGCCGCGAACTGGCCAGCATGCCCGGCGCGAACCTGGCCGGCCGCGAGCTCGCCGCCCCGGTGCACCCCCATCACCCCGCCTACGTCATCTACACTTCCGGCTCCACCGGGAAGCCGAAAGGCGTGGTGGTGGCGCACGGCGCGCTGGCCAGGTACGTGCACTGGGCGCTTGAAACCTATCCCGGCGCCGCCGGAACTACCGTCCTGCACTCCCCGGCCTCGTTCGACTTCACCGCCACCGCGCTCTACCCGCCGCTGCTGCGCGGCGGCACGATCGTGGTCTCCGCACTGGACGATCTGCGTCGAGGCCTGCCGGGCGGCCAGTGCACGCTGCTGAAACTGACGCCCGCTCACCTGGCCGTGCAGTCCGCCCAGCCTGGCGCGGTCTGGCCCACGGGTGAGCTGGTGCTGGGCGGGGAGGCACTGCCCGGCGAGCTGCTGGCGAGCTGGCGGCAGGCTCACCCCGGCGTCACCGTGATCAACGAATACGGCCCGACCGAGGCCACCGTCGGCTGCGTGATCTGCCGGCTCGCGCCTGGCGCGGACGATCCGGCTGACGGGAGAGTGCCGATCGGCCGGCCGGTGCCGAACATGCGGGCCTTCGTGCTGGGTCCCGGGCTGAACCTGATGCCGCCCGGGGCGACCGGGGAGCTGTACCTGGCCGGGCCGCAGCTGGCCCGGGGGTACCTGGGGCGCGGCGGGCTGACCGCTCAGCGGTTCGCAGCCTGCCCGTTCGGTGGTGCTGGAGAGCGGATGTACCGGACGGGGGACCTGGCGCGCTGGAGCGCCGCGGGTGAGCTGGAGTTCCTCGGCCGCAGCGATGACCAGGTCAAGCTGCACGGCTTCCGGATCGAGCCCGGTGAGGTGGAGTCCGCGCTGCTGGCTCAGCCCGGTGTTGCCGCCGCCGCGGTCGTGCTGCGCGAGGACCGGCCCGGCGACCGGCGGCTGGCCGGCTACATCGCCCCAGGGCCCGACGGGGAGCCGGACCCGGCCGGGGTCCGTGCCGCGCTGGCCAGGATCCTGCCCGGGTATATGGTGCCCGCGGCGATCGTGATGCTGCCCCGGCTGCCGCTGACCGCGAACGGGAAGCTGGACCGCTCCGCGCTGCGTGCGCCGGACTACGGCACCGGCCCTCAGGGCCGGGCCCCGGCCAGCCCGCGCGAGGAAATCCTCTGCGGGCTGTTCGCCGAGGTGCTGGGTCTGGGCGAGGCGGGAGCCGACGGCAACTTCTTCGAGCTCGGCGGCGACTCGCTGCTGGCGGTCTCGCTGATCAGCCGGATCCGGTCGGTGCTGGGGGCCGAGCTGGGCGTGCGGGCGCTGTTCGGGGCGCCGACCCCGGCCGGGATCGCGGCCAGCCTGGAGGATGCCAGCCCGGATGAGGCCGGCCGCGCCAGGCCCGCCCTGGCTCCGGCCAGCCGGCCCGAGGTGGTGCCGCTGTCGTTCGCGCAGTGGCGGCTGTGGTTCCTGAACCGCCTGGAGGGCGGCGGCGCGGCCTACAACATGCCGGTGGCCGTCCGGCTGTCCGGCCACCTCGACGTCGGGGCGCTGCAGGCGGCACTGGGTGACGTGGTGGAGCGTCACGAGTCGCTGCGGACCGTGTTCCCAGCCCGGGATGGCGTGCCGCACCAGGTGGTCCTGGCCACCGGCCAGGCCTGCCCGGTGCTGGCCGTGGCCGATACCGGCGAGAGCGAGCTGGCCGCGGCGCTGTCCACCGAGGCGGAACGCGGGTTCGACCTGGCCACCGAGCCGCCGGTGCGGGCCCGGCTGTTCCGGCTGGCGGCGGCCGAACACGTGCTGCTGCTTGTGCTGCACCACATCGCCGGGGACGGCTGGTCGCTTGCGCCGCTGGCCCGCGACGTCGGGACGGCCTACACCGCGCGCTGCCGGGACGAGGCGCCAGCCTGGGAGCCGCTGCCCGTGCAGTACGCCGACTACGCGCTCTGGCAGCGCGAGGTCCTGGGGGACGAGGCTGACCCGGGCAGTCTGATCAGCCGGCAGCTCGGCTACTGGACGCAGGCTCTGGACGGCCTGCCGGAGGAACTGGCCCTGCCCGCTGACCGGCCGCGCCCGGTGGTGCCGTCGTTCCGGGGCGGCAAGGTCGCGTTCCAGGTGAACGCGCAGGCGCACCGCGGCATCGCGGCACTGGCCCACGAGCGCGGGGCCACGGTGTTCATGGTCGTGCAGGCCGCGCTGGCGGTGCTGCTGTGCCGGCTGGGCGCTGGCGTCGACATCCCGGTCGGCACCCCGGTGGCCGGGCGCACCGACGAGTCCCTGGACGACCTGGTCGGCGTGTTCGTCAACACGCTGGTGCTGCGGGCCGACCTGTCCGGCGACCCGTCCTTCACCGAGCTGGTCGGCCGCATCCGGGACGCCGACCTGGCCGCCTACGCGCATCAGGACGTGCCGTTCGAGCGCCTGGTGGAGGTGATCAGCCCGGCTCGTTCGGCCGCCAGACACCCGCTGTTCCAGGTCATGCTGGTCTTCGAGAACAACCCGGTGCCGCGGCTGGAACTGCCAGGGCTTCGCGTCCTCGTGGAGGCCGCGGACGCCGGCGCCGCGAAGTTCGACCTGTCGCTGAGCGTGGCTGAGCGGAAAGCGCCGGACGGCCCTGGTGGTTTGGTGGGTTGGCTGGGTTTTGCGGTGGATGTGTTTGAGCGGGGGACGGTGGAGCGGGTGGTGGGGTGGCTGGTGCGGGTTTTGGAGGGGGTGGCGGCTGATCCGGG
>DASXMU010000454.1:0-18959 GCA_036495485.1 Streptosporangiaceae bacterium
AGGGCGGGGCAGCCGGTGTGGCTGCCCCGCCCTCTGTGGCGGTGCGCTCCTGTCAGGAGGACAGGGTGGCCGACAGGCAGGTGCTGACCGCGGCCACCGTGCCGACGCAGTAGACGGTGCTGTTCATGGCGCCGTTGAACTGGTCGAAATTACCCGCGGGCGGGGCCATCGGGTACTTGTTGCCGACGCTCAGGTTTTGCGTTGTTTTCATCGCGCCAATGGCGGGCACGGTGAAGTGGTTGCTGAGCGTCTTACTGGTCTTGAGGTTGGTGACGGTGAGCGTGATGGTCGCGGTGCCACTTGTGCTGTCCGGTGACTTCACGCAGCTCACGTCGTAGGTATTGCCACTGACCAGCGGCAGCTTGTTGGTGACCGATGGGGCGGTGGGGGCCGACCTGGAACCGGAGAACCGGCACTGGATCAGCACCCTGTTCTTGCTGGTGCCACAGCCCGACTCCTGAATCTTGGCCTGTGCTGACGGGCCCTTGGCGGAGTACTTGCCGATCTGGGTGATATTCGGGGTACTGGTAAAGCAGGTGGCGCCGGCCGGTGGTTTGTAGACGATTTGCGCGCCAAAGCCGACAGCCTGGCTTGGCGATGCGGTGAGCGTATTTCCTGTTGCCGGTTTAGCGTACCCCGCCGACTCGTTACCCGTGGTGTCGCCGTGGAAGCTTACGCCATTCGCCGAGTTCGACCATGTGCCTTTGAGTGTCAGGGGTGCCACCGGGCCGCCGGTTGCCGAATTTTTGACGGTGCCGGTGGTTCCCTTGAACTGGTAGTTGTAGATCAGCGCCGAGGCGGTGGTTGTTGCCGCTGCCGCCGGGCCTATCAGCAGCGCGCCCGCCGCCAGAGCGCTAGTGATCACAATACTGAATTTCCCGATTACTCCCTGAATTTGCGGAAAATACATACCGTCCCTCGTGCTCTCCGGTAACATAGGTACCGTTGGGGTTTGCAGCCGGTTTGTGCTTGCCGGACAGGATAAGCCCGATACGTCTTCTTGGTAAAGATCTTGGGGATTTCGGCACCGGGCTGCGTGCATTAACCGGAGTTACGAATTCGACGACCGGGCCAGGAAATGCTGCGCCGCTACTGCGGGCCGGCCGGTATGCCGGGGCCGCCGGACGGGCCCGATCCCGTCGTGATCCACTTTCTGCCGTCGGCTCGTTTCTCGACCGCATAGCCGATGCCTTCGGAACCGAGGACCGTATCGAGCGCTTCCTTGACGACGTTGCGGGCCCAGTCGAACCTGTCCTCGTCGGGCAGCACCCTGGGCCCGTGGTTGGCCAGCAGGCTCTGGACGGTCCCCCACTTGATGCCCTCGGCGGAGTGCACCTTTTTCCAGAAGGACGCCTGCAGGCGGAGTCCTTCGATGGCGGCCGACCGGTATGCCCGCTCGGCATCCGGCGCGCCGGGCTTTTCGCCGGCCGGCGTGCCCGCCGCGGCCGGGCTGTCTGGGCTCCAGCCGGTGACCGAGGTCTGCACCTTCTCCTCCAGCTCGCTGGCCTTCTTCTCCAGCTCGCTGGCGAAGGCAGCCCGCAGGCCGGCCGCGTAGATACCGGTCAGCGGCGGGCCGTCGTACTCCGGATCCCTGAGCGTGTGCGCCTTGCTGAAGTTCATCACCCGCACCGGCAGCGGATAGGGGCGCGCATCGGTGTCGCTGCCCCGTGCGCTGGACCAGAGGATGCCGTGACCGATCAAGGGCTCGTTGAGCAGCGTGGCCAGCAGGTCGTCCGAGAAGTGCGCGTTGGCCCGCTTCAGCGCGAGCAGATCGCCCTGCGAGAGCAGGTGGAAGACGAAGAAGTTGTCGCCCTGGCTCAGCAGTTCGTCCGGGATGCTGCCGGGCTGCTGCGTGATCATCAGGGCGCCGAGGTCGTACTTCCGGCCCTCCTTGACCCAGGAGACGAACGGCCCATCGTCGCGCTGCGCGCTGCCGCTGAGCATCGACTGGGCCTCTTCGACGACCGCGATAGTCGGTATCGTCTTGGGCTCGCTCGCGGTGAACTGCTCCTGGTTGTTGTCGAAGATGTCGCTGAGGATGATTCCCGCCAGCCGCAGCCCCTGTGGCCCGCGCATCTGCGAGATGTCGATCACGCACAGCTTTCCTTCGCGCAGCGCCCTTTTCAGCGCCCACAGGAGCTGGCTGGACGGATCGTGCAGCTCCCGCACGACGCGCAGCATGTTGCTGATCGCGGCGTTCTGCTCGGCGTCCTGTCCTGGCGGCAGGCCGAGTATCCGGCGGAACTCCGCCGGGTCGTTGTAGAGCTCGCCGGAGCTGCTGGTGTGCACCAGGTCGACCAGCGCCCTCCATCTGGCCGGGTTCAGGCCCTTGAGCTTGGCGACGTTCTGCTGGTCCTGCCGTTCGGCGGCCAGGGCGATGCCGAGCACGCGGGCGGCGGGGAGCTGGCGGATGTCGATCTTGACGCCACCGACGACAAAGGAGCCGTAGGTTTTGCTGGGCGCTTGCCGGCTGGTGAAGACAACCAGCCGGTCGGTCAGCGCCCCGACATCGCACAGGCCCGGATTGCCGCGCGGATCGGGCCAGAAGTACTCGCCATCGGGGTCGAAGATGACCGTGCCAACCGGATCCGTGCGGTTCCCCCGCCGGGGGACGGCCGGCCCGCCCGCGGTCGAATAGAGCGTGGCGAACAAGAGCTTCACCAGGTTCGACTTGCCGAATCCGGCCCGTGCGAAGACGAAGCTGCGCCGGGATATGAGCTTGCCGATCTGGAACTTCGGCACGATGGACGGTGACTTCTGGACGACCCACGGATCGACGTCGGCCCGCGGGTCATCCCCGCAGTAGACGAACTCGCCGAAGGCCAGATAGCCGATCCCAGCGGCCTCCGGATCGGTGTCGTTGGCGCCCGCCACCTCGGTGAGCAGTTCGGGCCCGAGGAAGGCGACCGGAGCGCCGACATGCGGAAGCCGCCGGTGGCTCGGCACGAAGATCAGCTTGTCGCCCTCCTGGCGAAGGACGCCGAGCACCCGGATGTTGACCTTGTACTTGAGATACTGGGCGCGCAGTTCGTCGGGGATGTCCCGCTGATCGCGGACGGCGCGGACGGCGTAGTCCTCACCGATCGGCGACACGAGCCGCCCCTCAGCGGCGATCGTCGTTATCCGGCCGAAGACCGCTTCCCGGTCGTTCTCGAGCTGGATCACCACGAACTGCCCGTGCATGGGGCTCGACTGGAATTCGTCGCGGTAGGGCATGACGAGATCGGCGTGGAACTCCATGCCGCTCTCCGAGAAGCCACGGAAGATACCGGCGGTGTGCTCGCTGTCGAAGAGGCTCATTGAGAATTCTTCCAGGCAAAACTTGACCTGCGGCTATGCGGCCCAGTCGAAGGCTGGCGGACAAACCTCATTCATACCGCCTTGCGGCTACGTCGGTTGCGAGCCGCAACTCGTCGATGATCGGCGCCCGGTCTATGCCGACCTGCTGGCGCACCGCCTCCACCAGGGCTTCCTCGACGATGTCCAGGTCGAGATCGGCGACGCGCGAATGCCGGTCGGCCTGCTGCAGGCAGTTCGGGTAAAACGGGATGGGGAACCCGGCGACGGCGTCCGCGAGCAGATAGCCGAATACCGTCTGCGCGTCGGACTTCTGGCACTCCAGGAGGTCGACGGTCCAGACCGGATCGCCGGAGCGCGGGCCGAACCGCACGAAGTGCATGGCGCCGATGTTGTACCTCGGGTTCTCCCGGTCCGCCCGGACGTCGTCGGGGCTCCGGATGTACTCATCGTGGCGGTAGACCTGCTTCTGCATTTCGTACGGAACCGGCACGAAGCAGGGCGACCCACGCTCGAACAGGCCCGACAGCGACATGGCGAGCCGGTAATTCTCCAGGACCTGACTGCTCTTGGCCACGCCAGCGAGCCAGATCCGGCGGCGGTCGGTCCGCCAGACATGCTCGATCCGCTCGCGCAGGAGCCGGTACATCTGGATAAACAGGTTCCCGCGAAATCGTGGGCTGCGCAGCAGCCCGTCGTACACCACAAGCGTGTCCTGGGCGAAGTCCCGGTGGTTTATCAGGTCGAACAGCGTGGCCCACTCGCACAGCTCCCGGTACACCCATACCCAGCTGGCCGACTCGCCGGTCATCATCGGGGACAGGGCAGTCAGGTGGTCTGCGCCCAGGGCTTGCATCAGCCTGCCCAATGGCTTGATCCGCCCGGCCGGGCCGGGCAAAAATTGCTGGCGGCTCAGCTCATCGATATCCGTCGACGGCGAGACGACATCCAGGCACAGTTGCTTGCCCGCCGAATCCACGATCCGGACGATCTGCAGGTAAAACGGATTGAAGGTGACGCGGTTGTTTCCGCCGTCGGCCGCCATGAGCGCGATCGAGGTTGCCGACCGTGGCTTGATGGTCCTGACGTCCCCCTTGGCCACCCGAAGCTGCGCGAGCAGGCGGTTGAGTTCCTCGCTGTCGCGTTCGACCTGGTCAGCTATGAGCTTCCGCAATTCGGGAAGCTCGGCGGCCTCGAACATCCGCCCTCCTGATGCCGCTGTCGCCCCTGGCCCTGCTGTGGCATGGTCACCATTTGGATACACCTTGGCACAAGATGCCACGGATGCGAGCGTGGATCTACGTTTACCTCGACCCGCGCCCCCGAATCACAAGACAGCCAGGAAGCCTCCGGCCGATACTTTGGCTTGGGGCGGGACGGCCCGCGGACTCATGGCCGCTACGCCGGGCGGTGATTGGCTCAGCCGGTGGTGGCCGCGGATTCTCCCACTGGCACCAGGCGGCCGGTTCCCTTCAGCGTGGCCAGGTCAAGGTCGGCGACGCAGCGGACCGGGTCGCCGTTCAGGGTCACGGTGCCCTCGACATGAACTGTGCCGCTGCCATGCTCGAAGTCCGCGCCGCTGAGATCGGTGGCGTCGTGGTCCACCTTGATGTTCAGGTCGGTGCCACCGCGCGTTCCGGTGAATTCGATGCTCACATACCCGACGTCGGTCACCCGCTGCCGCAGCTTTTCCGCCGACGGATCGAGCCCGCCCATCATCACCGGCTGCTCGGTGGTCAAGCGCTCCGTCAATTCGTTCATACGGCTAGCCTAACCGTCGCCAGCCCGGAGGCCGTCACCTACGACGCGTTCGGGTCCTTCGCCCTCGCTCCGCTGGGCACCATCGCGGTCGGCCCGGTGGCGCTCGCCCTGGGCATCACTGCCACCCCCCGCCGCCTCCGTCATCGTGATCGTCTGTGTGCCCGGCGTCAGAAACTTCCTCAGGCGCACGAGCCCGGTCCCGGCAGGCACTCCCGGTACCGGCCAGGCGGCCATGCGGCCATGCGGTGAGCCGGCTGATCCGGAATGGCCCGGCTGGGCTCCGTTCGGGGTCTTTCTTTCATTTTAAAAAAATATGTAATCCTTTACATGGCTGTGGTCAGCCTGCTGCGCGCTGGCCTGACGCGGCCGCCGAGGGGCCCAGGGTGCCGCTGAGGAAGCGCTCCAGGGGGAGGGTCGCGGCGCCGAGCGCGACCGCGTCGGGGCCGAGCTGGCCGAGCTCGATCGAGGTCTGGGCAAACTGGTGGGTAAGCGAATGCCGCCTGGCCGCCTCGCGGATGGCCGGGAGCAGCCGCTCGCCGAGCAGCAGCCCCGCCCAGCCGCCAAGGATGACGCGCTCCGGGTTGAGCAGGTTGATCAGGCTGGCGAGGCCGGCCCCGAGATACCCCGCGGTCTCGTCGAGCGTCTCGACGGCCCGGGCCGAGCCGGAGCCGATCAGCGCGGCCAGCGCGGACTCCTCGTCCTCGCCGGGCAGCGGGAGCCCGTACCGATCCAGGATCGCCTCGGCGCCGACGTACGCTTCCAGGCAGCCTTGTGCACCGCAGCGGCAGGCCCGGCCGCCGAGCTGGATCGTCGTGTGCCCCCACTCGGCCGCGACCGAGGTGCCGGGCGTTGGGGAGCCACTGCTGATGACACTGGCTCCCAGGCCCGAGCCGATCAGGCACACTACCGCCTGCCGAACGCCGCGCCCGGCGCCGAACCACAGCTCCGCCTGCCCCATCGTCTTGGCGCCATTATCTATATACAGCGGAAAATCGGCTGCGGGCCGGAGCAGGCGTTCGAGCGGGACGGCGTCCCAGCCATAGGTCTGCCCGTGCACCAGCACCCCGCCGCCCTCCGCCCCGGCCTGTTCGACAACGCCCGGCACCCCGACCCCGGCGCCGAGCACAGCGGAGCGATCGGCGCCGCTGTCGGCCAGCACGCTGGCCAGGCCCGCCGAGATCCGGTCGACCACCACGCCGACGCCGTGCTCCCTCGGATCCAGGGGGTAGTCGGCCTTGGCCCGCACTGCCATCGTCGGGTCGAACATCTCGACCCGGACGCGCGTCTCGCCAACGTCGATCCCGATGACGTAGCCGTAGCTCGGATTCATCCGCAGCAGCACCCTTGGCCGCCCGCCGTCCGAGTCCACCGAGCCCGCCTCGGTCACGATGCCGTCGCTGATCAGCTCCCGGATGACGTTGCTCACCGAAGCCGCGCTCAGGCCGGTCGCCGCCCCAAGGTCCTGGCGGCTGCACGGCTGGCCAGAGAAGAGGGACCAGAGGAGGACCGTCCGGTTGTCCCGACGCAGATCCCGGACCGTCCAGCGCTTTCGCTCCGCCACCGCTCCCCTTCTGCCAGCCTCTTCCGTAGCTCCGTCGGCCTCTTCTGCCGCACTACCGGGCCCCTTCCGTCGCACCTTATAACAAGCAAACGATGTAACCGGCCACCCTTCGCCGGGCTGGCGGATCACCACTCCCAGGTGTAGCCGACGACGGTGTTCTCTATGGCGTCCAGGTACCGGTAGACGTATCTCCCGGCACGTAATCTGGCCGGTTCGCGCTCGGCTATCTCGCCGTCGATCCGATCCGATCCCATCCCAGACGGCCCACCAGATCGCCCGGGGAAGCTTGTCCGGATGGAACTCCACCCGGATGCTGACGTCTTCGATCGCGGCTTGCGACGCACCACGCTTCCTTGCCTAGGATTCTGGTCATCCGTCAGGAGCTGGGCTGGATGTGCCGGATACGGGCTTGGGCCAGCCGCCGGAGATTGCGGATGGCGTTAGCGTCAAACGGGAGCTGATCGAGTTCCTCAATCCAAATACCAGCCGCAGCGACCTGCTCGCGGACGACGCTACCGGCGAGTTGTTGTGGGAGGCCGATGTCGTCGGCGACGCTGCGTAGTAGCGGCCAGGAGAGTTGCTGGCGAACCTTGCCCTTGATCGGGAGCGCCATGGTGCGGTCGCCATAAAGTGCGGAGGACGGCAGGTCGTAAGCGGGGGTGACTCGCCATTCACCGTGCTGGTCTTGGAGTATGGCGAGGTTCTTCGCGTGCAGGTCTCCGTTCCCACAGAGGTAGGCAAAGACGAGCAAGCGATACAGCTCAAGGGCCGCTACGCCAGGAGCGCGGCAGCATCGGGCGAGACCGCTGATGGCGTCTTCAGTGGAGATGATGTATTTGTCGCCGGGCCAGCGGCCAAGTACCTGGCAAGCGTCCTCAACAGCAAGTAGACGCAGCCGATTTCCTTCGCGGGTCCGATCGAACCTACGCACGAGCAGGCCTGGCGCACCCAGTCGATCGCGGACGATCGTGGCATCAGCGAGCCTGAGCCGGGTATGGCTTGCCGCGCGGAAGAAAAAGTGTTCGTTCTCCACCAGATGCGGGAATTCAGGCGGGTTCAGCTTCAGGATGAAGGCGCCTGCCGGACCTTCAACAGGCATATTGAGCATCCGGCTGGAGATCTTGTCCTGTACGCCAGGCAAGGCAGTCCGATCGAGCTGGGTTCCCGTCGCCTGAGCGAACAGGTCGGAGAACACAACATCGCTGAAATCCTCTACAGCGACTGGCTTCGTCTCAGCAGGTTCCTCACCAGCAGGAACAACCTGCACGTCGCCGATAGTGTCGCTACCCACCCCGAGCAGCATGGAGAACTCATCATCGGCGGAGGTGCCCACGATTCGGCGCAGTGCCGTCAAACGCCGGCCTTCCGGCAGCAATCCCGCGAAGAACGCAGGCACCGCTGCAGCGGGTGCAGTAAAAGATTGTGTCCTAAGCGGCAGACTCCAGCCCACAGGCGAGCCTGCCGCGTTCAGATATGCGGGCAAGTAGCTGTACTCGGTACGGTCAGGCAAGCGATCAAGTCGGCCGGCCAGGACGCCTGCCTTGTACACGTCGGCAGCCTGGACCAGCCGGAGCTGGCGTATAGGTGTGCTCACCCAGCTGGCTCCCTGACCGCTCGGATGTTCCCGGAGCCGGGCTGCAACACCAAGTCCAGGCCAAGCTGCCGTAGCACGGCAAGCACCTTGTCGAGTTGCACAGTTGGCTTACTCTGCTCCAGGGTGTGAACGAAGCGCGCGGAGACACCTGCAAGCACGGCGAGTTCATCCTGATGGAGTCCGAGCTCAAGCCGTCTGCGACGTATCTCCGTGCCCCATGTTCCATGGCTACCTGCACGGCCGTGCATATCACTAAGTCTACGCAGTAGCTAACCTTGGATCAAGAGATCATCTGCACGTATGTGCATTTAGTTTGCTAGGCCGGCGTTCTGTTGACCCCGGCAGATCGATATGTCTGTACGTGCAGGCGACCATAGCTGCTGCCCAGCGATGCACTCTCAGCCGGTCAGCTCACGCTCCAGCGGAGTGCGGAACCGCGGCGTCACCCGGACAGGTCCCAGCCACTCCCCGAGCCGTTCGGCCCGTTCCTCAATTGCGGCCCGCCCCTCGCTCCCCACATCCTCGAGCAGCCCGAACGTGATCTCCCCGTCCTTGCGCTGTGCCCACCCGCCCACGACGCGGCCATCCCACCATACGGTCGGCCCAATGTTCCCCGACCGGTCGAACAGCCTCGTCGCATGCTCCCCAACGAACCAGGTCTTGTCCCGCCACCCCATAGCGGTCGGATCGAGTGCGGGCAGCAGCGCGGCCCACGGCTCACCGGCCTGTTCAGCGTCCTCATCCCCGGCGAGCACGACACCGGGTGCACCGTCGAGATCCACCTCCGTGATGCTCAGCCTGGCGAGCGCCGCCTTCGTCTGCGCTCCCGTCCAGCCCGTCCACCACTGAAGGTCGGCAACCGGCGCCGGGCCGAACGTCTTCAGCCACCGCCGGGCCAGCTCAACCCGGGCCTCACCAGCCGGCGGATAGCCGTCCTTGTCCTGGCTTCCCAGCCACGCCTCAGGCAGATGCCACTGGAACTGGCTGGACGTCCACCCACCTCGCGGCCGCCCTCTGACGATCCGTCCCTCAGCTGACAGCAGCATCAGCACCTGACTGGAGATCCGGGTGGCCCCGCCGTAGCTCTTCCCTTCGGCATAGACGATCTCCGTGGCGAGCCGCGGCTCAGCCTTGCTCAGCTCTGCCCCGGTCGCGCTGCCCAGCTCGGTCAGCGCCGCTACCGTCCCGTCACAGACTTCCTTCAGCCACCCGGCCGCGTCCTCGGCGACCCCCGCCTCCTGCAGCCGCCCTGCCAGCCCGCGCCGCAACCGCAGCGCAATCTCATCCGTACACGCCGCCTGCATCACCGGAGCGACCCCCGCCGGCACGACGAACATCGTCCGCCGCATCCCCAGCATCCGCACCAGCCCCCGCGCCTCATACAGGTCATGATCGATTGCGGTGCTGCCGACTCCGGCCGTCCGTGCCCACACAGCCAGATACACCGACGCCGGGTCGGTGCCGTGCAGCCCGATCAGGTCTTCCGCGACCTCCGTCACCGCACCGGCTCGCGCCGACGCCGCCAGCCGATGCCGCACGGCAAGCCGGGCCCGACGCTCTCCGGCGCCCATCCTCCGCACACCAGATGTCATCGGAATCTCAGAGCCCACTCTCGTCAAGGATCTTCATCAGGTTGCGTTTGCGCTTCTGGTCTGCCCGCAGGGCGGTGAGGTACCGGGTGAACTCCCCGGTACTGCCGAGGGCTTCGTGACAGGCCCGAGCGGAGAGCAGGAAGCTGGCCATTTCCTGGTAGACCCGGTCGCCCGTCTGGCTCCGCAGCGGCTCGATGGCCCTGAGGTACACGGCCAGGGCATCGGCTGGGCGGGCAGCGATCGAGGCCTTGGCCAGATGCAGCAACTGCGCCTGCGTCGCTACGCCCGCCGCGGCGGTCCAGGCAGCGTCCAGATCGCCGTCGTCGAGCAACGCATCGACCAGCACCGGGCCACCCCAGGCCCAGGACGCCAAGGTCTGCGGTCCCCTGGCGCCTGGGCGCGGCAGGTCGCCGCGCAGCAGTGCGCGCGCCTCGGCCCGCTCGGTGAGCCACACGCCGTTATCGGTCGCGGCCTGCCGCAGGGCCTGGTAGCTGGGCAGCGTCCGCTCGGCCTGGAAGCGCTCGCGGCGCAGGCTGAGCACGTCATGGGCGCGGCCCGCTGCCGCGTACCGGTCCGCCAGATAATCGACGAGCCGGTAGTCCGGATGGGGTGCCTCGCGCACCCCGCGCTCGGCCCATTCGAGCGCCTCGTCGCCACGGCCGGCCTCATCGAGATCCTGGGCGATGCGAAGGTGGTTCCAGCCCCGGTCATCGAGGTCAGCGCTGTAGATGGCGATGACGGCGTCAACGTCGCCGTAGGCCTTGGCCATCGACTCCATCAGGTTTTTCGCCCGCCAGTCCTGCGGATTCGCCGCATATGCGGCAGCGATGCGCTCGCGCACCGTCGCGGTGCCCTGATCGCCGAGCAGGTCGGCGTAGTCCTCCAGCCCGGGTTCAAACCCGTAGTCGTCGTGCAGCAGCAGGTCCGCGAGGTAGTCACCCAGTGAGACCGGGTCCGGTGGCGCGGCCACGCAGGCACGCAGGTGAACGCGCAGCAGCACATACGCTGCGCCACCTACCCAGCCGCCGGAGTCGTCGACGGATCCGCACGCATCGGCGAGGAGGGCGATCGCCTCGCGCGCGATCCCGATCGCCTCCTCCGCTGCCCCGGCATTGGTCAGCGCCTCGATCGCCGTGGCTGCCTCGCTGACCTTCCCCGCATAGTCGTATGCCTGGTCGTAGTCGATGTAATCGCGGCGGGACAGCGCGATCAGCTCCCTGACGGCGCTGCGCACCGCCATGGTGTCCGCGTTGACCGTCGCCGCCCGCAGCTCGAAGCGCCGGCGTAGCTCCGGGTCCTCGTCCAGCAGCCCGCGCAGC
Source organism: Streptosporangiaceae bacterium (assembly GCA_036495485.1). Taxonomy (GTDB): domain Bacteria; phylum Actinomycetota; class Actinomycetes; order Streptosporangiales; family Streptosporangiaceae; genus PALSA-505. Next base: position 11,125 of record DASXMU010000454.1, read on the forward strand.
TCAGCCAGCAGCTCTTCCCTGGACAGGGAGTCCAGCCAGGATTGCAGCGCCTGCCTCTCGTTCTGCGCCTCCGCCATCCGCAGCGGCAGCTCGTCACCCAGCTCCAGGGCGGCCAGGCCCACCGCGACACAGTGCTTGCAGAAAAACCCCTCCACACCGTGCGGGCACGAGCAATCCCCAGATAGCCCACCGTCGCCGAAGGTCAGCGACACCCGGTACCTGCCACGGCCATGCACGGTCGCGGTGATCTCCGTGCCGTGGATCCTCAGATCGCTGACCGCGTCGAGGTACCCCAGGCCACGCTCGAATGACCTGGGCTGCGCAGCCCGTCTGATGTCAGCTTCCGTGAACTCTAAAGTCGTCGCCACGCGGACCATTCAACACTGGTTGCGGTCAGCCGCCGGTCAACTCCCGCTCAGCCGCCGGAGCCTGGTGTTCACCTCGTCGAGAGAGAAAGCCGCGGGGTCGAACTGGCCGGGTGAATCGAGACCCAGCCAGTCGAGCATGTCCTCGTGCTGCTCGTCGCCCGGATCGGCCATGGTCTCCTTGAGGTTGTCATAGCCCCAGGGACCACCGCAGTCATCGGGCGGGCAGGCGCCTTCACCCGCGACGCAGGACAGGAGCGCATCCTGCGCGGTTGCGCGCCGCCGTTCCTCCAGCCGGATGTCGTGTTCCCAATCGTCGCCGAAATCGTAGGTGTAGAGCAGCTTGCTGCCTCGTTTGGGCAGTACCTCCGGCAGCACGACGCCGGATTCGTCGGCATGCCCGAGTTCCATGTCGGGCACGCCGTACTCTCCCAGGCGCGTGCTGAACATGTGCATGTGCCCGCCGTCCCAGCCCATGGCCTCGAGAATCACGTAGTGCAGTTCCCCCAGTGTGAGGCCGTCAGGCACCAGGACCCGCCGCCACACCGCGGGTGCTGAGACGTTGCGCAGCGAGATCTTGAGCTGGCATACCGCGTCCGTACCCGCAGCGGTCCGCCTGAGTCCCTTCATCCCGGCCGCTCGTCCGGTCGTCCCCCCGGCCGGTGCGAGGCCCGGACCCTCCAGCCTGGCCACGATGTCGTCGGCCGCCGGGTGATCGGAACTGCGCAGCACTGCCAGCATCTCGTCCACGTCGGCGCCGAGTTCCTGCTGGAACGCCGCGGCCAGCAGGAACGGCGGCACCGAGTCGCCGAGGCTGTCCAGCATGATGCTGAGCCCGTCGACGATCAGCCATGCGTCGTCCGCCGGATTCACCGCGACGGGTTTCCCATGCGAGGCCAGCCACTGCCGGGCGTAAGCACCAAAACCCGGCCGCTTGGCCCATTCCCGCCACGCGATCGCCGAATCGGGTCCGAGTCCCTCGGCCAGCGCAAGCGCGACGAGCCGCTGGTTGCCGCTGGCGGATTCGGCGAAGGTGAGCAGCTCGCGGACCGCGGCGTCCGCGGATCGCGCGCCGAACCAGGGCTCTGCCATGATCATCGCCACCGGAGGCGGCAGTTCGCCGGCCATGGCCAGCAGCGTCTTGGCGTCGGCGTCGGGCGCCGGGGCACATCCCTCGAACACGGCCGTGGCCAGCATGGAGCCGAGCGGCGTCAGCCGCGCCCTGCCGCCGGACTTCCCAGCGGATATGACAGCCGCCCCGAAGTCGGCCAGGCCGGTCACCGTGCCCACGGCGTGTTCCAGGTCGTCCTCCTCATCGGGGCTGTCCATGAAGAACAGATCGAGGCCAGACTGATCCTCCAGCTCGTGTACTTCGCCGCAGTCGGGACACGGCTCGTCCGTCCCCGGTTCTGCCGCCCCTATCGCGCTGGCCAGCTCATCCATGCTCAGCGGCCGGCCGGCCGCATGCAGCTCGTGCAGCACGATCACGCATCCGGCACACAGATCGCCGGGGATTCCGAACAGCCTCGCCGCTGCCTGAAGCCAGGCAGTCAGCACACGCTCCGGATCGGTCATCGTCGCGCTGCCGGGCACGGCGCGGGCCCGGCGGCCGTCGCTGACCACGAACCCGGCCTCCAGTGCCACCAGCCAGACCCGCATCAGCTCGTCCACGTCGAGCGCACTGCGCAGCCGCGCCTTCGGCAGCGAGATGCCCAGCACCTGGCACGCCTCGACAGCCGCCGCGGGCCGCAGCACCCCACTGGCGGTGAGTTCCTTGCCCGATCCGACCCAGCCGGCCAGCCTGTGGGCGCGGGACAGCGCCGGGCACTCCAGCGCCGCCTGGGCGAGTTCGTCGGAAACAACGGCAGGGGAAGGCATCATCACGCCGGACAGGTTACTCGCGCTCTGCCCGGTGTGACTTGTTCCGTCGCTCATGCGGTGCCGACCCGGATCAGCAGCCATATCAGGGCACGATCTACAAGATCACTTACCGTTCGAATATCCGCCCGTTGGCCTGCCAGCTCCGCCTGCGCGGTCACGCCACGGCAACCGGACCTGACCAGATTACGGTTGTGAACATCCATCGGTGTGTTGTTCGCCATTCCGCCTCCAGTTGTCACAGGGTCCGATATAGTGTTCGATGAACGACAACTGGTCTGGACCGTGCCGAAGGAAGGGGAGCCCGTGTCCGCCGCCCCACAACCCGCCCCGTTGGAGGGGTCTGTGGATGTGACGGCGTACCCGCTTGCCGCCGATGATGACCCCCCACCCGGCGTCGAGGAGATTCCGCCGGAGTTCGGCTGGGACTGGTCCGACCCCGACTGCAGCCGCCCGCCAGAGCTGGCCGACCTGACCAGTGCGGAGCTGGACGCCCTGCCTTACACAACGCCCGCCCGCTACCGCGAACCCGCCTGGCCAGTCGACCTCGCCGAACCGGGCGCCGCCACTGGTGCTGCGGCGATCCCGGTGGGGTGTCTGCCGCGCGATGGCTCGGGCGGCGGAGTGGGGTTCGCCGATGGCGGGGTGCTGGATGTGGCCCCTGCGGGGGTGGCGCTGGCCGGGTTCACTGCCGACGCCCAGGCCCAGCTGGGGGCAGTCAGTGACGATGAGCTGATCGGGGTGATCCGGGCCTGGCGGCGGCTGGCCTCCTGGGCTGCTGCGGGGGAGCTGGAAGCCATCGCCGCGCTGGCCCGCCGCCGCCCGGCCAATGGCACTCCGTCGGCCGCGCCCGGGCAGGCCTTCCCGCCGCAGGTCAGCGAGTTCACCGGGGAGGAAGTCGCCGCCGCGCTGACCCTCACCCCCATCAGCGGCGGGCGGCTGACCGGCCTGGCGGTCGATTTGGCCGGGCGGCTGGCCCCGGTGCGAGACGTGCTGGCGAATGGGTGGATCGACCTGCCCCGGGCCCGGCTGTTCGCCCAGGCCACTGAAACCCTTACCGACGAGCACACGGCCGCCGTGGTGGCGGCTGTGCTGCCGCAGGCACCCGAGATGACGTCGGGGCGGTTGCGGCGGGCGCTGGACCGGGCGGTGCTGGCCGCCGACCCCTCCGCTGCCCGGCGGCAGCGGGAAGCGGCGCTGGCCGATGCGCGAGTGGAGTGCTGGCCCGATCCGTGCGGGACGGCGAACCTGGCCGGGCGCAACCTGCCCGCCGCCAGCGTCCTGGCTGCCGACGCCCGCCTGGATGCCATCGCCCGCGCCTGGCAGCGCCTCGGCGCGGCAGGCGGGATCGATCAGCTCCGCGCCCGTGCCTACCTCGCTCAGCTCCTGGACCAGGACACCAGTCAGCCGCCCGCCGACCTGCTGCCTCCACCCATCTCAGACGTCCAGCCTGGCCCGCACTGCTCAGGCCAGCCTCGCGAGGCAGTTTCCCCGGGCCACATGCCCGCCGGACTACGGCAATCGCCCTCCGTCGAGCTGCCGCTGCTGGCCGGATCGGTCAATCTCACGGTTCCACTGACGACCTTGCTCAGCCTGGCCGACCGGCCCGGCGAAGCCACCGGGTACGGTCCCCTGGACCCCGAAACCGCCCGAGCGCTGGCCTGCGCGGCGGCGGGGCACCGGGCTACCCGCTGGCACGTCACTCTCACCAGTCCCACCGGCCGGGCCCTCGGCTACGGCAGCACCCCTGCCAGCCATGCCCACACCGGCAAGGACGGCCACTGGCAAATCAGTGTCACCGCCGAGCCGATCGCCGCCGGATGCTGCGACCACCGCAGCGCCGAGCCACAGTACCGGCCAAGCGCCACCCTGCAGCGGATCATCCGCGCCCGCACCACCACCTGCAGCTATTACGGCTGCGGACGCCCTGCTGTCCGCTGCGATCTGGACCACACGATCGCCTACGACGATGGCGGGATCACTTGCGAATGTGACCTTGCCTCGCTTTGCCGTCGGCATCACCGGATGAAACAGACCCAGCGGTGGACCCTGGAGCAGGTCAGCCCCGGCGTGATGGCCTGGCTGACTCCGGCCGGGCGAAGATACATCACCTTGCCCAGCCAGCACCCGACCTAGCTGGTCGGCCCCTGGGCTAGCCGAAGCCGGCAGCACCACCATCCAGGACCAGTGGGTGGGCGTTGACGTAGCTGGACTCATGGGAGAGCAGCCACACCGTCGCGTAGGCGACCTCCCATGCCGTCGCCTGCCGTCCGAACGGAAGGCGGCGGGCGGTGCGGGCCGGATTCTGCCGGGAGGCTTCCCGGCCAAGCGGTGTGTCCACCAGGCCCGGCACCACCAGGTTCGCCCTGATGCACGTGGCCATCCCCTCCCTGGCGACCTGGCGGCAAATGCCGAGCAGCGCAGCCTTGGAGGAGTCGTAGGCCGGTATCCCGGTAGCGGCCCGCAGGCTCGCTGCCGAGCTGATGAACACGATCGCCGAGGCGGGAGCAAGCACCGGCAGGGCGGCCGCCGCCACCAGGAAGTGCGCCCTGGTATTGACGGCGAACGTGGCGTCCCACTGCTCGGCGGTCGTCCCACCCATCCCACGGCCCAGGCCAAACCCGACGTTGAGCACCAGCCCGTCAAGGCCGCCAAGCGCGGCCGCCGAGTCCTGCACCACCCTCGCGCAGGCAGCGGGCTCGGACACATCGGCCACCACGACGCTTGCCCTGGCTCCCTCCGCCCGCACCAGTCCGGCGGTGACCTCGGCGGCTCCCCGGTCGCGGTCAGCGCACACGACCGACGCATCTTCCCTGGCCGCCAGGACGGCGATAGCCCGGCCGTTGCCCATCGGTGCGTCAGGCTCGGAAGAGGGCCGTGTACCTGCCCCGACAACAAGAACCCGCCGCCCCGCGAGCCGCCCCCGCCCGGGCGCGGAACCCACTGCCTCCGGCGGAAGATAGGGGTCGTGGGCCGAGTCACTCACATCGGAGCTCATCCTGATCCTCCGCTGATCCGGTCTGCTACGACGGCGGGCAGGTGCAGTCGGTTCACTATGACAGCTACAGCGAGGCGTGGGCGCTGCGAGGAGAACATGTCGATCACCGGTGAAGCGCCGGAACCCTGGCACGGTCCGTCCGCTGTTAAGCGCCGGAACCCTGACGCGGTCGGCCCGCTGTTCCGCCGCCGCTGGTGCCTGGCCCGCGCCGGTCCACTGGCAATCGCACGCTATTGTTTGGCCATTTTCTTTTCAAAAGAAATAAGTGCGCTTCATGGCAGACGGGCCAGCGGCGAGATCCGGCGCGGCTGCGGGGCGCAGGATCCGGGGCGTCTACAGGTCGCTGTCCATGTCGAGTTCGCGGCGGAGCCAGGCCGTTTCGATGCCTTGCTCGCCGCCCGCGGCGAGGACGTCCGCCTCGTATTCGAACTCCCGGAGCAGCGCTTCCAGCAGGATCTGCTCGTCCTCTGAGCCTGCTGCCGCCTGCCGCGGCGTACGCCCACGCAAGGCGGGGACCGGCTCATCCAGCCAGTGCTTCTCCCAGCCCTCCTCGGGTGGCGCGGCGCCGCGGGCGAACATATGCGGGCCTGCGGGCCAGGCCCGATCTTCCGCCGGGTCAACCCGTGACTCGTCGATGACCGACGGGGATTCGCCCAGTTTGGTCAGCAGGCCGAGCAAGCGGGTCAGCCGCTCCCGGGAGTTGACTTCGGCGGTCAGCTCGCCGTCGCGGACTTCGAGCTGCCCCCGGATCCACCGCTGCGGCGGCTCAAGATCCGCCAATTCCCCGGGGCTGATCCCCTGCGACCTCATGTCTGCGCGAAGTTCGGCCAGCATCGTTTCGCGCTCGTTTGCCGGTATCGCGCGGCCCAGCCAGACGAAATGCGCCGGGTCATCCGGGTCGCGGTCGAAATCGCGGTGAGCGACCAGACGGTCGGCGAGGGAGCCCGTGCCGCGGACGGCTATCCGGGCCTTGATCAGGCACATCGGGTCACCGTCGCTGTTGGTGAGGGCGGGCGGCACAGCGCGCTGCTCATGCACTTCGGTGATCAGCCCGGGCATCATGGAGCCGATGACCGTGCTCACGAAGTGCGCTGCCTCGGGCAAAGCCTCGTCGATCAAGCGGGCGAGCACGCCGTGCGGCCCGGCGCTTCCGAATGGCGTCGGCTGCCGCATCCGGCGGTCCGCGCCCTTCACCGGCTTGCCGGCCAGGTCGCCGGCCAGCGCCTCCGCCGCCGCGTTGACGGTCTCGGCCAGCGCGTCCGCCTCGGCGGGGCTGAGCTGCCACGCCTGCCCGGTCGACCGCCATATCCCGTCCACCGGCACGAGGCCGCCGAGCAGCACACTCCATCTCGGGAACTGCCCGGTCATCTCCCCGGGGAACGCGGCATACCTGATCACGCCCGAGACGATGTCGGTGCACCACCAGCCAGGCGCGGGATTCGGGTCTTCTACCTGCCACAAGCCGTAGTGGACATGGTCGTGCCAGGTGCGAGCCTGAGCGGCCAGCCCGGGTGGCGCGTCCGGATCAGCGGCGAAGGCCGCCAGCGGGTTGTCGCTGTCGTCCGCCTCGGGTTCGTCTGGCAGGACTCCCGCCGTGAGCAGAGCCAGCTCGTTTGCCAGCGAGGCCAGCACGGCCTGTTCGGAAGAGTCCCAGTCATCCGCCTCAGCGAGGTCCAGCCATTCGGCGACTTGATCGCGGACCGCCCGCCCGTAAGCAGCACCCGAGCCAGAACGCGACAGGTAGGACGCCAGCGCGTCCCGCAGCGCGGCCAGGCTGGCCTGGTCGGCGAACCGGCCGAGTGCGGCATGTTCCGCTGACGCGCAGCAATCCGGCCACACATGCCCGCTGCCGCAGGGGCACTCTCCGGGCGTTTCTGCCGCGGACACCCGGGCGAATGCGTCCTGGATGCCCGCGGCGTACAACTGGGCTGCCTCCTGGTCGTCAGGGTCGTCACGCAGCCTCGCCTCGAGCAGCTCCAGCGCCTCGGCGACCCGGCCCAGTCTGCGCAGGTGCGCGATCACCTGCAGCCGGTCGGCTGGGTCGCTGGCCTGCCGGAGGGCGTCGTCGAGCAGACGGCGGGCCTGTGCCGCATCCCCTTGCGCCCGAGCAACGCCCGCCGCGAACGTCAGGTAGGCCAGCGAGGGCCCATCGCCTACGCTGTCATCCGCCTCGCGGAGCGCACCGGCCACCTCAGCCAGCCGCTCGGGCGTCGATCCCTTGCTCAGCAGCAGGTCGATCAGCCCGGGCACGACCGGGGCGCCGCTGTCGTCCATCACCAGCTCGGCGAGTTCCCCGACGGGTGTCTCCGGATCGTAGAGCCGGTCCAGGAGTCTCTGTGCCTCCGCCAGCACGGCCAGGGTCAACTGCTCGCGCGCCGCCGCAGACTGCTTCCTGGCCGTCTTCGCCTGCCGGACCGCGCGGTCCCGCTTGCGCTGCCGCTTACTCTTCGCCAAGGCCGCCGCTCCCTCTCCGGTGGACCGTCTGTCGCGTCCAGCAGGCTACCGCCAACGGCGCCGCCGGTTGATCTGTCTCGTCCATTGACGTCGACCGTCTCGGCAGCTCCGCACGGGCGGCGGCCTTCTACATGAGACTG
>DASXMU010000455.1:0-2720 GCA_036495485.1 Streptosporangiaceae bacterium
CCCGGCCGGGAATCGGTCAGCAAGAGTGCAGTCGTGGCGATGGCCTGCGCGACTGCGGCATTGATCGGCCTGTGGCCGGTCATGATGCTGAGGCCGCCCTGGCCGCCGTTTGTGCTGCCAGCCGCCATGGTCTGGTTCGCCTTGGCCATGGCCGTGCCGGTGGGCTGGATTGCGTTGCTGCGCGACTGGCTTGACAAGAGCGGCGCGCTGCGCGCGCTGCTAGGCCGGCGGCTGTGCCCGGCGGCTGGCCTTGGTGCCCCGCACGCTCGCTAGCCCATCGGTCAGCCACGCTCACGGGCATGCACTATATGTCAGGCGGCGTGGGGTGAGATCTGGACGATGAGGTCGGCGTCAGTTCGTGGACGGCCTGGCCGATGAGGATGCCCGCTGGGCTTCGGCGTAGCCTTCGCGGTATTCCGGACTGTTGCGCCGCTCACGGGTTAGGTCGTCGTAGGAACTGTGGTCGGCGGTCATGTCAGGGCACCTCCCGATCGAACGTGGTGTGTGCTGGCCCGTGCTCGGCCTCGCAGATCTTCTGGACTTGCAAGGCCCGATTGACTTCGGCGGTCTCGGCACTGCGGGGTCTTGCGGAAAACAGTCAGCAGGATGACGCGGCGTCCTGGAGCCGGCCAGTAAGTGACCCGGGTTTGCTGAGTGAGAAGGTGGAACCGCAGCTCGCGGACCCTCCCGCTGAGATGACGAGTGTGGGGCTCGCCTAGCGTCTCTGCTTGTTCGGCGAGCAGGCCGGCTGGCTGAGGCGAGCGGTGAGCGCCGGGGCCGCCTCGCGCAGCCACGCCTCGGCGCGCGGCAGTGCGTCCTTGGCGCCGTCCTCCCATAGCTTGCGGAACACCGGGTCTAGCTCGGCTGAGACGCGGGAATCCTCGTGGTAGCGGCGCGCCATGTCGACGGCGAACGGCGCCAGCTCCATGCGATGCCGGGCCGTCATGCCGTAGGCGTCCGCGAACACCGCGACCCGGCGGGGGATGTCGGCGTCCGCGAACGCGGGCGCCCGGTCCCGCGGATCGCGCAGCGGCGCCCAGTACCACAACGCATTCGCGATGTCGTAGAGCCGGGTGGTCGGGTGGGCCAGGTCGAAGTCGATCAGCGCGACGGGCAGCCCGTCACGGAAGACCACGTTGCCGGGGTAGTAGTCGCAGTGGCTGACCAGCTCGGTCCGTTTGGCAATCGGGCGTCCCATGGTGGCCGGGGTTCCGCCCCACACGGCGTCGGGCGGCGGCACCCACCCGGCCGACGCTTCGTGCAGCGCACGGATCAGCCGGGCCAGGGCGACGAGCACGTCGTCGCCCGCCGTCTCCGGCGGCAGCGGGTTGCGTGGCACGTCACCGGGGACGAACGACAGCATCTCGCGCCCCTGCTCGTCGATGCCGAACGGAAGCGGCGCGCCGGTGAACCTGGCGTCGCGCAGGTGGGCCAGGTAAGCCTGCACGGTCAGGCTGAACGGCCGCAGCGGCCGCCGCACGGTGTCCCCGATCCGCACGATCCCCTGGGTGACGCCATCCCCGGTCAGCGGCTCGCCTTCGCTCACATCGCAGCAGCCTAGCTTCCGCCCGCGGGACGGCCGGGGTACCGGTAGTGCTTGCGTACCTGCTTCGGTATGCGGGCATGGAGCGGCGGTTGGTGTGATGGGTTCCTTAGGCGAGTCTCGGGGGGTAGCCTCGCGGCGTGGCTGACCTCGCCGATTATCTGGAGCTGACGGTCGGTCAGGCGCGGGAGCAGTTCCGGGCTGTCCGGTCGCGTCGCCCGGTGTCAGGTGGCAGGCAGGTGGTGTTCCTGCCGGTGGAAACGCTGCCCGGCGCATGATGTGGCCTTTGATACCGGCATGCTCACGGTTAATGGCGGGCTGCGTATTCATCTGGCCCGCCCGCTGGCCGATGCTGTCGATACTGATCCGCTGACTCGGCAGTACTACGGCCGGCCGCCGCTGCGCGAGGTGCTGCTGCTGCCCGTAGGTGCCCACGCACCCGCCCGCAAGTACCTCGACTGGCACCGGCACAATATCTTTGTCGCCTGAGGGGGGAGCGCGGTTCCCACCTCCCGGTGGGGTACGCCATCGCCGGGCCGCTGGCCTCGGCTATCGGAGCGGATAGGTCCTGGCTATGGCGGCCGCGGTGATCGTGGTGCCGGTCATCATCCCGCCCTGGTGCCAGCGGTCCGGGTGGTCACCCGCAACAACGACGGTACGATCACCGGGCCAGCAGTCCCCTAGCAGCAAGGGACCCGACGGTGCCCACGCTTGAGCACGAGACGGCGGAGGCCAGGGCGCGCTCCCTGGCGGTCGCGCGCCTGCGGGCTACCGCTTTGCTGGCCGCGGTGACGGTCCTGTTCGTGGCGGTGACTGTGGCCGGTGCCCACGGGACCCTGCTCGGCTATGTGCAGGCCGGCGCCGAGGCATCCATGGTCGGTGGCGTGGCCGACTGGTTCGCGGTGACGGCCCTGTTCCGCCATCCGCTGGGCCTGCCGATACCGCACACCGCGCTGATCGTCGAACGCAAGGACCAGTTCGCCGCTACCCTCGGCCAGTTCGTCCAGGAGAACTTCCTCAACGCCGACGTCCTGGCCGAGCGGATCGGCTCCGCCCGGCTCGTTCCCCGCCTGTCCGCCTGGCTGGCCGAGGAGGCCAACGCCGCCCGCTTCGCCGGTCACGCTGCGGACCTGGTGGTCAGGGTGGCCGAAGCGCTGCGCGATGAGGATGTTCAGCG
>DASXMU010000456.1:0-3964 GCA_036495485.1 Streptosporangiaceae bacterium
GCCGCCACCGCACCAGCGCGGTCACCAGCCCGGCCAGCACCAGCAGGCTGACCACGGGCAGATGACCGTCGTCGAACACCCGCCCGGTCACCAGCCAGCCGAGCGTCTGCCCCGCGCCGTATCCGTTCACCAGTGGCCCCCTGGACAGAGCCTGGTTGATGCCAGCCCAGCGGGCGTAGATCAGCAGCGGCAGCACGACCCAGGCGCTGGCCAGCAGGGATCCGGCCAGCAGCACCGTGGCCCTGACGAGCCGGGCGCGCAGGCCGGCCCGGATGAGGAACGGCATGATCACGATGGCGGCGAACGCCAGGTACCCGGTCTCGAAGTGGAACGCGGCGGTCAGCGCCACCGCCCCGGCGGCCGGGGCCAGGAACCGCCGGTCGGCCATGGCCCGCCAGCCGAACGCCCAGGCGAACGGCAGGGCCCACATGCCCCAGAGCTGAGTCCACACGCCATATCCCACCCACAGGTAGGCGTGCTGCTCGTACCCCACCCCCGGGACGCTGTGCAGCAGCGGCGCGACCACCGCAGCCATGCCCGCCGCCCACCGGTTCAGGCCGAACACCCGGGCCGACGCGTAGATCGCCACCGGCCACAGGCACCACAGCAGGTACAGCGACCAGTGGAACGCCGCGTCAGGCCCCACCACCAGCCCAGCGAGCCCGGTCAGCATCGCCGGGGTGCTCTGGTAGTGCAAGAACTGCGGCGATCCGAGTCCCAGGTAGGGAAACCAGCTAGTCAGCGGGTCGTGCCCAGCTTGGATGCGCGCCGTGGCGAACCGCACCATCTGCTCGTGCACGGCGCTGTCGTTCAGGTACTGAGCCGGGACGAGGGTCGCCCGCACCTCCCACAGGCTCCAGGCGACCGTCGCCACCACCATGGCCCACGGTCCGGCCCGCCGGTCCAGGCGCTGACCTCGCCGCCCGGAATCGGTTCGGGCTGACCCCGGGTCGACCGGGGGGCGGACCAGTTGTAATCCCCGCACTCCGTGCATCGTGGTGACCCCACCCTTCACGAGTTTCTCCCTGGCAGAATCGGCCTCTGGCCAGACGCTGCCCGCAGCGCAGCGGGGTCGCTACGTATATGACGCCATGACCCGCCCATTGGGTGACATCGATTTCTGGAGATCTTAGCCCTGGTCACGGAGGGTGAACGCAGCGGCGATGCAGAGCAATGGCAAAGCGGGGATCACGAAGCGGTAGGCATAAGAGTGGGTGGCGATCGGCAGGATCAGCACGGTCATGCCGGACAGCCAGGCCAGGGCCGCTGCAGCGCTGCGCCTGCGGGGCAGCACGATGCCCGCCAGACCGGTGAGCACGACGAGGCCGAGCACCGGGCCTGGCAGTGAGACGGCCTTCTGGTAGAGCCGGATGATCGATGCATAAGGCTGGTCAACCCTGGTGCCGACCGAGTAGCCGAGGTCGGCGGTGACGTGCTGACCGTTGCCGGTGTAGGCCCGGACCGCGCCTGCGGCATAGCCGAGGCCGGCCGTGGTCAGCGTGGCCGAGCTGGGCTGGAAGACCGGGAACCTCAGCGGCGGGCGGGTGAGGCTGAACGGCTGGAGCGCCTGGCGGGCGACCAGGAGGGCGTAGGCGAGGGGTTGCGCCTCGATCGCCCAGAGGCCGAACCGCAGCGCCTTGGCGTTGGTGGCCGGGTTGAATGCGGAGGTATCAGGGGCGGTCTCGGTATCCGGGGCGGTCTCGCTCACCGACGGTGGCTGTGGCTGGTGCCACTGCCAGTCCCGGCGATCCCACAGGGCGTTCATCGGCGAGAGCCGCTGGGACCGCGCGCCCTGGGCCAGCGCGGTGGACGGTGCGGGCACACCGGGCTGGGCGCCTGGGCACAGCGAGCGCAGGTCGGCCGGTGGCCTGATGACCGAGCAGTTGGCGAACGACATGGTGCGGGACCACAGGAACAGCCCGGCGCTGTTGGACAGGCCGAACGAGCCCTGCACGGCCAGGAACCAGCCCATATACCCGGCCACCGGCAGCAACCCGGCCAGCAGTGCGGCGCCTGCCCGCCGCCAGCCTGCACGCCGGGCCAGCAGGTAGGCGGGGATCAGCAGGATCAGCGGCAGGCTGGTTGGCCGGGTGATCGCCGAGGCGCCGGCCAGCAGCCCGGCCGCCAGCGGCCGCCACCAGGCCGGCGTCGTCTCAAGCAGCAGTACTGTCAGCGCCGCGACGGCCAGGAACGCGGTCAGCATGTCCGGCAGAATGTACTGCTCCACGACGAGCTGGGCCGGGTCGAACAGTACCGGCGCGGCGGCGAGTGTGGCCCCCCAGCCGGGCAGCCGGTAACGGCGCAGTACCGCATACACCATGACGGCGATGCCGAGGCCCAGCAGGTGCTGCACCACGCTGACCAAGGCCAGCGAACCGAACGGCCGCAGCAGCCAGAGGAAGACGGAGTAGCCGCTGGTGTTGACCACGTTCGGCGACAGGTGGACCGCGCCCCGCAGGTAGTCATAGGAGTCCAGCCGGACCAGCAAGGCCGGCTGGAAGCCCAGAACGGCCAGCACCCGCAGCGCCGCCGCCACCACCAGGGCGAGCGCGAATATCCGGTGGCGGCACGCCAGGTCATATCCCCGCGCCCAGGCTCGCCGGCAGGGGCGCCACGCCCCACCAGGGGCCTGCGGCGTTAACTCGCCAGGCTGCGTGACCCGAACAGCGCTCATTAGGCATCCTCCCGTTCACGCGTCGTGCGTGGCAGCATCCGGCCACCGGCCGGATATCGGTTCCTGCGGAGCGGGGATACCGGTAAGACGCTCCGCCGGGGCGCCCGGATGACACCCGGCAGCGGGATCGTCAGCTTGCGGGTAAACGATGTCAACCAGGACGCCGGCTGCGGCGTCGTATCGGTGAGGCCCGCTCCCGCTGCGGCTGCGGCCGGCTGACCACCGGTGCCGCCGGGGCACGGCGTGCGAACGGGAGGCAGGGCGATGAGTGCGGCGACGCGGGGCTGGCGTCTGCCGACGGCTGCGCTGGTGGCAATGGTGTCCACGCTGGCCGGGGCCGGGCTGGGCGCGGTGGTGCCGATGCCGGACAGCCCATCGGCGACCGCAGGGCTGATGCTACCGGTGGTGGGAGGGGTCGGCGGGCCAGCCTTAGCCACGCGCGTCGCACTCGGCCGGGCCTGCGGCGTGGCCTACGCGACGGGGACGCTGTTCGTCGCGGATGCCTGGTCCGTGCGCGCGGTGAACCCGCGCACCGATTGGCTGACCACCCCGGCCGGCATCGGCCAAGTTGCCCGGGCCGCCGGGCCGCTTGGCGGCGGTGGCCCGGCGGCCAGTGCCATCCTGACCGGCGCGTGCGGCGCAACCGCGGACCGCTCCGGCGACCTGCTGATCGCCAGCACCGGGGACAACCGCATCCGGGCGGTGGCGGCCCGCACCGGCCACCGGTACGGGCGGGTGATGACCGCCGGGAACATCTATGCTGTGGCCGGCAACGGCATCGCCGGATACGACGGCAACGGCGGACCAGCCACCCGGGCCGAACTGAATGCCCCCGGCGCGGTCGCGCTGGACCGCACCGGCGACCTGCTGATCGCCGACACCGGCAACAACCGCATCCGCATCGTGCCGGGACGAACCGGCGTCCGCTACGGGCTGCGGATGATCCGCCGGCACATCTACACCATCGCCGGGAACGGCACAGCCGGATACGACGGCAACGGCGGACCAGCCACCCGGGCCGAACTGAACGCCCCCGGCGCGGTCGCGCTGGACCGCACCGGCGACCTGCTGATCGCCGACACCGGCAACAACCGCATCCGGGTCGTGGCAGCCAGCACCGGCCACCGCTACGGCCAGGCGATGACCGCCGGGAACATCTACACCATCGCCGGGAACGGCACAGCCGGATACGACGGCAACGGCGGACCAGCCACCCGGGCCGAACTGAACGCCCCCGGCGCGGTCGCGCTGGACCGCACCGGCGACCTGCTGATCGCCGACACCGGCAAC
>DASXMU010000457.1:0-33858 GCA_036495485.1 Streptosporangiaceae bacterium
CGAGTACGACCCGAACCGGACCTCGCGGATCGCGCTGCTGCACTACGCCGATGGCGAGAAGCGCTACATCCTCGCACCGGAGGGCCTGAAGCAGGGCGACCAGGTCGAGAACGGGCCGGGCGCGGACATCAAGGCCGGCAACTGCCTGCCGCTGCGCAACATCCCTACGGGCACCGTGGTCCACGCCATCGAGCTGCGGCCCGGCGGCGGGGCCAAGATCGCCCGGTCGGCGGGCTCCGGCGTCCAGCTGCTGGCCAAGGAGGGCCGGCTCGCGCAGCTGCGCATGCCGTCGGGCGAGATCCGGCGAGTGGACGTGAGCTGCCGGGCCACGGTCGGCGAGGTCGGCAACTCCGAGCAGGGCAACATCAAGCTCGGCAAGGCCGGCCGCAACCGGTGGAAGGGCCGCAGGCCCACCGTCCGCGGCGTGGCCATGAACCCGGTCGACCACCCGCTCGGCGGCGGTGAGGGCAAGACCTCCGGCGGACGGCACCCGGTCAGCCCGTGGGGCCAGCCCGAGGGCCGGACCCGCCAGGCCCACAAGCCCAGCGACCAGCTGATCTACCGTCGGCGCGGCAAGAAGAAGCGGTAGGAGCACCTGACGATGCCTCGTAGCCTGAAGAAGGGCCCGTTCGTCGACGACCACCTGATGAAGAAGGTGGATCTGCAGAACGAAAAGGGCACCAAGAACGTGATCAAGACATGGTCGCGCCGCTCGATGGTCGTGCCGGCCATGCTCGGCCACACGATCGCCGTGCACGACGGCCGCAAGCACGTGCCGGTGTTCGTTACCGAAGCCATGGTCGGGCACAAGCTCGGCGAGTTCGCGCCCACCCGGACGTTCCGCAGTCACGTGCGGGACGACCGGCGGAGCCGGCGCTAGCGGAAAGCGGGAGACACTGATGGAAGCAAGGGCGAAGGCGCGCTACGTGCGTGTCACGCCGCGGAAGGCCCGCCGTTTGGTGGACCTCATCCGCGGGCTGCCCGCCGACCAGGCGCAGGCCGCGCTCACGTTCGCGCCCCAGGCCGCGAGCGACTCCGTGGGCAAGGTGCTGGCCAGTGCCATCGCCAACGCCGGCCAGAACCGTCACGTGGACGCTAGCTCCCTGGTCGTGAGCCGGGCCTGGGTCGACGAGGGGCCGACGCTCAAGCGATTCCGGCCGCGGGCTCAGGGCCGTGGGGCCCGGATCCTCAAGCGCACCAGCCACATCACGGTCATCGTGGCCGAACGCGATGCCGCCAGCAGGGAAAGGACCCGCTAGTGGGCCAGAAAGTAAACCCGCACGGGTTCCGGCTGGGCATCACCACCGACTTCAAGAGCCGCTGGTATGCCGACAAGCTGTACAAGGACTACGTGGCGGAGGACGTCGCCATCCGGCGCATGCTCCAGCGCGGCATGGAGCGCGCGGGGATCTCGAAGGTGGAGATCGAGCGCACCATGGACCGCGTCCGGGTCGACATCCACACCGCCCGGCCGGGCATCGTCATCGGCCGTCGCGGCGCGGAGGCCGACCGGATCCGGGGTGACCTGGAGAAGCTGACCAGCAAGCAGATCCAGCTCAACATCCTCGAGGTCAAGAACCCCGAGATCGACGCCCAGCTCGTCGCCCAGGGCGTGGCCGAGCAGCTTTCCCAGCGCGTCTCGTTCCGCCGCGCGATGCGCAAGGCGATGCAGAGCGCGATGAAGAGCAACGCCAAGGGCATCCGGGTGCAGTGCTCGGGCCGCCTCGGCGGCGCGGAGATGTCCCGGTCGGAGTTCTACCGCGAGGGCCGGGTGCCACTGCACACGCTACGCGCGAACATCGAATACGGCTTCTACGAGGCGCGCACCACGTTCGGCCGGATCGGCGTCAAGGTCTGGATCTACCTGGGCGAGGCGCCGCTCACCAGGGCCGAGCGCGCGGCACAGCAGATGGCCCAGCGCGCCGAGCAGCGCAGGGACCGGCCGCCGCAGCGGCGCACCAGCGGCAGGCGGCCGGGCGGCGCCGGTCAGTCCGGGCCGCCCGGGTCGCCAGGTGGCGGCAGGGCAGCCCGTGAGGACCGCGGCGACCGCGGCGGCGACCGTGCGCAGGCCCCGGCCGAGCAGCCCGCGCCGCAGGCACAGCCTGCGGCTCAGGGCGACGCGCCCGGAGAGGAGAGCTGAGTCATGCTCGTCCCGCGCAGGGTCAAGCACCGCAAGCAGCACCGGCCGTCGCGCACCGGCATGGCGACCGGGGGCACCAGGGTGACGTTCGGTGAGTACGGTGTGCAGGCGCTCGAGCACTCCTACCTGACCAACCGGCAGATCGAGGCGGCCCGTATCGCCATGACCCGGCACATCCGCCGTGGCGGGAAGGTGTGGATCAACATCTACCCGGACCGCCCGCTGACCAAGAAGCCCGCTGAGACCCGGATGGGGTCCGGCAAGGGCTCGCCGGAGTGGTGGATCGCCAACGTCAAGCCGGGCCGGGTCATGTTCGAGCTGTCCGGTGTGTCCGAGACGGTCGCCAGGGAAGCCCTCCGGCTGGCCGCGCACAAGCTGCCGATGAAGTGCAGGTTCGTGAAGCGAGAGGCGGGTGAGGCGTGATGGCAGGGAGCCTGAGCGCGCCCCAGCTCCGTACGCAGACCGAGGAAGAGCTCAACATCAAGCTGGCCGAGGCGAAGGCGGAGCTGTTCAACCTCCGCTTCCAGGCGGCCACGGGGCAGCTCGAGAGCCATGGGCGGCTGCGCGCCGTCCGCAAGGAGATCGCGCGGATCTACACGGTCAAACGTGAGCGCGAGCTCGGCATCGTGACGCTCGTTGAGGAAGGAGAGCTCGAGGAGGTGCAGGACAGTGAGTGACGCTCAGCCGGCCGGTGGCCAGGCGCGCGCCTACCGGAAGACCCGGGAGGGGCTCGTCGTCGGCGACAAGATGGACAAGACCGTGGTCGTGCTGGTCGAGGACCGGGTCAAGCACCCCAAGTACGGCAAGGTCATCCGGCGGACGAAGAAGTACACGGCGCACGACGCCGCGAACGACTGTGGCGTCGGTGACCGCGTGCTGCTCATGGAGACCAGGCCGTTGTCCGCGACCAAGCGGTGGCGGGTAGCGGAAATCCTGGAGAAGGCCAAGTAAGTGAACCGCCTGCCCAGGCTGGCGTGAAGAAGAAGCAGGAGTTGACGTGATCCAGCAGGAGTCGCGGCTCAAGGTCGCCGACAACACCGGGGCCAAGGAAATCTTGTGCATCCGGGTGCTCGGCGGCTCGGGCAGGCGATACGCGGGAATCGGTGACGTCATTGTGGCGACCGTGAAGGATGCCATTCCCGGCGCACCCGTGAAAAGAGGCGAGGTCGTCAAGGCCGTCGTGGTGCGTACCCGCAAAGAGCGCCGCCGCGTCGATGGCTCCTACATCCGCTTCGACGAGAACGCCGCTGTGCTCATCAGGGACGGCGGGGACCCCCGCGGTACCCGTATCTTCGGGCCGGTCGGCCGTGAACTGAGAGAGAAGCGCTTCATGCGGATCATCTCGCTCGCACCGGAGGTGCTGTGATGGCGCGGCAGAAGGACTCCCAGCGCAAGGTCAAGCCCCAGATGAAGATCAAGAAGGGCGACCACGTGATGGTGATCGCCGGGGTGGACCGCGGTCTGGAGGGCACCGTCATCCTGGCCTACCCGGACAAGGGCAAGGTGCTCGTCCAGGGCGTCAACATGATCAAGAAGAACACCAAGGTGACTAACCAGGGGTTCCGGGGTGCCAAGGAGGGCGGCATCGTCAACCAGGAGGCTCCGGTGGACGTGAGCAACGTCCAGCTCATCGACCCGGCGACCAAGCAGCCCACCCGGGTCGGTTACCGGATTGACGAGGACGGAAACAAGATCCGGACCACCCGTCCGGGCGGCAAGGACATCTGATGGCAGCGACGACGAAGCAACCAGCCGGGGGCGCCCGCGGGTCGAAGGGCGGCCGCAGCGGCGCTGACAACCGGGGCCCCCGGAAGGGCAAGGCCGGGGCGGCTCAGCAGGCCGCGGCGGACACCCAGGCCGACACCGGGCCAGCGCCGCCACCGCGGCTGAAGGAGCGGTACAAGACCGAGATCGCGCCCGCGCTGCGCGAGGAGTTCAGCTACCGCAACGTCATGCAGGTGCCCGGGCTGTCCAAGATCGTGGTCAACATGGGCGTCGGCGAGGCGGCCAGGGACGCGAAGCTGATCGACGGCGCGGTGCGCGACCTGACCCTGATCACCGGCCAGAAGCCGGCCGTGGCCAGGGCGAAGAAGTCGGTCGCCCAGTTCAAGCTGCGCGAGGGCATGCCGATCGGCGCACACGTGACCCTGCGCGGCAGCCGGATGTGGGAGTTCTGCGACCGGCTGCTGACCATCGCGCTGCCCCGGATCCGCGACTTCCGCGGCCTGAACGACCGGCAGTTCGACGGCCGCGGCAACTACACGTTCGGCCTGACCGAGCAGCTCATGTTCCATGAGGTCGATCCCGACCAGGTGGACCGGCAGCGGGGAATGGACGTCACCCTCGTTACCACCGCGAGCACCGACGAAGAGGGCCGTTCGCTGCTGCGGCGGCTCGGATTCCCGTTCAGGGAAAATTAAAGGAGCCGAAGTTGGCGAAGAAGGCACTGGTCGCCAAGGCCAAGCGCACACCCAAGTTCAAGGTGCGGGGCTATACGCGATGCTCGCGCTGCGGGCGGCCGCGTGCCGTATACCGGAGGTTCGGCATTTGCCGGATATGCCTCCGTGATATGGCACACCGTGGCGAGCTGCCCGGAATCACCAAGTCAAGCTGGTAAACAACCAGCTAGCTGCGTAACCGACCAGATGCGGGGTGCTGGAGCACCCCGTACCAGCCAGAACACTGTGCTAGATAAAGACGAGGGCGCACAGCGCCCACCGACCACGCCGGAGGTCCCGGCCGGCCGCGAATAGCCGGACGGGAAACCGTGGCGAGGAGGGCCACAAGGCCATGACGATGACCGACCCGATCGCGGACATGCTCACCCGTCTGCGGAATGCAAACTCGGCATACCACGATACGACCGGCATGCCCTACTCGAAGATCAAGTCGCATATCGCGGAAATCCTCAAGCAGGAGGGTTATATCGCGGGCTGGCGGGTGGAAGACGGCGAGGTCGGCAAGAACCTCGTGGTATCGCTCAAGTTTGGCCCCTCCAGGGAGCGCTCGCTCGCCGGGCTCAAACGGGTTTCCAAGCCTGGGCTCCGGGTGTACGCGAAGAAGGATGGCCTGCCGCGCGTGCTCGGCGGACTGGGCATCGCGATCATCTCCACCTCGGCCGGTCTCATGACCGACAAGCAGGCGGGCAAGCGGGGCGTGGGCGGGGAAGTCCTCGCCTACGTCTGGTAAGGGAGGGACGCGATGTCGAGAATTGGGCGGATGCCCATCGGCGTCCCCAGCGGCGTCAAGGTCACCATCGACGGCCGCGAGGTCGTCGTCACAGGTCCCAAGGGCACGCTGCGGCACATGGTCGCCGCGCCGATCGAGGTGTCCCAGTCGGATGGCGTGATCACGGTCACCCGGCCGAACGACGAGGGCCAGGTCCGCGCGCTGCATGGCCTGTCCCGCACGCTGATCGCCAACATGATCACCGGCGTGACCGACGGCTACCGCAAGACGCTGGAGATCGTCGGGGTCGGCTACCGGGTGCAGGCCAAGGGCAAGGACCTGGAGTTCGCGCTGGGCTTCAGCCACCCGGTACCCATCGTGCCGCCGGACGGCATCTCGTTCCGGGTCGAGGCACCCACCAGGTTCGTGGTCGAGGGTATCGACAAGCAGCAGGTGGGCGAGGTCGCAGCCAACATCCGTAAGCTGCGCAAGCCCGATCCGTACAAGGGCAAGGGCGTGCGGTACCAGGGCGAGCAGATCCGGCGCAAGGTCGGGAAGGCTGGGAAGTAAGACATGGCTGGCACTAAGACCAAGTCAGGCCCGCGCGGCAGCGGCACGCGTAGCGGCGCCGCCGGCAGCCCGCGCATCGGCGGCGCGCGCTCGGACGGCCGCAACGGCCGGGCTGCCCCGCGCGCCCGGCGGCACCTGCGGGTACGCAAGCGCGTGACCGGGGCGCTGGTGCGTCCCCGCCTGGTGGTGACCAGGTCGGCGCGGCACACCTCCGCCCAGCTGATCGACGACGTGGCCGGCCACACGCTGGCGGCCGCGTCCAGTCTGGACGAGTCCATCAAGGGCACCGAGGGCGACAAGAAGGTCAAGGCCCGCAAGGTCGGCGAGCTGCTCGCCCGCCGGGCAGCCGAGGCCGGGATCAGCGCCGTGGTGTTCGACCGGGCCGGCTACCGGTACCACGGCCGGGTCGCCGCACTGGCCGACGGCGCCCGCGAAGGTGGGCTGTCGTTCTGAACCGGCCAGCTCATAGAGACGTTAAAACAGAGAAGAGGAAAAACTGATGCCAGGGGCACCCCGGCGCGGCTCAGGTGGCGGCGAACGGCGGGAGCGCCGTGATGACCGCCGCGGCGGCCCCGCCGACAAGTCGGCCTATATCGAGAAGGTAGTCACCATCAACCGGGTGGCCAAGGTGGTCAAGGGCGGCCGGCGTTTCAGCTTCACCGCGCTCGTCGTGGTCGGTGATGGCAACGGAATGGTCGGCGTCGGATACGGCAAGGCCAAGGAGGTGCCCGCGGCCATCGCCAAGGGCGTCGAGGAGGCCAAGAAGAGCTTCTTCAAGGTGCCGCGCATCGCGGGCACGATCCCGCATCAGGTGCAGGGTGAGGCCGCGGCCGGTGTCGTGCTGCTCAAGCCCGCCAGCCCCGGTACCGGTGTCATCGCCGGCGGCCCGGTGCGCAGCGTGCTCGAGTGCGCGGGCATCAAGGACGTGCTGTCCCGCTCGCTCGGGTCGTCGAACCCGATCAACGTGGTACACGCCACCGTGACCGCGCTGCGCAGCCTGAACCGGCCGGAAGAGATCGCGGCCAAGCGCGGCCTGCCGCTCGAAGACGTCGCGCCCGCGGCCATGCTCCGCGCCCGCGCGGCTGCCGCGAGCGCGAACTAACGGCATCTGGAGACGAGGACATGGCACGGCTGAAGATCAGGCAGGACCGGTCGAAGATCGGCGGCACCCATGCCCAGCGGGCCTCGCTCCGGTCGCTCGGGCTCAAGCGGATCGGCGACGTCGTTATCAAGGAAGACAGGCCGGAATTCCGCGGCATGATCCAGACGGTGCGCCATCTGGTGTCCGTCGAGGAGGTTGACTGACATGGCAGACACCGAGCGCCCGGCCGAGGCTGAGCGCCCGGCCAGGGCAGGGCTGAAGCTGCATCATCTCAGGCCTGCCCCGGGCGCCCACACCGCCAAGACGCGGGTGGGCCGTGGCGAGGCGTCCAAGGGCAAGACTGCCGGGCGCGGCACCAAGGGCACCAAGGCCAGGGGCACCGTCCCGGCCAGGTTCGAGGGTGGCCAGATGCCATTGCACCGGAGGATCCCCCAGCTCAGAGGCTTCTCCAACGCGCTGTTCAAGACCACCTATCAGGTGGTCAACCTCGGCCGGCTGGCCGAGCTGTACCCGGAGGGCGGCGACGTCACGCCTGCCGATCTCGCCGCCAGGGGCGCCGTGCGTGCCGGGCATCTGGTGAAGGTGCTGGGCAACGGCGACGCACCGAGCGGCCTGCGGGTGACCGCCCACGCCTTCTCGGCCAGTGCCAGGGAGAAGATCGAGGCGGCCGGAGGATCCGCGGCAACGGTGTGAGATCTGAGGCCTGCCATGGTATCCCGAGGGCTATCGGCCGCTTACCGGCGGCTGTTAGAGTGCGCCGAGCGGGTTAGACTGCGGCGGACCGCTCATGGCGGATACCGCTAACCAAAACGTGACCCTTCGACCCGAGGACGGCGCATGCTGACCGCGTTCCTCCGGGCATTCCGGACGCCCGACCTGCGCAGGAAGCTGCTATTCACGCTATTCATCATTGCCGTCTTCCGGCTGGGTTCCACGCTGCCCACGCCAGGTATCTCGGTAAAGGCTGTCAACGCGTGTATCGGCACAGCGACCAAGAGCGGCGCCACCGCTAACGTCTACCAGCTGGTCAACCTGTTCAGCGGTGGCGCGCTGCTCAAGCTGACGGTGTTCGCGCTGGGCATCATGCCCTACATCACGGCGAGCATTATCATGCAGCTTCTCGCCGTGGTCATCCCGCGGCTGGAGACGCTGCAGGACGAGGGTCAGTCAGGTACTGCGAAGATCACCCAGTACACCAGGTACCTGACCGTCGGCCTGGCCATCCTGCAGTCCACCGGCATCGTGGCGCTGGCCAGGACGGGCCGCCTGTTCACCTCGTGCAACAAGGACCTGCTGATCAACTCGTCGGTGTTCACCGTCGTCACGATGGTGATCATCATGACGGCCGGCACCGCGGTGATCATGTGGCTGGGCGAGCTGATCACCGACCGCGGCGTGGGTAACGGCATGTCCCTAATGATCTTCACTCAGGTCATCGCCGTGTTCCCGACCGAGCTGCAGGACGTCTACGACAGCAAGGGCGGGTTCGCGCTCGGCGTGGTGATCGGCGTCGGAGTCGCGATCATCGGCGGCATCGTCTGGATGGAGCAGGCGCAGCGCCGGATCCCGGTGCAATACGCCAAGCGGATGGTCGGCCGGCGCATGTACGGCGGCACGTCCACCTACATCCCGATGAAGGTGAACCAGGCCGGTGTCATCCCGGTCATCTTCGGCTCCTCGCTGCTATACATCCCGCAGCTTGCCTCGTCGCTGTTCGGCAACTCGACCAAGCCGCAGGGCTGGGTGAACTGGATCAACACGTATCTGGGCTCGCAGAGCTCGAAGTACTACATCCTCGCGTTCTTCGTGCTGATCGTGTTCTTCACGTACTTCTACGTGGCGATCACGTTCAACCCCACCAAGGTCGCGGACAACATGAAGAAGTACGGCGGCTTCATCCCCGGCATCAGACCCGGCCGCCCGACCGCCGAGTACCTCGAGTACGTGCTGTCCAGGATCACGGCACCAGGCGCGGTGTACCTGGGCTTCGTCGCGCTCATCCCGATGGTCGCGTTCGCGTTCGTCGGGGTCGGCAACACGATCCCGTTCGGTGGTACCCCGATCCTCATCGCTGTGGGCGTCGGCCTGGACACCGTGAAGCAGATCGAAAGTCAGCTTCAGCAGCGTAATTACGAGGGCTTCCTTCGATAGTGCGCATCGTCCTCGTCGGGCCTCCCGGTGCGGGCAAGGGGACGCAGGCCCAGTTCATAGCGTCGCACCTGGCGATCCCGAAGATTTCGACAGGTGACATCTTCCGGTACAACGTGACCCGGGGGACGGCGCTTGGACGCAAGGCGAAGTCGTACATGGATCGCGGTGACCTGGTCCCGGACGAGGTCACGATCGCCATGGTCAGGGACCGGCTGTGCGAAGACGACGCGCAGCCGGGCTTCCTGCTCGACGGCTTCCCGAGGAACGTGCCGCAGGCCGAGACGCTGGAGAAAATGCTCTCGGAGTGGGAGACCAGGCTGGACGTCGTCGTGGAGCTGGTGGTCGACGACGACGAGGTGGTGCGCAGGCTGTCCGGACGGCGCACCTGCCACCGGTGCGGCCGGGTCTGGCATGTGCTGTTCGACCCACCGGCCCGCAGAGACACCTGCGACGACTGCAGCGGCGAGCTGTTCCAGCGCGATGACGACCGCGAGGAGACGATCAGGCACCGGCTGGAGGTCTACCAGGACCAGACCGCGCCCCTGGTCGCCTACTACGCCGACCTGGGCATCCTGCAGGGCCTCGACGCCACCGGCCCGGTGGAGGAGATCACCGACCGCGCCATGAGCTCCCTGCGCCGTTTCATGGACTGACGTTTTACCGGCTGACGCCGTCTTCGTAGTTGGCGGGCAGGGCAGATACTCTCGTGACTGAAGGCGGGCTGTGTCAGGTAGCCGTGACGGCAGAAGCGGATGGAGCCGGAGAGGCAGATGCGGGTAAAGCGCGAACCGGCGATCCAGCTCAAGACGCCAGCACAGCTCGATGTCATGCGGGAAGCCGGCCTGCTCGTCGCGCACACGCTGAGCGTGCTCGCCGCCGCGGTCGAACCGGGGGTCACCACTGCCGATCTCGACCGGATCGCGGAGCACGAGATCACCGCCGCCGGCGCAACCCCGTCCTTCAAGGGCTATCACGGCTACCCGGCCACCATCTGCACGTCGGTGAACGAGGAGATCGTCCACGGCATCCCGAGCCAGGAGAGCAAGCTCGAGGCCGGTGACGTGATCTCCATCGACTGTGGGGCGATCGTCCGGGGATGGCACGCGGACGCCGCGCTTTCGGTGGCGGTCGGCGAGATCAGCGAGGAGCTGCGCCGGCTGCTCACCGCCTGCGAGGAGGCCCTGTGGGCCGGGCTGGCCGAGGCCCGCCCCGGCCGCAAGCTCTACGACATCTCATCCGCCGTGGAGACCAGCGCCCGCGCTGCCGGGCCGTACGGGATCGTCGAGGAATACGTCGGCCATGGCATCGGCACCGAGATGCACATGGATCCCGCCGTCCCCAACTACGGGAAACCGAATCGCGGCCCGGTGCTCACCGAGGGGATGGCCCTGGCCATCGAGCCGATGCTCGTGCTCGGCAAGCGGTACACCCGGCTGATGGACGACGGCTGGACGGTGGTCAGCGCGGACGGGACGCCAGCGGCGCACTTCGAGCACACGGTCGCGATCACCGCCGACGGGCCCTGGGTGCTGACCGCGGCCGACGGCGGCAAGGAGCGGCTGACCGGCCTCGCCGGCCCGGCGAACTCAGGCGCCAGCTCAGCCGGGGCCTCAGGGGCGCGTTCAGCAGGCGGCACCGGCGCACACCGGGCCGGGGAGGTGAACAGCGATGCCATATGACCCGCATATGCGGGCCTCGGATTCCGACCGGGACCGGGTGGCCTCGATGCTGCGCGAGCACCACGCCGAGGGCCGGCTGACCGCCGACGAGTTCCAGGAGCGGCTCGACGCTACCTTCGCCGCCAAGACGCTCGGTGACCTGGACAAGCTGATGGCCGATCTGCCCGGCATCGACCTCTACCACCTGCCCGAGGCCACGATCCGCCATGGGCAGCAGCCGCGGCTCCCGGATCCCGCGATGCATGGCAGGCTGTCGCCCGCCTGGCGGGGCGCCTGGGGATCCTGGGCCTCGTGCACCCTGCTCTTGTTCACCATCTGGCTGATCACCTCGATCGGCAGCAACCACGTCAACGGCCTGTGGTTCCTGTGGATCGCCGGGCCGTGGGGGGCGATCCTGTTCAGCCGGTGGATGTTCGGCGGGCACCCGGGTGGTGGGCCACCCCGTCCCGTTCAGGGCCCTCCAGGCGGCCCCGTACCGCAGCTACAGGCCGATCGGGACGCCGGCGCTGGGGACCACCTGCCCGGCGAGGGGCCGAGCCACCACGAGGAGCACATGCGCCGCCGCGACGAGCACCTGCGCCGCCGGGAGGACTACCTGCGCCGCCGCGAGCAGCGGATGCGGGACCGGCGGAACTACTGATGGCGTCGCGGCGTACCCTCCCCTGCCGTGGGGCGCCACCGGCTAGCGGTGCGGGAATAGCGGACTGACGGCTTTGGTTCGCACTTAGGCGGACCGTCAAGTACACTTTCCATTCGGCCCGTGTGCTGCCGTCTTTGCGCTGCCCGCGGTGGAAGCCCGGAGGCAGATGTCCCCAGGCACTCATCCGGTTGGGCGGACGCTGATCAAGGCGGCCGCCTGGCACGGGCAGGTCAGGGACGCGGTACCGCGAAGCCGGCCAAGCACCAAGCCAAGGTTGGAACATCCTGGCAGTCCGCAAGCCCGCGGGTCTGGCCCGGCCGACAAGAAGTGAAGCGCGGAGGATATGCCCAAGAAAGACGGCGCCATCGAGATTGAAGGCACGGTTATCGAATCCCTGCCGAACGCCTTTTTCCGTGTGGAGCTGGACAACGGGCACAAGGTTCTTGCCCACATCAGCGGGAAGATGCGGATGCACTACATCCGGATCCTGCCCGATGACCGGGTCGTGGTGGAACTGAGCCCCTACGACCTGAGCCGTGGGCGCATCGTCTACCGGTACAAGTGACAAGCGGACGGGCACGGCCCGCCTGGCCGCTGCCTGAGGAGAGATAAAACCATGAAAGTCAAGCCGAGCGTCAAGAAGATCTGCAACAAGTGCCGGATCATCCGCAGGCATGGCAGGGTCATGGTTATCTGCTCGGACCCCAGGCACAAGCAGCGCCAGGGCTGACCCAGCGGCAGGACTGCCTGGCCCAGACGCGAACTGGCACAGAACCCAAGCTGGCACAACACAGCAGGCATAGACACGAAGGAGTACGTGGCAACAGATGGCTCGCCTTGTCGGCGTTGACCTCCCCAACGACAAGCGCCTAGAGGTCGCGCTCACCTACATCTACGGCATCGGCCACACCCGGGCACTGGAGACGCTGGAAGCCACCGGTGTCAGCGCCGACCGCCGGGTGCACGAGCTGAGCGACGACGATCTGGTCCGGCTGCGTGACTGGATCGAGGCCACGTACCGGGTCGAAGGCGACCTGCGCCGCGAGGTGCAGGCGGACATCCGCCGCAAGATCGAGATCGGCTGCTATCAAGGCATCCGGCACCGCCGCGGGCTCCCCGTGCACGGCCAGCGCACCCAGACCAACGCCCGCACCCGCAAGGGCAAGAAGAGGACCGTGGCCGGCAAGAAGAAGGTCGGCAAGAAGTAAGCCAGTAGTCCCGCCGCGCCGGGACCGATCACCTCGAGAACAGGAAGTAATCCGAGCAGATGCCTCCGAAGAATCGCCAGGCTGCCGCCAAGAAGGTACGCCGCAAGGAGCGGAAGAACGTCGCCCACGGGCACGCCCACATCCGGAGCACGTTCAACAACACGATCGTCTCGATCACCGACCCCAGCGGCAACGTCATCGCCTGGGCCTCCTCCGGCCAGGTCGGTTTCAAGGGGTCCCGCAAGTCGACGCCCTACGCCGCGCAGATGGCGGCCGAGGCCACCGCGCGCCGCGCCATGGAGCACGGCATGCGCAAGGTCGATGTCTTCGTCAAGGGCCCGGGCTCTGGCCGGGAGACGGCAATCCGCTCGCTGCAGGCCACCGGTCTCGAGGTCGGCACGATTCAGGACGTCACCCCGGTTCCGCATAACGGCTGCCGCCCGCCAAAGCGGCGCAGGGTCTGAGGAGAAGCGGCAGATGGCTCGATACACAGGTGCGGACTGCAAGCTCTGCAGGCGCGAGAAGATGAAGCTCTTCCTCAAGGGCGCCAAGTGCGACTCGCCCAAGTGCGCCATTGAGATCCGGCCTTACCCGCCGGGTGAGCACGGCCGGAACCGGCCGCGCGAGAACGAGTACCTCCTGCAGGTCAGGGAGAAGCAGCGCGCGCGGCGCGTCTACGGCGTGCTCGAGCGGCAGTTCCGCAACTACTACGAAGAGGCCACGCGCAGGCGGGGCAAGACCGGCGACAACCTGCTCCAGATCCTGGAATGCCGCCTGGACAACGTGGTCTACCGGGCCGGCTTCGCCAAGAGCAGGGACATGGCCCGCCAGCTGGTCACCCACGGCCACTTCCTGGTCAACGGCCAGAAGGTCGACATCCCGTCGTACCAGATCAGCACGAACGACATCATCGACGTCCGGGCCAAGTCCCTGGAGTTCACCCCGTTCGTCGTCGCGCAAGCCGAGGTCGGCGAGCGCCCGGTGCCGGCCTGGCTCCAGGTGCTGCCGGAGAAGATGCGCATCCTGGTCCACACGCTCCCGGTCCGGGCGCAGATCGACACCCAGGTCCAGGAACAGCTCATCGTCGAGTACTACTCGAAGTAAGAGTGTTATTCAAAACATCGCGAAAGTGGAAGGTTACCGCTGGTCAAAGCTCCGGTGACAAGATCACTAAGGGGTTTTGAATAATACTCTCAAGATCTGCCCGGGCGGTGCGAGCCGCCCGGGAGTGTTGTTCAAAACCGCATCACGAGTGCGGGCACCCGCGGGGTCCGTGCGAGTGATCGGGGCAGGTCGCCGAGCCACCCTCACCGTGGCAGGCGAAGGTACAGTTATTTGAGCAACAGGCCTTTGAACTAGGCACAGAAGGATCGCGGCCGTCATATAGCGGGCGGCGCGGAAGGGAAGTCACAGTGCTTATCGCCCAGCGTCCAACCCTCACCGAAGAGCAGGTCAGCGAGTTCCGCTCCCGGTTCGTCATCGAGCCGCTCGAGCCAGGCTTCGGCTACACGATCGGTAACTCACTCCGCCGTACCCTGCTGTCCTCCATCCCGGGTGCGGCCGTCACCAGCATCCGGATCGAGGGTGTGCTGCACGAGTTCTCCACCGTTCCCGGGGTCAAGGAAGACGTCACCGACATCATCCTGAACCTGAAGGAGCTCGTCGTCTCCTCCGAGCAGGACGAGCCCGTCGTGATGTACCTGCGCAAGCAGGGCCCGGGCGAGGTCACGGCCGCGGACATCGCGCCGCCGGCCGGTGTCGAGGTGCACAACCCGGAGACCGGCATCGCCACCCTGAACGCCAAGGGCAAGCTGGAGATGGAGCTCACCGTCGAGCGTGGCCGTGGGTATGTCTCCGCCGCGCAGAACAAGCAGCCCGGCCAGGAGATCGGCCGGATCCCGATCGACTCGAT
Source organism: Streptosporangiaceae bacterium (assembly GCA_036495485.1). Lineage (GTDB taxonomy): Bacteria > Actinomycetota > Actinomycetes > Streptosporangiales > Streptosporangiaceae > PALSA-505. The sequence continues at coordinate 14,571 of DASXMU010000457.1, forward strand.
CTACTCCCCGGTGCTCCGGGTGACCTACAAGGTCGAGGCGACCCGTGTCGAGCAGCGCACCGACTTCGACCGGCTGATCCTGGACGTCGAGACCAAGCCGTGCCTGCGCCCCAGGGACGCGGTAGCCAGCGCCGGCAAGACCCTGGTCGAGCTGTTCGGCCTGGCCAGGGAGCTGAACGTGGAGGCCGAGGGCATCGACATGGGCCCGTCGCCCACCGATGCCGCACTGGCTGCCGACCTGGCCCTGCCGATCGAGGAGCTCAACCTCACCGTCCGTTCCTACAACTGCCTCAAGCGCGAGGGCATCCACACGGTCGGCGAGCTCGTCGCCCGCAGCGAGCAGGACCTGCTCGACATCCGCAACTTCGGCGCCAAGTCGATCGAGGAAGTCAAGCAGAAGCTGGTCGACATGGGCCTGTCGCTCAAGGACTCCCCGCCCGGATTCGACCCCGGCACCGCGGCGGACAGCTACGGCGCGGACGACGACGACAGCTACGTCGAGACCGAGCAATACTGACCGCCCGGCGGGCCACCACCTGACAACCGCCGGCACGCAAGAACCTGCGCCAGGCAGCGACCGAGGAGAAACCCGATGCCCACGCCCACCAAGGGTCCCCGGCTGGGAGGCAGTCCGGCCCACCAGCGGCACATGCTGTCGAACCTGGCCACGGCCCTGTTCGAACACGGCCGGATCACGACCACACACGCCAGGGCCCGCCGGCTGCGGCCGGTGGCCGAGCGGCTGATCACCTTTGCCAAGCGCGGCGACCTGCACGCGCGGCGCCAGGTGCTCACCGTCGTGCCCGACAAGAGCGTCGTGCACACGCTGTTCACCGAGATCGGCCCGGGATTCGCCGGCCGCCAGGGCGGCTACACCAGGATCGTCAAGATCGGCCCCAGGAAGGGCGACAACGCGCCCATGGCCGTGATCGAGCTGGTCAGTGACGAGGAAGAGGTCACCAAGCCCCGCCGTCGCCCCCGCCGCTCGCGCTCGGCCGGGACCGCCACGGCACCAGCGGCCAAGACCGCAGCGCCGGAGCCCGAGGTCCCCGACACGGACGCGGCAGACCTGGCCACCGAGACCGACGTCGAGGACACCGCGGCCGAGGACACCGCTGTCGAAGACAGCGCGGCCGAGGACGCTGCCGGGGACACGGTGCGGGAAGACGACGAGCCGGTGGACAGCACCGAGGACTCCAGCGAGTCCTGAGACCGGGCACAACATCACGTCGACGGCCCCCGCACGTGTGCGGGGGCCGTCGCATGTCCCGTTGTCGTGGTTGTGGCAACGGTGGGAAGGTGCTCGTTGTGGCAACGCCCACCAAAGAGTGTCGACGTTGCCACAACCACGACATTGGCGAGTGATCACTGTCGGCCTGAACGACGAGCTGGTGGGGCTAATGGGACTGGTGGTGTGTGAGAACTTTTGGAACCTGGTCGGCCACACCAGAGTGCCCACGGTGTCACAACCAGGACCAGGGACGTCAGGCACGCGCTGGTTCGGGATGGGCCGTGGTGGACTCTGCCGCGCCCTGAGGCCGGTTCCGCGGGCCGAGGAGGGCTGGGGGGAGCATGGCTGACGGGGGCGCCTCCGGCGGCGGCCTGGGTGGGGAGGGCATGGCCGGCGAGGGAGGCTCCGCCGGGACGGGCCTGGGTGGGGAGAAGACGGTCAGGCTCCGGCTCGGGATTGCCTATGACGGCGCGGGCTTCTCCGGCTGGGCTCGCCAGCCGGGGCGGCGGACGGTGCAGGAGGCTGTCGAGACGGCGCTGGGGCGGGTGCTGCGGCTCGGGGTGCCACCGGCGCTGACCGTGGCCGGGCGGACCGATGCGGGGGTCCATGCGCGCGGGCAGGTCGCGCATGTGGACGTGCCCGAAGAGAGCTGGGCGGCAGCCGGGCCGACCGCGCTGCGCGGGCTGGGCGGGCTGCTGGCGGGCGATGTGCGGGTCCGCTCGATCGTGGTCGCGCCGGACGGGTTCAACGCCAGGTTTTCCGCGCTGTGGCGGCGGTACTCCTACCGGGTGTGCGACGATCCGGCGGCCGTCGACCCGCTGCGCCGGGGCGACACCCTCTGGCACCGGCACCCGCTTGACGTGCCCAGGATGAACGAGGCGGCCGCCGCCTGCCTGGGCGAGCACGACTTCGCGGCATACTGCAGGCGCCAGGAGGGGGCGTCCACGGTGCGCACGCTGATCCGGCTGGACTGGGAGCGGGTGGAGCCGGGCATGGCCGTGGCCGGGGTGGTGGCGGACGCGTTCTGCCACAATATGGTCCGCGCCCTGGCCGGTGCCTTGCTGGCGGTCGGGGACGGGCGCAAGCCGTCAGCGTGGCCGCTGGAGGTTCTCGCCCACGGCGTCCGCGATCCGGCGGTGCACGTGGCCCCGCCGCACCCGTTGTGCCTGGAGGAGGTCCGTTACCCGCCGGATTCCGAACTGGCCGCGCGGGCGCTGGTCACCCGGCGCCGCCGCTGACCGCTCCGGTCAGGTTGAGCTCTCCGACATCAGGCAGACCTGGTTGCGGCCCTGCGCCTTGGCGCGGTAGAGGCCGGCGTCGGCGGCCGCGATCAGCTCGTCGAGGTCGCGGCGGGAGTTCGCCAGGGCGGCGACGCCGATCGAGACCGTGACCTGGAGCGGTGTCTCCGTATTGCTTCCGCTCCCGGGGGCGACGCTGATCTCGGCGAGCTTGACGCGCAGCCGTTCGGTGATCTGCTCGGCGGTGGCGACATCGGTGTGCGGCAGCACGATGGCGAACTCCTCACCACCGAAGCGGCCGATGATGTCGTACTCCCGCAGCAGGCCGCGCAGCGTGGCCGAGAGCGCGGCCAGGACGGCATCCCCGGTCAGGTGGCCGTGGGTGTCGTTGACCTGCTTGAAGTGGTCGATGTCCAGCATCGCGACCGCGAGCGGTGAGTGAGTGCGGGCCGCCCGGCTGATCTCGACCCGGGCCTCGCGCTGCCAGGTGACCGCGTTCAGCAGCCCGGTCTTGCTGTCGATCCGGGAGGCGTTCTCCAGCTCGACGTGCCGCAGCGATCGCTGCAAAAGGGTGACCACCGGCAGGAACAGCGCGATCAGGAACCAGTTGACCGCCACCAGCACGGTTGCGGCCAGCCCGATGCACAGCTCGGCCAGGTCGTTGTAGAGGGGCTCGCGGGTGAACATCACCTCGCGGATGCTGACGGTCGGGTCGGAGCCCTTGATCGCGGTCAGCATCAGGCAGACGTTGATCGCCCACCGCAGCGCGGCGCACAGGCCAGCCGCGGCTATCCAGATGAGCCAGTTGCGGCCAGGCCCAGATGCCAGACCGGGCATCCTGGCCATAGCCTCATGGAAGATCCAGGACACGGCCCCGTACGCCAGGCCGAGCACGGACGCACTGAAGACCCGGCGGTGGAGCACCGTCTGGCGAGTGCGCCACTGAGTGAGTGCGAGCTTGACGGCCAGCGCGGTCAGTACGTACACCGGCGGCAGGAACAGCGCCAGGGGCAGCAGCCACACTCCGTCCACGTCGTGGATCGTTCCGGCAGGTTCACCCGATCGCCTGGTCAGCTCGATCGACGCCGCCCCGAACGTGAGCAGCAGGGCAAACAGCGCGAGGTCATGCAGCCGGAACGTGGTCTGCGAAGCTTCGGCGCTAACAGCGGCCAGATACGCGGTGATAACCCCGGCCACGTAGATGGCAAGCCGCCGCGGCAGCTCCCAGAGCGGCCAGGCGCGCAACCGTGCAATCCACGGGTTATGGGCCCGTATCGCCTGGCCGGCCATTCATCCTCCGGGACAACATCGCAACTGAACGAATATCAGGCATAGCGCACAGTTAAGGAAGTCCATCGCATTGTGGCATCCGCTGCTGTGAGAATGTCAAGAAGACTGCACTAAGGTGGCGGGAATATGTCCCGGGAGACACCCCAGTTGCCTGGTTGGGTAGCGGCAGCTTGCTTGACTGGGTATCTCTAAGGTTGCGTAGAGCCAGCTTGCCACTGGGATAATCCCAGGCAAACGCCGCGACCTGGGCTAGTGCACCGCCTAGCGCGCCTATCGAGTGGCTTGTCTTCAGTCAGATGAAGGGAGGCGGCCCAAATGCGCGACATCCACTGGGGCTGACGTCAGCTCTTTGGGCGGTTACGCACCGTCAGAATTAGTGCGGCGGCTGTACCGATGGTGCCGCCGACCGCGACCACAACGGGGGGAGCATAGCGGGCGGCGGCGGCGCCGGCCACGATGACGGCGCCGCCCTGGCCTAGGTAGATGCCGGCCTGTGCCAAGCCGAATGCCAGGCTGCGTTGCTGCGGCGGGGTGGCGATCACGAATGCCGCATTAGCGGCCATCTGGAAACATGTGCACGTTCCGCTGGCGAACAGCACCAGCAGTGTCGACTGTGCCGTAAGGTGCACCGCCATCAGCATGAGCAACAGGGACGAAGCCACTGCCAGCGGCCCCATCCAAGCACCTCGGCGGTCCGGGCCGATGAGGCGGGAAAACGTCACCGAGCCCACCGAAATCCCCAATGCCGTGGCCGCCAGGATCAGCCCGACCAGCACGTCTCCGCCATGCAGCCAATGGGCCAGCGGCGCGGCCAGGCCCTCAGGGATCACGATGAAGGTGGCCAGCCAGCCGAACAGCATGGGTGTACGCAACGCGGGCCGGCTGAACACCAGGCGCGCCCCGGCGATCGCGTCAGCTACCGGCGCGAACATCTGGCCGGCGATCGCCGTGGCCGCTGGGCGTGCGGCGACCCCGAAGCGGACCAGCAGCGCCGAGGCGGCGAAGGTCACCGCGTCGGCCGCCAGGCAAACTCTGGCGCCCAGGAACCCGACGAGGGCGCCGCCGACCGCGAACCCGGTGACCTGGGCGAACTGGTAGGTCGTCATGGTCACCGCGGTGCCAAGGACGTACCGGTCCCCGGTCAGGATGTCCGGGTAGATGGCCGAGCGGGCCGCGCTGAACGGGCCGGTGAACAACGTGACAGCGAACAGCAGCACCACGAGCGCGATCAGCCGCATGCCCGGGATGACCATCACGAGCACCAGGGCTGCCCGGGCCAGGTCACAGAGGATCATCACCGTGCGGCGCGGAAGCCGGTCAGCCAGCCCGGCCAGCAGCAGACTGCCCGCGAAGACGGGGATGATCGTCACGGCGTAGGTCACGGCCGCCAGGAACGGAGACCGGGTGCGGTCATACACCAGCACGGTCAGGGCGACCCGGGCAAGCTGATCCCCGGCCACCGACAGCAACTGCGCCAGCCACAGCACGCGGAACTCGGCCACCCCGAACACATCGCGGTAGGTAGCGCGTTCGGCCGCCTGGTCTAACAACGCACCACCTCTCCCGGGGGCCGTCGCCAGCCCACACCGTCACGGCGAACAGCGATCGCGTGGTCACATATGACCTACCCGAAGGCTATCCATCTCAGTGCCCATCGAAGCGGCCAGCCGGGCGGGGTGCGACCAGGTGCTGCCGGAGGATCTGAACGCGGGTCAGATGGTCCACGACATCAGGATCGAGAGCCCGTTCGCTGGCTGAGGTTTCCGCTGCCTGCCAGGACGCATCGTCCCTGCGGAGTGTGCAGCTAAGAAACGGCGTTCCTCATGACTGAAGGGGCTGCTGGGTCAGCATCGCGAAGGACCTGCTCAGCGCGCCCAGGGTCTGGAGTTCCGCCTGCTGGCGAGCGGGATTGCGCCCGCTGGCATAGGTGGCCAGGGCGTAGACGATGAACCGGCCATAGACGACGTCGTAACCCACACCCACGGTCTTGCCGATGACGCTCGCGCCACTGTGGGCGGGTCCGTCCAGCCCGGTGAACCAGACATCGGGACCGAACCTCTTGACGCCATCCACCTTGCCTGCGGCGGCGTTGCTGGGCAACGCCGCCACCCCGGCCGTGACCGCGTACTGCTTGGCGGAATCCACGAACGTGGCCCGCACCACCCGCTGGCATTTGGCCGACGACAGCGCGGTCGCGAAGGCGCTGCGGGCAGCGAGCGGGCATGGGGTGTTCAGCGCGGTGATGACCCGGGTGAACCTGAGGCCGTTGACCGTGATCTGAGCCTTGGGGAAGACCACACCGGCCGTTATCGTCTTCTGGTTGTCAGGGGCGGGCTGGCTGGCGCTGGCACTGGCGGTGGGCCGGCTGCTGGTGGGGCTCGCACCCAGGCTGTTAGTGGCGGGGATGGGGTCGGCAGAATGCCCGGCGCTGCCAGCCGAGTGGTGGGTCACCACGAACGCGGCAACGCCGATCAGGGCCGCGGCCACCACCGCGGCGATGGCGGGGAGCCGGTACCTTCGCCTGCGGTCTGGAAAGACCGGGCCTTCCATCTGCTCCGCGGCCGGTACGTCCCGCGGGTCCTGATGGCCGGTGGCGGGAGTGTCCAGCCATTGCGCCGTCTCAGGCCGCAGGGCGTGCGGCGACGTGGCCGGCTCCGCCGGCCCGGCGCTGACCGGGTCCGGATCCTGGTCCGCGAAGGGCCTGCGGCCGGGATCCGCGGCAGGCCACTGGTCTGGGCCGGGTGTGCGGCCGAAATGAGCCGGGGCAGGCGCATACTGCCCGAATCGTTCGGGTGGCGGTCCTGGGGTGGGCTTGCTGGGCACGGGCACCTGCGTTCGGGAAGCTTCTTACGGTACTTGCGGTTGCCCGGTGACCATGCGGCTGGTCAGGCTCACGTTCGCGGTCCGGCTGATGAGGCTGGCGGAGAAGTCCTTGAGCTGGGCACGCTGACCGGCGGTATGTGGTGCGTCGAGGGTGGTGAACTCGACCCAGGTCAAGATCAGGTAGTGGCCCTTGATCTCGGCTTCTTCCAGCCCGGTGCCCTTGGTCAGGCTGTGTGTGGGGCCGCTCGCGGCGGTCAGCTGAGCGATGAACTGGCTGGACCCGGTGACCCTGCCCACCTTGCCCGAGCCGGCCGAATCGGCCAGGTTCAGCACGCCGATGGTCCCCATCAGCTTCTGCTGCGAGTCCAGGTAACTGGCCCGCATGACCTGAGTGCAGCCGTACTTGCGGACCGCTGCCTGCAGCCTCCCGCCGAACAAGGCACTGGCACAGTGGGTGCTGGCCGCCTGCACCGTCCTGACGTAGTCAGCGCTGCCGGCCGCGAACTGGGCGGGGAAGAGCTGGCTGAGCGTCAGCGGCGTGGGGTCGCCGGCCCGCGTGTCGATGTGCTGCCAGGTTCCCAGTGTCGGCGACGGGCTGTCGCCCGGCAGCGTGGCAGCCGGAGACGAACTGGCCGTGTTCTGGGCCTTGTGCCCACCGGAGTTCTGCAGGTACGCCATGGTCGCGACGATGGCGACGGCAGGCAGGCACACGCCGGCCATCAGCCGCCTGCGGGTGCGGCCGCGCCGCCGGGCGGCCTTGCGCGCCTTCGCCGTGGCGGCGCGGGTCAGCCCCGCCGCCCGGCGGGCGCTGTCGTGCCGTGACCAGCCGCCCGGCCTGGCCGTCTCAGCCTCATCGGTGTCCGCCGCGAAGGCCGGCGGCCGGCCCACGGGAACCAGGGCCTGCGCACTGTCCAAGCTGGCAGCGTCCAGGCTGGCGGCCCAGGAGCCGATGTCGTCGCCGGTGAACGTGGCGCTTGTGTCAGGGCGCTCAGCCAGGGCTACCCCGCCGCCCGGCCCCGGCGGCGCGATGCCCGCATCACCGGTGTCCGCCCAGGTTGGCGCAGGGACGAGCGGGAAAGCCGCGGACACATCGGCTGGCGCGGCCGGAGCCTCAGCCGATGCCGGGACCGGCGCCGAAGACTGGTTCCAGGCGGCGAACTGGGGCTGTGAGTACTGCGGGCCCGGCTCGCCTGGCTTCGGCGGGAACCCGTTGGCGGGGCCTCGTCCTGACCGCCCGGCCCGGGGGGCCGGTACCTCCCGGCGGGGGGCCGGCCCGCCGGGGCGCGGCGGCGGCTGGTAGCCGTTGGCGTCCTGTGGGCTGCGGCGGTCCTGTGGGCCACGGCGGTCCGGTGCGGCGCGGCGGTCCTGCGGAGGCTGGCTGTTGCCCGAATGGCGGCCGTGCCGTGGGCCGGGCCGCTGCTCCCTGGGCGGGCTGGCGGGCGGCACGGCCGGCTCGCGCCCGTTCGGGGCAGCCGCGGTGTGCCCGTTCAGGGCGGCCTGCACGGCTCCGTTGCCAGCGTGGCTCGCATGGCCGGTGGGAACCGGCGGGACGTAGCTGCTGTATATGCGGTCGAACTCTTCCGTGCTGAAGCCACCCGGATCGTCGTCGGACTGCTCTCGCACGGGTGCTTCGGCACGGTGCCCGGGCCGGTGTCCCCGCCACTGGTCAGGCGGAGCCGTGACCTGTTCGCCCTGATGGCCCATGTCGCGAGAGTATCGCTGCGTGCGCCGCCACATGCGTTGTCCGGAGTTTTCCCTGGTTGCAGCGGCGGCAACAAACTTCTATCTATACTGTGCGCGGTGGGATCCGGCGCTGGCCGGCGGGAAGTTCGTTCGCTTTGCCAAGCTCGCTACCTGGCCGGTATCCTCCCTTAGGCGTCTGTCCGCATTCGCGTACCTGAGGGCTCCATCGCAGCGGAGTGCACCACGGGGTGGATGATGGACCATGGCTGTCGCGTTCCCGACTCGGGGAGCGAGTCAAGTCCCTTGATCAGCTGCATACATGAAGGCATGACTGTGCGCACTTTTAGCCCGAAGGCCGGCGACATCCAGCGGCAATGGCACGTCGTCGACGCGTCTGACGTCGTCCTTGGACGGCTGGCCAGCCAGGTTGCGGTACTACTACGCGGCAAGCACAAGCCCATATTCGCTCCGCACATCGACACCGGCGACTTCGTCATCGTGGTCAACGCCGAGAAGGTCGCGCTCAGCGGCAAGAAGCTGGAGCAGAAGCACGCCTACCGGCACTCCGGGTACCCGGGCGGGCTGAGCGCGATCGCCTACGGCGACCTGCTGGCCAGGCACCCCGAGCGGGTGGTCGAGAAGGCGGTCAAGGGGATGCTGCCGAAGAACTCACTGGGCAGGCAGATGCTGCGCAAGCTCAAGGTGTACGCGGGTCCTGAGCACCCGCATCAGGCGCAGCGGCCCGAGCCGTTCGAGATCACACAGATCGCGCAATAGGTGCTGTGCTTTCCATGAAGTTTCGGGTTATTCAAGAAACCGGCTCCGGCAGCTGTGGCAGCCACAGCACCGACACCCGGGCAGACCCGCCGGGCCTGCCCTCGCTAGTCGGTTTGAATAACCCTCACTGGCTGCAGGCACCGACCAGGAAGCATGAGGGAATGAATCGTGGCTGAGCCCACAACAGCGCTGGCGCCGGACGAGAGCGTCGCGGCCGAGACCGAGACCGAGAACTTCGCCTCCGAGTACACCACGGAGACCGCGCCGGACGCCGGAGCACGTGGCACGGGCCGCAGGCAGGTCCCATCGGGCAACGCCGCAGGCACCGGCCGCCGCAAGGAGGCCATCGCACGGGTTCGCATCGCCGCGGGCACGGGCAAGTGGCAGATCAACAACCGGACGCTGGACGGCTACTTCCCCAACAAGGTGCACCAGCAGCTCGTCAACGAGCCGTTCGTCGTCCTGGGTGCTGAGGGCCGGTTCGACGTGATCGCCCGCATCACCGGTGGCGGCGTGTCCGGCCAGGCAGGTGCGCTGCGGCTGGGGATCGCCCGGGCGCTGGTGCTGGTGGACCCGGAGAGCCGCCCGGCCCTGAAGAAGGCCGGGTTCCTCACCCGCGACGCCAGGGTCAAGGAGCGCAAGAAGTACGGGCTCAAGAAGGCCCGCAAGGCACCTCAGTACTCCAAGCGCTAGATGCCAGGGCGCTTTGCCGCCCCGGTATGTGAAGTACATCAAGCCAGGTTGCGCGGACGAGGCGGCTCACCACGCTCGCCCGGTCTTCGACCGGCTTCGCCATGGCCCGCAGTGCTAGCCGGGGGCTACGCCCCGAGAACCAGCAGAGGATACCCGTCTATGGGCCGGCTCTTCGGAACGGATGGCGTCCGGGGGGTCGCCGGTTACGATCTGACCGCCCGGCTGGCCATGGACCTGGCCGCGGCCGCGGCGCAGACGCTGGGTGACGCGGGCGCGTTCGCCGCTGCCCGCGCTACCAGCAGGCGCCCGTTCGCCGTCCTCGGCCGGGATCCGAGAGCGTCCGGTGAGTACCTGGAGGCCGCTGTCGTGGCCGGGCTGACCGGCTCGGGCGTGGACGTGCTCAGGCTGGGGGTGATCCCCACCCCGGCCGTGGCATACCTGACCGGTGTGCTGGGCGCCGAGTTCGGCGTGATGCTGTCGGCCAGCCATAACCCGGCGCCGGACAACGGCATCAAGTTCTTCGGCACTGGCGGCCTGAAGCTGCCCGATGACGTCGAGGACGACATCGAGGACAGGCTCAAACGGCAGGACACGGTGCCCCCCGGGCCACCAGCCGCCGGCTTTGGCCGGGTCCGCGATGGCTCGGCCGAGCGGGAGCGTTACCTGGACCACCTGGCCGCCTCGCTGCGGCAGGAGGACGGCCCGGCGGCCAGTCAGCCCCTGGCCGGGCTGCGGGTCGTCGTCGACTGCGCGCACGGTGCCGCCTATGCCATGGCGCCCGCGGCGCTCAGGCGCGCGGGAGCCGATGTCATCGCCATCGGCGCCGAACCCGACGGCCTGAACATCAACCAGGGCTGCGGCTCGACCTCACTCGGCGCCCTGTCGGCCGCGGTGGTCGCCAGCAACGCAGACGCCGGCATCGCGCACGACGGCGACGCCGACCGCTGCCTGGCCGTGGACGCCGCCGGGCGCCCGGTCGACGGCGACCAGATCCTCGCCATCCTCGCGCTCGGCTTCCAGGAGGCTGGCAAGCTCAAGGGTGGCACAGTCGTCGCCACGGTCATGTCCAACCTGGGCTTCAGGCTGGCCATGAGCGACGCCGGAATCCAGGTGGTGGAGACCGCGGTCGGCGACCGGTATGTGCTCAAGGCCATGCGTGCCGGGCAGTACGTGCTCGGCGGCGAGCAGTCCGGTCACATCATCCTGCTCGAGCACGCGACCACGGGGGACGGGATACTCACCGGGCTGCAGTTGCTCGCCACCGTCGCGCGCAGTGGTAAGCCGCTGGCCGAACTGGCCACCGCGATGACCAGGTACCCGCAGGTGCTCATCAACGTCCAGGGCGTGGACAAGTCCCGGGTCAGCTCGGCACCGGAGCTGGCGGCCGCCGTCGCCGCCGCCGAGACCGAGCTGGGCACGCTCGGCCGGGTGCTCGTCCGGCCGAGCGGCACCGAGCCCACGGTCAGGGTCATGGTCGAGGCCGCCGACGCCGTCGCGGCCGAACGCGTGGCCGGCCAGCTCGCCGAATCCGTCCGCGCCGCCCTCGGCTGACCTCTCTATGCTGCCGGCCCGGCGGATCTGTAATCTCGGCTTGTTCGCTCAGAGCGAACGCAAAGCTTTTCTCCGGCCCCAGGCAGCGAGGATGCCTGGTGCGCGCGAGGCGGCGATGATCATGGTGAGAGCTGGCCTGGGTGGTGATCATGAGTGATCAGATGGCTGGCCGAAGAGCTGACTGGATCGCGGAGGCTGATCGGGATGAGGCAGGCACACGAGGTCGCCAAGGTGCGCGTGGCCGAGGGCGCGCTGATGGCCACGCTGCCCGAGGGGGCGCTGATGCGCCGGGCCGCGTTCGGCCTGGCGTCGGTGTGCGCCGGGCTGCTCGCCAAGCCCTACGGGGCGCGGGTGGTCGTGCTGGCCGGGAGCGGCGACAACGGCGGTGACGCGCTCTACGCCGGGGCGTTCCTGGCCAGGCGCGGTGCACGGGTCCACGCGATCACGGCGGGCTCGCGGACCCACAGCGGCGGCGCCGGGGCCCTGCGGCAGGCGGGGGGGCGGCTGGCCGCCCCGGACGGGCGGGTGACGCCGGGGCTGATCCAGCAGGCGGATTTGATCATCGATGGCATGCTCGGCATCGGTGGCAGGGGCGGGCTGCGCGAGCCGCAGGCGTCGCTGGCCGCGCGCGCGGCCGGGTCACGGGCGATCGTGGTCGCCGTAGACCTGCCGAGCGGTATCGACGCCGACACCGGGGAAGTGCACGGCGTGGCGGTGCAGGCGGACGTCACGGTGACGTTCGGGACGTGGAAACCCGGGCTGCTGGTGGACCCAGGGGCCGGGCAGGCTGGAATGACCGAGCTGGCCGACATCGGGCTCGCGCCGTATCTGGGCGCGCCCGGCCTGGTGGCGCTGCAATCGGCCGACGTCTCCCGGCTGCTCCCGCTGCCCTCGGCTGAGTCCGACAAGTACCGGCGCGGGGTGCTCGGTGTGGTCGCGGGCAGCGACCGGTTCACCGGCGCCGCCTGGCTCGCGGTCGGCGGCGGCCTGCACGGCGGCGCCGGGATGATCAGGCTGGTGTCGGCCGGGGCCGCCGCCGGCGTGGTCAGGCAGCACTGGCCGGAGGCCGTCATTACGGTGCCAGGGCCGGGGGCCGAGCCTGCGCAGACACTGCGCACGGCGGGGCGGGTGCAAGCCTGGACCATCGGGCCGGGGATGGGCACCGATGAACGTGCGGCAGGCCTCCTCAGGCAGGTGCTCGCCAGCGACGTGCCGGTGCTCGTGGACGCCGACGGGCTGACCCTGGCCGCTGCCGAGCCCGGCCTGCTGCGACGGCAGGCGCCGACGTTGCTCACCCCGCACGCTGGCGAGCTCGCCAGGCTGCTCGGCGCGGACCGGGCCGACGTGGAGGCGCGGCGGCTGGAGCACGTGCGCAGGGCGGCGGACCAGCTCGGTGTGACCGTGCTGCTCAAGGGGTCCACGACGCTGATCGCCAGCCCTGACGGCGGATCGCCGGTTCACATGAACCCGACAGGTACGCCGTGGCTGGCGACCGCAGGCAGCGGCGATGTCCTGTCCGGCCTGGCCGGTGCGCTGCTCGCCCAGGGGCTGAGTGCCGTTGACGCGGCCGCTGTTGCGGCCTACCTGCACGGCCTGGCCGCCAGGCTTGCTGCGACCGGCGAGGACGCCGCGGATCCGGAGGAGCACGTACCGGTACACACGGATTCCGCCGCCGCGCCTATCGGCGCGTCCGACGTTGTGCAGGCGTTGCCTGCCGCGATCCGGGCCGTGCGCAGGGGCGCGCAGCTAGGCGGGGATTGAGCCGGCGCACAAGCTGAGCGTGTGCGTGTGGGTTCGCCGGGCACCGTCCGGGAGTCAAATTCCAGATAACCGGGCGGCTGAGGGCCAGCGGAGGGACCGGGGCACCGGGCGGGGCCTGGCACACTGTCGTCGTGGATGTTACCGGTGAAGTTGTTGTCGATACGGGTGTGATCAGGGAGAACACCGCCGCGCTGCGGGAGCGGGTGCGGGGGGCCGGGGTCATGGCCGTGGTGAAGGCGGACGGGTACGGGCATGGGATGGTGGGGGCCGCCAGGGCGGCGCTGAGCGGGGGGGCCGGCTGGCTCGGGGTGACGACGGTGGGCGAGGCGGTCGCGCTGCGCGAGGCTGGGATCGCGGCGCCGGTGCTCTGCCTGCTGGACGATCCGGAGGCGAAGCACGGGGAGGCTATCTCGCGGGGGGTCGACCTGGGGGTTGGGTCGGCTGTGACGTTGCGGCGGGTCATCGCGGCGGCGCGGCAGGCCGGGCGAGCGGCCCGGGTGCATCTGAAGGCGGACACGGGGATGTCGCGCGGCGGGGCGACGGCGGCCGACTGGCCGGGGCTGGTGGACGCGGCGCTCACCGCGCAGGCGGAGTCGTGTCTCGAGGTTACCGGGCTGTGGTCGCATATGGCCTGCGCCGACATGCCGGGGCATCCGTCGGTCATGGCGCAGCTCAGCGCGTTCGGGGATGCGGTGGAGCGGGCCGAGAAGGCGGGGGTCAGGCCGGAGGTGCGGCATCTGGCCAATACTCCCGCCACGCTGACGCTGCCGGAGGCGTGGTATGACCTGGTGCGGCCTGGCGGCGGGATCTACGGGCTGTGCACGCTGCCGGGCGGGGCGCCGGAGTGGCTGCGCGGGGCGATGACGGCGCGCACCAGGCTTGTGCAGGTTAAGCGGGTGCCGCCCGGGTCGGGGGTGTCCTACGGGCATCGGTACACCACGAACGCGGAGACCACGCTGGGGCTGGTGCCGGTGGGGTATGCCGAGGGGCTGCCCCGGGCGGCGTCCGGGCGGGCGCAGGTGTTCACCGGGGGGCGGCGGTGGACGATCGCGGGGACGGTGTGCATGAACCAGTTCGTGCTCGACCTGGGAGAGGCGCCGGCCGGGGCCGGTGACGAGGTAATACTTTTCGGGCCCGGTGATGACGGCGAGCCCACCGCGCAGGAGTGGGCCGAGACGCTCGGGACCATTTCTTATGAGATCGTTACCGCATTCGGTTGCCGGTGGCCGAAAGTTACCATTGAGTAACCAGGTGGCGTTCGGGTACTGACAGACGACGGCATCGCCACAGGCGGGAGGAGAGATGGCCAGGTGGCGGCGGGTCACCGGGATTGCCGGGATCGCCGTAGGGGCCGCCGCGGCCGGAGTCGGCGCCGTGGTAGCTGCCGAACGGCTCGCGGCCAGCCGGCTCCGGCTGTCCCCCGACCCGGCGGCGGGTGAGCCGCTCGGCGAGCTGCGCGGGCGTGAGTTCGTCGTGCTCGCCCCGGACGGGGTGCCGCTGCACGTCGAGGTCAACGGCTCGGACGAGGCCCCGGTCACGATCGTGTTCTGCCACGGGTACGCGCTGCATCAGGACTGCTGGCACTATCAGCGCCGCGATCTGGCCGCGGCGGCACGGCTGGTGTTCTGGGACCAGCGCGGGCATGGCCGGTCCGGCCGGGCCGCGGCCGCGGGGCAGCCGGTCAGCGTGAACCAGACCGGCGGCGACCTGCACGCCGTGCTGCGGGCGGTGGCACCCGGCGACACCCCTGTCATGCTGGTCGGCCACTCGATGGGCGGCATGACGATCATGGCCCTGGCCGGCGGGCATCCCGGGCTGTTCGGGCCCAAGATCGTGGGCGCCGTGCTGATCGCGACCGCGGCGTCCGGGCTGAGCAGCCCGGACGGCCTGGTGCCCTGGCTGCCCGGGCCGGCCAGGATGTTCCTGCAGCGGATCGCGCCTACCCTGCTGCGCGGCGCCTCGGTGGGACGCCGGGCGGCCCTGGTGGAGGGCGGCAGGCTGGTGTCCAGGGAGCTGGAGCTGGTGGCCACCAGGTTCCTGGCGTTCGGCGATCCGCAGGCGAGCCTGACCCAGACCGAGTTCCTGGAGCGGATGATCCGGGACGCGCCGGTCGGCGTCATCTCCGAGTTCTACAGCGCCCTGCTCGGCTGCGACCAGCGCGAGGTGCTCGACGTGCTCGGCAAGATACCGGTGACGGTGGTGACCGCCGACCGGGACCGGCTGATCCCGCCGAAGCTGAGCGTCGAGCTGGCCGGGACGATCCCGGGAGCGCGGCTCGCGATGGTGCCCGGTGCTGGGCACGCGGTGATGATGGAGCGCCCGGACGTGGTCAACGACGTGATCCTCAGCATGCTCGACGAGGTGCAGCGCAGGAGGCCGCCGCGCAGGCTGGGGCGGCGGCGCGGTGAGAAAGGTGAGCGCGGAGTTGCCTGACCGGATCGAGGTGGCGGCCCCGGCCGGGATGCGGGCACTCGGCCGTCGCCTGGCCAGCCAGTTGCGGGCCGGTGACCTGGTGCTGCTCACCGGGCCGCTGGGGGCGGGCAAGACCACCCTGGTGCAGGGCCTGGGCGAGGCGCTGGAGGTGCGCGGCCTGGTCACCTCACCGACGTTCGTCATCGCCCGGGTGCACCCATCGCTGCGCGGCGGCCCCGCGCTGGTGCACGTCGACGCCTACCGGCTGGGCGGGCTGGCCGAGGTGGACGATCTCGACCTCGACCTGGCCGGCTCGGTGACCGTCGTGGAGTGGGGCGAGGGGCTGGCGGAGGGGCTGTCCGCCGATCGCCTGGAGATCACCATCGGCTTCGGCGAAAACGGCCCGGCCGCGGAGCCAGGGGGCGATGAGCCGCGGACCGTGCTCATCCGGCGGGTGGGCGCACGCTGGGCAGAGGCGGGCAGTTGTGGCGTCGTGGGAACGGAGGGTGCCAGTCGCGCGTAAAATTCGTGTGTCCGGACCTACCGGGCGGCCTGGAGCCTCTATAGTTCCGGCTGTCCCCATGTCCTAGGCCGCCGAGCGTGATGCGGCCGTGGCCGTGCCGTCTTCCCGCGGTGCGGATCCCCTCACTCCGGAGGCGTGCGGTGGCTCAGCAAGGCTCCGGCCCCCCTCGATTCGGGCGGGCGCCTGCGCCGCGAACTGGCAACCGGCGAGGTTACTTCCCCGAGGTCCCGGACGAGCCCAGCCAGGACGAGGACTACCCGTCGTGGGCTATCCCTGACGCCATGCGCTCGCCCAGGCGCGCCGACCCGCAGCGCCCGGCCGATCCTCGCCAGCCCGTACCCCAGCCTGCACCCCGGCCAGGCCGGTGGCAGCACGAGCGCCAGGACTACGGCGAAGAGCAGGGTCAGCCCCCCAGCCAGGACCCGGGTGGCCGCAGGCGGCGGGGTCCTGGGCGCGCCCAGGCCACCCGCGTCCGGCGGGCGAAGCGCCGGGTGATCACGTGGGGTGGCCTCGCTGCGGCGGCCGCGGCCATCGCAGCCCTCGTCATCTTCCTGGTCTCAGGTGGCTCCACGCCCAGCAGCGCGCGGAACGACGGCTTCATCACCACCTACCAGCGGGGCGAGCTCAAGTCCGTGCCCAGCACCTGCGGCTCGGTCTCCACCGGCACGCTCGGCCAGTACCTGCCGGGCAAGCTGACGCGGGCCGTACTGCCGGGGGTCAGCGGCAATTCGAGCAACCAGTGTGCCTGGACGCTCGACCACCGGCCGATGTACCGGCTGCTCCAGGTGAGCGCCACAGCCTATGCGCCGAGCGGCCTGGCTACCGGGAACGGCAGCGCGACCTCAGCCGCGCAGGATGCCTACAGCGCGGCCATGCAGGCGCAACTGCATCCCCCCCGCGGCACCCATCAGCCGAAGGCCCAGATGGCGGGCGTGCCTGGGCTGGGCACGGCGGCGTTCAGCGGGTTCCAGGTGATCGCCGTCGGCGGCGACCGGACCGACCGGGTCACTCTGGTGGTCAGGTTCCGCAACGTGGTCATCGCCGTGCAGTTCAGCGGTCTCGACCACGCCAGGCGGGGTGGCTACGGGCCGGTGTCGCCCAGCCTGCTGCAGGCCGGCGCGCTCGCCGCGGCCAAGGACGTGCTGGCGAAGATTTCCTGATATCGCCCGTTTCGTACGTCTAAGTTATTCAATCGTTACTTCCTTCATGCTTTGAAACTTCTGCATGTCGGTAGTTTGCCGATTGGGAGCGGAAGCCGGAAAGGAGTAACAATTGAACCGGACTAGCCCAGCTCCCTCACGCCGACGTGGCGGACACGTGGCTGACTACCTCAGGCGTGGCCACGGCCGCCGCACGCTGGCCACAGCCGTGTCGGCCGCCGCCTTGATCGCGGGCGCTATGGCAGGTAGCACCCCGGCCCAGGCAGCGAGCCACCCGGCGCCGTCGCAGTCATGCGGTGCCAGCGCGGTGGTGCACCTGCACGGCAAGGTGTTCCACGTCCACATGTCCGGACGGTTCGGCATCGCGGTGATGAAGGGCCACCGGATGGCGCCGAACCAGCCGATCGGGCGGGCCTGCTCTTCCAGCCCGGCGAACCCGGCGGTGTCGGGTGCGCTGACCTATGGTGGCGGGCCTGTCGCCACTAACCCGGTCGTGTACCTGGACTTCTGGGGCAATCAGTGGGACAGCGACCCCAATGGTGTCGAGCAGTACATGCAGAGCCTGTTCAGTGGCCTCGGCGACTCCAGCGACACCTGGTCCACGAGCATGACGCAGTACACCGACGGCAGCGGTAACCCGGTCACGTTCAGCGGCGGGGTGCTGGCAGGTACCTGGGTGGACAACTCGGCGCCCGCGCCGCAGTCGGCATCCCAGGCCGACCTTGCCGCCGAGGCCCAGAACGCGGCGGCGAACTTCGGGGTGTCAGGCCCAAACGTGGACATCTTCGTGGTGAGCCCGAGCGGGACCAACCCGGACGGGTTCCCCAACACCGGGTTCTGTGCCTGGCACGACTGGAACGGCACCACCGGCTACACCAACATGCCCTACGTGCTGGACGCCGGTTCCAGCTGCGGCGCCAGCTCCGTGCAGAACCAGCTCGACGGGTTCAGCATCGTCGGCGGGCACGAGTACGCCGAGGCGGTGACCGACCCGGAGCCCTCGTCAGGCTGGGTCGACCAGTCCAACGGCGAGGAGATCGGTGACCTGTGCGCCTGGCAGAACCTGCAGGCCATCTCCCTGGACACCGGCTCGTTCGCCATGCAGCCGCTGTGGAGTGACAACGACAACGGCTGCGTCCAGTAGCCGCTCCGGCGGCTTGCGCTGAGCCGCCGGTCGCGCGCCCGGCCGGGGCCCGCTCCTCCGGCCGGGCGCTGTGTATTCCGCCCGATTTTGGTGAGCCGATCGGGCTGTATTCCGCCGATTTTGGTGAGCCGTCCGGGCCGCGCTTCGGCGTCCGTCTCATGGGCTGAATTTCTTTTGCAACGGAAAATTTTCGGGCCAGACTGTCGCTCGGCCTCAGGCCCCGCGTGCGCCGGCTTCGCCGTCGAACCACACCAGACGAGCCCGGATGTGGTTGCCGGACCTGAACGTTCTCAGCGCGTTCTCTGGCGCTGGCAAGCTCATCCGGTCACGCCGTTCGACCGAGACAACCTCGGCATGATCGGCGAAGGCCATGCCCCAGGCGGCGATCCAGCCGTCGGCACGCTCGCCGTACTCCTGCACCACCGCGAACAGCCGGGGCGCTTCATCGGTCACCATGCTGTGCACGATCGCCGTGAACTCCTGTTCATCGCACACCGGCGCCAGGTCATCGGCGTCAGGTGCGGACCCATCCATATCGTGATCGTCGTCACGTTGACTCGGCAGAGCGTCGTGCGTCAGCCCGTTGGTCATGGATTGCCTCCATTGATGGTGGTTTGTTCCCTGGGTGTGTCGTTCCAGCAGCCGGTGTGCGGCGCTTGTCATCGCGAGACATGCCGGCGGCAAGCCGGTGCGCCGGTGCCGGAGGGTCTAACGTGTACTCTTGGCCTGAACATCATGTAGAGAATGATGCCATGCATTATGCTTAACATGGAAGTAGTTCAACGATATCTGCCGTCGGCTCATTGCTGGGTGTGACGGCAGTGACGATGACGGAGCGGGGAGCATCATGCGACCAACCGTGCGCAGTCGCCGCCTGGGCCGCCGCTTGGGCGCCTATCGGCAGCACAGCCGCCTGTCCGGCACCGAACTGGCCGCCCGGATCGGTGTCCATCAAGCCACCTGGTCGAAGATCGAGTCAGGCAAGGCTGGAGTGTCTCCGGC
>DASXMU010000458.1:0-2495 GCA_036495485.1 Streptosporangiaceae bacterium
CTCGGGCTGGCCGAGCCGGTGCTGCCCTGGCACACCGACCGGCTTCGCGTCACCGAGCTGGCCGGCGCACTGGCCGGCCTGTGCGCGGCGACGGGCAAGATCGCCCGGGACGTCACGCTGCTGGCCCAGTCCGAGGTGGGCGAGGTGCGCGAGGGCGGCGATCCATCCCGCGGCGGCTCTTCCGCCATGCCGCACAAGCGCAACCCGGTCGCCGCGATCGCGGTCCTGGGCTGCACCCGGCAGGCGCCCGGCCTGCTGGCGACCCTGACCGCCGCGGCCGAGCAGGAGCATCAGCGGGCAGCCGGCGCCTGGCACGCCGAATGGCAGCCGCTGGCCGCGCTGCTGCGGCTGACCGGTTCGGCCACGTCCTGGTGCGCCGAGCTGCTCACCGGGCTGGAGGTGGACCGCGCCGCCATGCGAGCCAACCTGGACGCCGCCGGTGGCCTGCCGATGGCCGAGCACGTGGCCACGCTGCTCGCGCCGAAGCTCGGCGGGCCGGCCGCGCACGACCTGGTTGCCGGGGCGAGCGCGGCGGGGAAGCCGTTCCGCGATGCCCTGCTCGGCAATGGCAGGCTTACCGCCGGCGAGATCGACGCGGCGCTGGACCCGGCGGGGTACCTGGGCGCGGCGGGCGAGTTCGTGGACCGGGCCCTGGCCGCGTACGGAACTCCGCGGTGACCGGGCAGGCGGGGTCAGGCCTGGCTGCGCTGCCCGGAGCCGAGAACCCTCAGGCAGACCGTGTAGCAGAGCATGGCCACCAGGCCGGCCACCGCCATCCCCATGGACGACCCGTTCGACCCGTTCTTCAGGAAGGAGCCGCCGGTGATCAGGGCGCCGAGCACCGCGGCGAGGCCGATGGCAGCGGGCGCGATCACAACCCGGTGCCTGGCTACGACGGCCCGGTTCAGCAGGGCGATCGCGGCCAGGAAGATCAGCAGCCCGAGGATCGCGTGCAGCGCGAGCAGCGGCCCGTTCGAGAACGCCTCGCTCACGCCGCCCTTCTTCGGCGTGATGAACAGGTTGACCCCGATCCCCAGCCCGAACTGAAGGATCAGCATGACCATCAGGCCCGAACTGGCCCCGCGCATCTGCTTGGTGAGATCGCTGCCAGCCTCCTGCTGCTGTGTGCCGCCAACGGTGGTCATGTCAAGACCCGCCTTCGGTCAGATGACTCGATGCCGCCGGATCCGGCGATCAACGGCGACGCTAGCGGGAAGCATGTTATACCCCGGCCGCGCTCCGCTCGGCGGCTCGTGAGCCGGTCACCGACGACGAAAGGCGGCAGTGCGTGACAGCCAATCAGGACACCGCAGGCCGGGGCATGGCAGTCCGCCGGGAGGTGCTCGGCGACGAGCATGTGAACCGTGCGGTCGCGGGCACCACACCGTTCACCGCCCCGTTCCAGGACTTGATCACCCGGTACGCCTGGGGCGAGATCTGGTCACGAGCCGGGCTGACCAGGGCCGAGCGCAGCATCGTCACGCTCACCGCGCTCGCCGTGCTCCGCCAGGACGAGGAGCTGGCCATGCACCTGCGGGCGGCCGTGCGCAACGGCCTCAGCCACGAGCAGATCCGCGAGGTGCTGCTCCAGGTGGCGGTCTACGCCGGCGTCCCGGCGGGCAACCGCGCGTTCGCCATCGCCCAGCGGGTGCTGGACGAGGAAGGAACGGCCCAGTGAGCGAGCCGGAGGTGACCGCGTTCACCCTGCGCCCCTACGAGCGCCCACGCGGCGTGCACCCGCCTGCCGACTTCGCCGATTACCGGTCGTCGGCCCTGCGCGCGCCCAGCCAGCCGCCCATTCTGCTGCCGCACCGGCTGACCGAGGTCACAGGGCCGCTGGTCGGCGCGGAGCGGATCACGGCCGCCGGCGCCGACCTGACCGCCGGTCATCCCGGCGAGCCGCAGGGCGAGCGGATCATCGTCACCGGCCGGGTGCTCGACAGCGACGGCAGCCCGGTGCGGAGCGCCCTGATCGAGATCTGGCAGACCAACGCGGCGGGCCGCTATCTGCACGCCGGCGACCAGCATGCCGCGCCGCTCGACCCGAACTTCACCGGCCTCGGCCGCTGCGTCACCGACGACGAGGGGCGGTACCGGTTCGTCACGATCAAGCCGGGCGCCTATCCCTGGCGCAACCATCCCAACGCCTGGCGGCCCGCGCACATCCACTTCTCGCTGTTCGGCCGCGCGTTCACCCAGCGGCTGGTCACCCAGATGTACTTCCCGGACGATCCGCTGTTCTTCCAGGACCCCATCTTCAACGCGATCCCCGACCCCAAAGGCCGGGAGCGGATGATCTCCCGGTTCGACATGGCCAACACCCGCGCGGAATGGGCGCTCGCCTTCGAGTTCGACATCGTGCTGCGGGGGAGTGCGGCCACCCCGTTCGAAGAGGAGGACGACGATGAGTGAACTACTCAGCACCCCCTCCCAGACGGTTGGCCCCTACCTGACCATGGTGCTGCCCTGGCCCGACGGGCCGTTCGCGGTCGCAG
>DASXMU010000459.1:0-8992 GCA_036495485.1 Streptosporangiaceae bacterium
ACCTATCCGCGCTTCCCGGCCTATCCCGGGCCGCCGTTCGGCGTTCTCCCTGAAGCGTCCGGCGGCGGCCCGCAGCCAGGGCCTGGCAACCCGCCGCCGGGGCACGGCGCCCCGCCGCCACCCGGCGATGACTACCCTGACTTCCACCGGGAACGCGGGTTCCCCGTCCCGCCCGAGTCGCGCGGCGAAGGCGGCTACCGGCGGTTAGCGGCCCCGGAGGAGTGGTGGTAACCGCACCGGCCGGAAGGGTATAGACGTGACAGAGGACCAGTTGATCGGGCTCATGCCGTTCGCGGTCAAGCTCGGGATCGTGCTGGAGTCGGCGGAACCGCAGCAGGTTACCGGCCGGCTGGCCTGGGACGGGGACCTGTGCACGACGGGTGGCGTGCTGCACGGCGGTGTGCTGATGACGCTGGCCGACAGCCTCGGCGGCCTGTGCGCCTTCCTCAACCTGCCCGAGGGCGCGAACACCGCCACGATCTCCTCGTCGACCAGCTTCCTGCGGGCGGTCCGTGGCGGCCATGTCACCGGGACGGCTCACCCCGTGCACGTCGGGCGGTCGGTGATCGTCGTGCAGACGGAACTGCGTGACGACGCTGACCGGCTGGCCGCGCAGGTCACCCAGGCGCAGGCGGTGCTTACCGCCCGCTAGACCAATTCCGGGTGGTCCGGACGATGGTTTGCCGCCGGGCGCCCAGTATGGCTCTGGTGATAGCAGTGAACAACCGGATCCCTATGGTCACTCATGATGCTTCTGGGGATTTATCCGACAGATCCAGCGTGAACATAAATTTTCGAGTAAACGTAAACCCGCTGGCCCGGTGGGGCGTCTTACGGTCGGGGCCACGACGAGGTGTTGTGGGCAGGCTGATCCCCGCATGCCGACCTGGGGTGTTTTCGGTGCTTTGACCGGGATGGGTGAGCGGCAGATTCCTGCCTGCTGATCTTGTGGTGTTGTGCTCTGCTTTTCAGCGGCAGGGCTGAATTGTCATGGAGGGCATTCTCGCTGCGGACACAGGGCAATTTCGCATGCCTAAAAATATGTCCGCTGAAAGGAGATTTTGATGCGGCAAAAGATCGGGGACCGCGGGCGGCGGAGGCTGGCCCGTGCGCCGCTGGCTCTGTTAACGACGCTGCTGTGCGCCGTCGGCGTCACCGCGGCCGGCAGCGCCACCGCGGGTGCGCTGGCCGGTTCGCCGCGATCGGTGCGCGCGGCGGCCGGTTCCAGTGAGGACTGGGCGAGCTTCCACCGCACCGGGTTGCTGGATGGCTGGGCGGCCAGCAGTTCGGTGACGACCGCGAACGCCTCGAAGCTGGGGGTGAGGTGGGCGGCGGACCTGTACGGAGGGGCGGTGGACTCCCCGGTGGAGGCCTTCGACTCCACCCTGGGTGAGCGGCTGGCCTATATCGGGACCCAGAACCACGACGTGGTGGCCGTCAACCTCGCCAACGGGCGGATCGTCTGGGCTACGTCCGTGGGGAACCAGGTCCGGCCGGGCCCGGTCGTGGCCAACGGTGCCGTGTTCGTGGCCACGACCAACAGCACCAAGATCTTCAAGCTGGACGCGACCACCGGCGCCGTGGGATGCACGTTCACCCCGCCGCGCCAGATCGAGGGGACGCCGGTGGCGGCGACGCCGCCTGGCGGCGTGCCGACGGTGTACTTCGGGGCCAACGACACCAATTCGGCGAGCGGGCCGGTGTACGCGCTCAAGCAGAGCAACTGCGCGCAGGAATGGGCCTTCACCGGCTACGCGTCGACCGCGGGAAGCTGGGATCCGCTGACCTACGCGGTGGACGCGAAGGGGACGCCGCTGGTGCTGCTGGGCACCGCCGACCCGGACTCGAAGGTGTACGCGATCAATGCCGTGACCGGCAAGGAGGTCTGGCGCTTCGCCACCGACCCGCCGCCAGGCGACTACGACGTAGGCGCAGGCGTGGTAGCCAGCCCACCGGGAACGAATGGCTTCGCCGACGGGATGGCCTATGTGGAGAACAAGTTCGGGACCATGTTCGGGCTCAACCTCACGACCGGCGCGAAGGTGTGGGCCGTCCGCTACACCGAGGAGATCCACAGCCTCGGCCGGAACATCTCCACACCAGCGCTGTCCGGCGAGAACCTGGTCCTCGGTGATGCGAACGGCCTGGTGGACCTGAACCCGCTCAACGGGAACGTGGTCTGGCACAACGACGACCCAGCCAAGGCCGGCGTGGACTCCTCGCCGGCCATCGCCGGGCCCGCCGGGTCCCAGGTGGTGACCGTGGGAGACCTGGCCAGCGGATTCGACGTCGACTCGCTGGCCACCGGGAAGCTGCTCTACCACTACCAGGCCGGGCAGTACATCACGGCTTCGCCGGCGGTGTCGGGTGGGGACATCCTGATCGCCTCGGCGGATGGGTTCCTGTACGACTTCGCGGTCGGCGGGGGGAACGAGTCCACGCTGCCCGCCAACACGGTGACCTCACCCGTGGACTCCTCGAAGGTCGCCAACCCCAACGGGCAAATAACCGTGAAGGGGTCGGCAACCGACCACGCCGGCATCACCCAGGTGCTGGTGGGAGTGCAGGCCAGCGGCCCGGACGGGCCCTGGTGGAACGCCAGGGCAGGTAAGTGGGGATCCGGGCCGTCCGACAACCCGGCCACCCTGGCCAGCCCGGGCGGCACGTCGAGCGGGTGGACGTTCTCCTACCCCGTGCCTGCCTCGGGCGACGTCTACCAGGTCGCCGCGTACACCGTCTCGGCGGCCGGCCAGTCCAGCGTGGTGACCGGCGGAACCGGATTCACCGTCCTGCCCTCGACCAGCAGCCCACAGCTCCAGACGTCGGCTCAGTTCGTGCCGCCGACCGGGCAGATGCAGGTGTCAGGGAGCGGGTTCGGTGCCTCAGAGACGGTCACCATCGCCCTGGCGGGCACGAAGCTGGCGACGGCGAAGACGACCGCCTCAGGGAGTGTGCCTGCCACCACGGTGACCATCCCGGCCACGACGGCCTTCGGGCTGACCTCGCTCGACGTGACCGGCCAGAGCTCGGGGAAGGCCGGTGCCGCCGGGATCACGATCGCCAGCACCTGGGCCCAGGCCGGATACGGTCCCACCCACACCGGCTTCGAGCCCAACGACCAGGACATCTTCAACAGCATCGCCGCGGGCAACGGCACCTTCATGAACCTGGCCTGGGCGTTCGGCACCGCCGCGGCCGTCAGCGGGCCGCCGGCGGTTGCGGACACCGTGGCCTACGTCCCCGACGCCGGGCACCTGACGGCGGTCGACGCGCACTTCGGTTCCCCGCTGTGGACGTGGTCGCGAGCCGGGGCCGCGCTGGATGGCAGCCCGGCCGTCGATATCGCCGACGGCCTGGTGTTCGTGGGCGCGAACGACGGCACCCTCGACGCGATCTCCACCCGCACCGGGAAGATGGCCTGGTCGGACACGATCGGTGGTGACGTGTCGGCGCCGGTGCCCGGCGGCGGGCAGGTCTACGTGACCAGCAGCACAGGTGCCATCGAAGCCGTTGCCGAGACGACGGGCGCCGTGGTGTGGTCGAAGACCCTGACGCACCCGGCCTCCGCCGCGCTGGCGCTGGACCTGACCGGCAAGCGGCTGGTCGTCGGCGAGTCCAACGGGGACGTCACGTCGCTGTCGCTGTCGGGTACCAGCCAGTGGAGCCATTCCACCGGCAGTGCGGCGGTGACCACGCCTCCGGCTGTCGCTGCCGGTGTGGTGTACGCCGGCGCTGGCGACTCGGTCTACGCCATCAATGAGAACACCGGGGCCGCCAGCTGGTCCTACACGACCGGCGGGATGGTCAGCAACTCACTCACCGTCAACTCGACCGGCGTCGCCCATCGCGGTGTGATCGTCGCAGTGGGCTCCGCCGACGGAGACCTCTACGGGATCCATGCCGCCGACGGCAAGGATCTGTGGAAGATCAACATGGGCGGCGGCCCGATCACCGGGGTCGCGTCGGCCTACCAGATCTACATCTTCGACACCTCCAAAGGGGTGATCGGCGCTGGGCGCGTCACCAGCGGCCTGCGTGACTGGAAGCGCGTCACCACGGCCGGGGCGATGACGTCGCCGGTGGCCGTGGACGGGACCATCTACGCGGGTGGCACGGATTCGGAGCTGTATGCCTACACCACGGACGGCCAGCCACCGGCCTGACGTCCATGCGGATACGCCGGTCCCGGCCGCCCGCGCGGCCGGGACCGGCTTCCGCATGCCCAGCTCACGAGAGCGGGGCCGGACTTCAGGTAACAGGACGGACACCCCGGTAACGGGACGGTCGCGGGGCGGGCGGCGCAATCCTGGCTCTGGCACAGTGGGGGAGCTGGCACAGTAGAGGGAAGCCGCCTGCAGGCTGCGTGACATCGAACCGGGCATGGGGGTCTCCGTGCACCGGAGCAAAATTCTCATTCTGCTGGAGAAGGTTGCATGCTGGGACTTCCTGACGCGACACAGGCCTGCCTGTTCGACCTGGATGGCGTCGTCACCAAGACCGCGCTCGTGCACGCGGCGGCCTGGAAACAGATGTTCGACGGCTTCCTCCGCACCTGGGCCGCCGGGCACGGCACCGAGTTCGTGCCGTTCGACCAGGTCCGCGAGTACGACCAGTACGTGGACGGCAAGCCCCGGCTGGACGGGACCCGCTCGTTCCTGCGGGCGCGCGGCATCGAGCTGCCTGAGGGGAGCCCGGACGACCCGCCCACGGCGCAGACAATCAACGGGCTGAGCAACTGCAAGAACGCGCTCGTGCTCGACCTCATCGAGTCTCGCGGTGTGCAGGTCTACGACGGCTCGGTGCGCTACATCAGGGCGGTCCGCGCGGCCGGGCTGCACACCGCCGTCGTCTCATCCAGTGCCAACACCGCGCAGGTGCTGACCGTGGCGGGGATCGCCGGCCTGTTCGACGCCCGCATCGACGGAGTGATCGCCAAGGAGCGCGGGCTGGCCGGCAAGCCGGCCCCGGACACCTTCCTGGCCGGGGCGAAGGAGCTGGACGTGCCGCCGTCGCGGGCGGTCGTGTTCGAGGACGCGCTGGCCGGGGTGGAAGCCGGCCACGCCGGTCACTTCGGCCTGGTGGTGGGTGTGAACAGGACAGGTCAGGCGCAGGAGCTGGCCGCCCACGGCGCCGACGTCGTGGTCGACGATCTCGAGGAGTTGCTGGACCGGTGAGCCACGCGACGAACAGCAGGCGGCGGGCCAGTGAGCGGGCAGTGACCGGCGCCGGCAGCGCCGCGCCGGGCACGACCATGCCAGGGCCAACTGGGCAGACCGCCGCCGGGATCAGGCAGCCGACGTTCGCGATCGAGCCGTGGGCGATCACCGAGTCTTCGCTCAACCTCGACGTGATCGCGCAGAGCGAGTCGGTGTTCGCGCTGTCCAACGGGCACATCGGCCTGCGCGGGAACCTGGACGAAGGGGATCCGCACGGGCTGCCGGGCACCTACCTGAACTCCCTGTACGAGCTGCGGCCGCTGCCCTATGCGGAGGCCGGCTACGGGTACCCGGAGTCCGGGCAGACGATCATCAACGTCACCAACGGCAAGCTGATCAGGCTGCTGGTCGACGACGAGCCGTTCGACGTCCGCTACGGCACCCTGCACTCGCACGTTCGGCGGCTCGACCTGCGCGCGGGGACGCTGACCCGCGAGGTGGAGTGGAGTTCGCCGTCCGGCGCCAGGGTGAAGGTGACCTCCGTGCGGCTGGTCTCGCTCACCCAGCGGGCGATCGTGGCGATCCGCTACACGGTCGAGCCGGTCGAGCCGGTGCAGGGGCCACTGCGGGTCGTGGCGCAGTCCGAGCTGGTCGCCAACGAGGCGCTGCCCGACATGGGCAAGGATCCCCGGGTGGCCGCCGTGCTCGAGTCACCGCTGGTCAACGAGGAGCACCAGTCGATCAACGACGACCAGCTCGGCGCGCTCCTGGTGCACCACACCCGGGTGAGCGACCTGCGGATGGCCGCCGTGATGTCGCACGAGGTGACCGGCCCGGAGAAGATGCACAAGCGCTCCGAGTCCTTCCCCGACCTCGGCCGCGCCACCGTGGCCACCCGGCTGGCGCCGGGGGAGCGGCTGGAGGTCACCAAGTACGTCGCCTACGGCTGGTCCAGCCGCCGCAGCCGGGCGGCCCTGCACGACCAGGTGGCGGCCGCGGTGGCGCTCGCCAGGCTGACCGGGTTCGACGGGCTGCTCGGCGAGCAGCGCGAGTACCTCGACGAGTTCTGGGCGGGCGCGGACGTCCAGGTCGAGGGTGACCCGGAGATCCAGCAGGCGGTGCGGTTCGGGCTGTTCCACATCCTGCAGTCCGGCGCGCGGGCCGAGTTCAGGCCGATCGCCGCCAAGGGCCTGACCGGGCCCGGATACGACGGGCACACGTTCTGGGACACCGAGACGTTCGTGCTGCCGGTGCTCACCTACACCCATCCGGACGCGGCGGCCGACGTGCTGCGCTGGCGGCACATGACGCTGCCGGTGGCCAGGCAGCACGCCATCGACCTCGGCCTGACCGGGGCGGCCTTCGCCTGGCGGACGATCAGGGGCCAGGAGTGCTCGGGCTACTGGCCGGCCGGCACGGCCGCATTCCACATCAACGCCGACATCGCCGACGCGGTGCTGCGCTACCTGGACGCGACCGAGGACGCCGCGTTCGAGCAGGAGGTCGGCCTGGAGATCCTGGTGGAGACCGCGCGGCTGTGGCGCAATCTGGGCCACCACGACGCCGACGGCAAGTTCAGGCTCGACGGCGTAACCGGGCCGAACGAGTACAACGCGATCGTGGACAACAACGTCTACACCAACCTGATGGCGCAGCGGAACCTGGTGGCAGCCGCCGATGCCGTGGGCAGGCTGCCGGACGCCGCGGCCGGGCTTGGTGTCAGCACGGAGGAGGCGGCGAGCTGGCGGGACGCGGCCGCGACTATGGTCATCCCCTACGACGAGCGGCTCGAGGTGCACCCGCAGCACGAGGGCTTCACCCAGCACGCGCGCTGGGACTTCGCCAGCACGCCGGCCGAGAAGTACCCGCTGCTGCTGCACTACCCCTACTTCGACCTGTACCGCAGCCAGGTGGTCAAGCAGGCCGACCTGGTGCTGGCCATGCACCTGCGCGGCGACGCGTTCAGCCACGACCAGAAGGTGCGCAACTTCGCCTACTACGAGGCGCTCACCGTGCGGGACTCCTCGCTGTCGGCCTGCACCCAGGCGGTGATGGCGGCCGAAGTCGGACAGCTCGAGCTGGCCTATGCCTACCTGGCCGAGGCCGCGCTGATGGACCTGCGCGACGTGCAGCACAACACCCGCGACGGCCTGCACATGGCCTCGCTGGCCGGGGCCTGGACCGCTCTGGTCGCCGGGTTCGGCGGGATGCGAACCGAGGGTGGCACGCTGGCCTTCAGCCCGCGGCTGCCGACCGGCATCACCCGGCTGATCTTCCGGTTCCGCTACCG
Source organism: Streptosporangiaceae bacterium (assembly GCA_036495485.1). Taxonomy (GTDB): domain Bacteria; phylum Actinomycetota; class Actinomycetes; order Streptosporangiales; family Streptosporangiaceae; genus PALSA-505. The sequence goes on from DASXMU010000459.1 coordinate 7,447, forward strand.
CGGCCGCCGGCTGTGCGTCTCCATCGGCAGCCGCCGGGTGCGCTATGAGCTGCTCGACGGCGACCCGCTGACGCTGCTGCACCACGGCCAGGAGGTGCTGCTCGCCGGCAAGCCGGTGGAACGCGAGGTACCCAAGGTCACACCGGGGCCGGCTCCGCACCAGCCGCTGGGCCGGGAGCCGATCGCGCATCACCCGGCCGGCTGAGGGAACGCGACCGGGCCGCCCGGCAGTATTTCTTTATCCATATTGACCATAATTACTAGCTCAACCGGCCATGGCCTGTGCAATATGACCATGGTTTTGGGTGGCGCTTGCGCATTCGCATGCCGATAGTCGAGATTTGCCATACAGGTTGCCTCGCGAGGAGAGGGGTCAGGCATGACTACCAGCACGCACGCTTCCCCCACAACCGATGAGCTGACGGCCGACGAGGCCGCTGCGGGCATGGGTTTCGCCCAGCTCAAAGAGCTCGTCGGGCTGGTGGACCACGACGAGTCCGCCGACCCCTTCCCGGTCACCGCGCTGGACGCGGTCGTCTTCGTAACCGGCAACGCCACCCAGACCGCGCACTACTACCAGGCCGTCTTCGGGATGGACCTGGTCGCCTACTGCGGGCCTGAGACCGGCAACCACGAGTTCAAGTCCTACGTGCTGACGTCGGGATCGGCCCGGTTCGTGATCAACGGCGGCGTGCGGCCGGGCAACTGGATGCTCGACCACCACCGGGCGCACGGCGATGGCGTGGCCGACCTGCCGCTGTCCGTGCCCGACGTGGACAAGTGCGTGGCACACGCGCGCCGCTGCGGCGCGACCGTGCTGACCGAGCCCTATGACCAGTCCGACTCCCACGGCACCGTCCGGATCGCGGCGATCGCTGCCTATGGCGAGACCCGGCACACACTCATCGACCGGACCCGCTACCACGGGCCCTACCTGCCCGGTTACGTGGCCGCCGGCCCGGCGATGGCCAGGACGGACGGCCCGGACCGCAGGCTGTTCCAGGCGGTCGACCACACGGTCGGCAATGTGGAGCTGGGCAGGATGGACGAATGGGTCGCCTTCTACAACGAGGTCATGGGCTTCACGAACATGGCCGAGTTCATCGGCGACGACATCGCCACCAAGTACTCCGCGCTGATGAGCAAGGTCGTGGCTAGCGGCGACCACCGGGTGAAGTTCCCGCTCAACGAGCCGGCCGCGGGGCAGCGCAGGTCCCAGATCGATGAGTACCTGGAGTTCTACGGTGGCGCCGGCGTGCAGCACCTGGCGCTGGCGACGCCGGACATCCTGGCCACCGTCGACGGGCTGCGGGCGCGGGGCGTGGAGTTCTTGTCCACGCCGGAGGAGTACTACACCGACCCGGTGCTGCGGGAACGGATCGGCTCGGTGCGGGTCCCCGTGTCCGAGTTGCAAAAGCGCGGCATCCTGGTGGACCGAGACGAGGACGGCTACCTGCTGCAGATCTTCACCAAGCCGATCGGTGACCGGCCAACGGTGTTCTTCGAATTCATCGAGCGGCACGGCTCGCTGGGGTTCGGGAAAGGG
>DASXMU010000460.1:0-6424 GCA_036495485.1 Streptosporangiaceae bacterium
TGCGCGCGCACCCGGCGACGGTATCAGCGGCATGACCCCGGCCGCGGCGCGCTGGACGGTGGCGCATTCCCGGTGACATGAACGGTGGCCGGACAGGTTCCTGGACGCGCTGGCCGGGCTCGGCGCCCGGCACCGGGCGGCCGGTTCCGGCGGGGCCGGTGCTGGGCTTTTCGCGGCGGTCAGCCGGTGACGGCAGGAAGGGCTAGACTCGCCGCGACGGGAGTGGCGCGGGCGGGAAGGCCGGAGGATACGTGGCTGGGCGGATTCGTGACGAGGACATTGCCACGGTTCGCGAGCGCTCACCCATCGACGAGGTTGTCGGCGAGTACCTGCAGTTGCGCAACGCGGGTGGCGGCTCGCTCAAGGGACTGTGCCCGTTCCACGACGAGAAGACACCCTCGTTCAACGTCACGCCCAGCCGAGGACTTTACTACTGCTTTTCCTGTGCCGAGGGTGGCGACGTCCTTTCCTTCGTGCAGAAGGTCGACGGGCTGACGTTCACCGAGGCGGTCGAGCGGCTGGCCGCCAGGATAGGCATCGAGCTGCGCTACGAGCAGGGCGGGCATGTGCCCGGTCAGGAGCAGAGCCAGCGGCGCAGGCTCATCTCCGCGCACAAGGCCGCGGCCGAGTTCTTCGCCGAGCAGTTGCGCACACCGGACGCCGTGGCCGGGCGGGAGTTCCTCGCCTCCCGGGGGTTCGACCTCGACCAGGTGGAGCGGTTCGGCGTCGGCTACGCCCCCGACGCCTGGGAGGTGCTCACCAGCCACCTGCGCGGCCGTGGCTTCGCCGACGCCGAACTGCTCACCGGCGGGCTGGCCAAGGAGGGCCGGCGCGGGCCGATGGACCGGTTCCGCGGGCGGCTGATCTGGCCGATCAGGGACCTCACCGGCGACGTGATCGCCTTCGGCGCGCGCAAGCTCTCCGACCGCGACGACGGGCCCAAGTACCTCAACACCCCCGAGACCCCGCTGTTCAAGAAGAGCTCGGTGCTGTACGGCGCCGACCTGGCGAAGCGCGAGATCTCGCAACGCCGCCAGGCCGTGCTGGTGGAGGGCTACACCGACGTGATGGCCTGCCACCTGGCCGGGGTGCCGACCGCCGTGGCAACCTCGGGCACCTCGTTCGGCGAGGGGCACATCAGGATCCTGCGGCGGCTGCTGATGGACGCGAGCGAGTTCCGCGGCGAGGTCATCTTCACCTTCGACGGCGATGCCGCGGGGCAGCGGGCCGCGTTGCGCGCGTTCGGCATGGAGGACAAGTTCGTCACCCAGACCTTCGTCGCCGTGCAGCCAGACGGCCTCGACCCTTGCGACCTGCGGCTCTCCAGGGGAGACGCGGCCGTGCGGGACCTGGTCGCCAGCCGTGTCCCGCTGTTCGAGTACGCCATCCGCAGCGCGGTGAGCCAGTTCGATCTCGACACGATCGAGGGCCGGCTGGCCGCGCTGGATGCCGCCGCGCCGATCGTCGCGCGGATCAAGGACCGTGGGCACCGGCACCAGTACGCGATCAGCCTGGACCGCTGGCTCGGCATGATGGACGAGACGTTCGTGCTGGCCAGGGTCCGTGACCACGCGGGCAGCGGTGGGCAGCCCAGCTCAGCCGGGCGCCGCCCGGCTGGGCGTCCCTCCGGCCAGCCCGCTGGGGGCCGGGGCCCGGCAGGACGGCCCCCCGGGGGTGCCGGGCCGCGAAACCCGGCCGGGCCGGGATCCTGGGAGAGCGCCGTCCCTGTGAATGGCGAAGCGGGACGGAACGGGGCCGGCTCCCACGACCCGAACGGTGCCGCCCCTTACGACCCGAACGACCCGGCGGTGCAGGTCGAGCGCGAGGTGCTCAAGCTCGCCGTGCAGCGCCCCGGCCTGTGCGGGCCTGCTTTCGCCTCGCTGGGCACCGACGCCTTCACCGTGGCTGCCCACGCCGGGGTCTTCAGCCTGATCTGTACCTGTGGCGGCTGGGACAAGACTGGTGAAACCTCTGATGTCTCTGCGCCGGGTGCGGCCGGTGGGGTTCACCCGCTCGGCGGCCGGGAATGGGCCAGGAGCCTGCGCGAGGCTGCTCCCGACGACCAGACCAAGACGCTGGTGACAGAGCTGGCCGTGGAGCCGATGCACACTCCAGGAGCGGACGGCGAGCCGGACGCCAGGTATGTCACCGCCCAGCTAGCCACGGTTGAGGAGCTGGCGGTCAGCCGCCAGATTGCCCACATTAAGTCGCGACTGCAACGCATGGATCCAAAAGCGGCCCAAGCGGAGCACGCCCGGTTGTTCGGCGATCTAGTCGGTCTTGAGCAGCGGCGGAAGGTGCTCGTCGGCTTGGCGACAGGGGGATCATAGAGTCCGGTGGGCAGTAGTAACCCCAGGCAGCACGGTCTTGCGGACGGTGGGTCCCCGCATGATCGTTGCCCGGGAGGGACTTCGGTCTCTGCGTCATCGCGACCGGGAAGACCCTGGTCAGCAAGGGTGTTGTATATCTTGTCCCGGCGCCCCGGCGTTACTGTCATCGAGGTGACAAAATTGGGTCCCCCGTAACCGCAGCGTCACGGTGCAGACTGGTCTGCGTGACCCTTACGGTGCTGCCTGGCGGACCACTATCGGCTGATCAGATGACAGACCTCGTTACCCTCGGCAGGGAACGGGGCGGCGTCACGATGGCCGATATCGCGACAGCCCTCGATCATCCCGATCTGCCACCCGACGCGATCGAAGGCGTGCTGCGGCTCCTCGCCGATGAAGGTGTGGAAATCCTCGACCCGGTCCAGGAGGAGGTCGAGGACCTGCGCAGGGAAGACCAGAGCGAGCTGGGCAGGCGGGCCTCGCCCGGCGACCTGGTACGCATCTACCTGCGCGAGATTGGCCGCGTGCCGTTGCTCACGGCGGAAGACGAAGTGGAGCTGGCGAAGTCGATCGAAGCCGGCCTGTTCGCCGAGGAGAAACTGCGCGGAACGCCGGCATTCACCAGTGTGTGGACGCGGGCCGACGAACTCGCTCAGCTGGCCGCCGATGGGGTGCAGGCGAAACAACGGCTGATCGAGGCGAATCTCCGGCTGGTCGTGTCGATCGCCAAGCGTTATATCGGCCGTGGGCTCATATTCCTCGACCTGATTCAGGAAGGGAACCTGGGCCTGATCCGTGCGGTGGAGAAATTCGACTACACCAAGGGGTACAAGTTCTCCACCTATGCCACCTGGTGGATCAGGCAGGCTATTACCAGGGCGATCGCCGATCAGGCACGGACCATACGCATTCCGGTGCATATGGTGGAAACCATCAACAAACTGGTCCGGGTGCAGCGCCAGTTGCATCAGGATCTGGGCCGGGAGGCCAGCGTCGGGGAGATCGCGGCCGAGATGGGGGTCTGCGCCCAGCGCGTAGCTGAGATCCAGCGGGTCGCTCAGGAACCCGTCTCGCTGCAGTCGCCGATCGGCGAGGAAGACTCCGATCTTGGCGATTTCATCGAGGACGCCGACGCCGTGGTGCCGATGGAGGCGGCGGCGTTCATCATGCTCCAGGACCAGCTCGACGGGATCCTGGAAAGGCTGAGCAGCCGGGAGCAGACAATCATCCAGCTGCGGTTCGGGCTGACCGACGGCCACCCGAGGACACTGGAGGAAGTCGGCAGGGAATTCGGCGTGACCAGGGAGCGCATCCGGCAGATCGAGTCCAAGACCCTCGCCAAACTGCGTCACCCGAGCCGCGCCCAGATGCTCCGCGAATACCTCGACTGACGGCCAGCCGGCCGTTCTGTGGGCGGCCGGGCGGGCAGACTGCCGGACTGCTACAGCGGGACTGCTACAGCTACAGCGGGACTGCTACAGCGGCCAGGGGTGGTTCACCCGGTACAGGGTGTTCAGCCACTGTTGTGAGTACACCTCTGACAGGTCGTAGGCGTTGTCGACGTTGCGGTACTGGGTGGCGACGGTGCTCCTAACGGCGTGCGCGTTGTCAGTCCAGTCGGCCACCCAGATGTAGTAGGCGTGGCCGCGGCAGGCCGCCCAGACCGACTCCAGGCTGGCCCTGCTGCAATAAATCGTGCAGCCGCCAATGCCTTTTCCTTGCTTGGCCCGGATCCACCGGAGTGCGTCGGCCGGTGTCATGTTACCATTCTCGACATCGGCAACATTTCCGCGTAGATCACCTTTGACTGTAATCAGGACCTTCTCGGCATCCGGGAACCTGGCCCAGTCCTTACTCGTCCACGCGAAGTCGCCGTCAATATATCCCGCCACCACCTGCGCCGATGTCGGGATATTGCTTGGGGTAACGGCGTCATACATTGTTACGGGGGCTGTCTTTGGGGGCATTGTTGCGATCCTGTCCGAACCCGGGGTCAGAACAAATCGGCCGTTCGCCGACCGCGATGAGCAGCATAGGGCGCAGGTCAGGTGCCGTCCACCAGTTCTGCAATTCTCCCGGCTGACCCGGCAGCCAGTTACCAGCCGGATACCGGCCGCTGATGGCGTAACGGCACCCTGCGGTTCCGTGCAGTTACGAGACTGTAGTAGTTGTCCGGTATATACCGCGATGTCACCAACTGTGCGTCAAGAAGCAACAAAATAACTGTAATGGGTTTATTGATCGCTAACGAGATAGAAAGTTACGATCGTGCCAAGGTGGCCATCCCAGAGCCGCCATAAGCGAGAGGCAACCCACTTATGCATGGACGTACCCCACGGTTCGTAGCCCACGGACTGGTGGCCTGCCTGCCCGTGGCGGGCCTGGCCATGGTCATCGGCACCGGCAGCGCCTCGGCCGCCCGGACGCCGGCAAACACTAAGGCCGCGGCCGTCGCCGCGCTGGAGCACCTCCTCAAGGGTGTGCACAGCACCAACCATGCGGTCCGCGGGCCTCTCTCCATCACCGCCCCGGCCCAGTCGAAGAGCACCAACTGGGCCGGGTACGCCGACACCGGCAGCAAGTTCACCAAGATCTCGGGCACCTGGACCGAGCCCGCGGTCAAGTGCGGGTCCGCCCAGGCGCTGGCCGTGTTCTGGGTCGGCATCGACGGCTTCAACAGCCAAACGGTGGAGCAGGACGGCACGCTCGCCTTCTGCCAAGGCGGCGGCGCCGCCCCCCAGTACTTCACCTGGTGGGAGATGTTCCCGAGCAACAGCATCCAGTTGGTCGGGAAGACCGTTAAGCCCGGTGACCACTTCGCGGCATCCGTCGTGCGGACCGGCACCAAGTACGCGCTCAAGGTGACCGACTCCACCAGAGGCGGCAACAGCTTCACCAAGAACAAGACCTGCGCCGCCGCCACCTGCAAGGACACCAGCGCCGAGTGGATCGCCGAGGCGCCGACCAGCAGCGGCAGCATCGTTCCGCTGCCCAACTTCGGCACCTGGACCGGGAGTAACTCCGCTGTGAGCGGTGGCGGCAAGAGCGGGACGATCAAGTCCTTCGCCGACACCGAGATCACCATGGTCAACAACGGCGGCAAGGTCAAGGCCCAGCCCGGCCCGCTCAACGCCAAGGGCAACCAGTTCAAGGTCACCTGGAAGAGCAGCACCTGATCACCGGCTGACCACCCGGTCCAATCCCAGGAGCCGGCCTTTACTGCCTGAGCATCGAATGGTGCCCCCGGCCCACCGGCCGGGGGGCACCATTCGCATGTCCGGGGAAGCTAGCTTTCGAGCGGCCCGCCGGGCGCGGGAACGGACGGCACATCACCGGCGGCCTGCCCGGAACCGTTCCTGGCCGCGGCATCCTTGCCGCGCCACCCGGGAACCCTGGTGGGCAGCCGCTCCCCGGCCTTCTTCGCCGCGTCAGCGAGACCCGGAGCCCGCTGCTGCACCTTGTCGGTCACCCTGGACGTCGCCGTCTTCGCCAGCCCCGCCGCCTGCGCGGCCGCGGCCCCCGCCGCCTGCTGGACGGCAGGGCTGTCCGCGGCCCGGCGGGCCAGCCTCTTCATCTGCTCATAACGTTCCCGGCCGGCCCGCGTGCCCACAACGAAGCCCGCGGCCAGACCCGCAACGAACGTCACCCGGTACCGCATGTGGCACCTCTTTCCCCTGAGTGCTCTTGCCCCGTCCACTTCCCCGTATGGCTGCCGGTACTCCTTGGTGGTGACGGGTGCCGGTGGTGACGAGCGTCCTGGACGGGTGACGAGCGGCTTGGGGGGGGTGGCGAGCGGCTTGGGCGGGTGGCGAGCGGTGCCGCGCCGTTCGGGGGTGGGGCAGGCACCCGGCAGCATGCGCTACGCTTGTCCGCGACGCAGATAGCGGCGGGGTTCCCGGCAGAGCCACGGCTTGTGATCTTGTGTCGGCTGATCCCGCGTAGCTCAATTCGGCAGAGCGTCCGGCTGTTAACCGGCAGGTTATAGGTTCGAGTCCTATCGCGGGAGCCGCGTGATGTCGCAAGACATCGGCATGACCCGAACCCACGTGAGGGTTCGGGTTTTTTGTGTTGGCGGGATGGGCGGGGTGTTCCGG
>DASXMU010000461.1:0-29479 GCA_036495485.1 Streptosporangiaceae bacterium
CACCTGACCTTCAACTGGTTCGGGCCGATGCCCAACATTCCGGTCTCGATCCTCACCGCCTCGGACTCGCTCAACCCCGCCGGCTTCCCGCGCGCCTGGGGCGAGGCGCTGGTCCTCCTGGCCCTTATCCTCCTGGCGAACATCGGAGCCCGGCTACTGTACGCACGAAGCCGAAGGAAGCTTGGCGGATGACCGAGAGAACCCCACCCGTGAGCAGCGCCACCACCGACGAGGACGTCCTCCCCCGCCAGCGGATCCAGACCACCGCCGCGGCCTCAGCGCCCGCACCGGTCGCCCCGCCACGGGTCGACGGCGCGCGCCGCGAGATTACCCAGGCGACCGTGTTCGACATCCGAGACATGTCGGTCACCTATGGCACCAAGAAGGCGCTGGACTGGACGACGCTGAAGATCTATCGCAACCTCGTGACCGCGGTCATCGGACCGTCAGGGTGCGGGAAATCGACGTTCATCCGCAGCCTCAACCGCATGAACGACGCGATCCCCGGCTTCCGGGTCGAGGGCCAGGTGCTGTACCACGGCCACGACGTGTACGCCGCGGCGACCAACCGGGTCGAGGTCCGCCGGCGCATCGGCATGGTGTTCCAGAAGCCCAACCCGTTCCCGAAGTCGATCTACGACAACGTCGCCTACGGGCCGCGTATCAACGGCATCCGCAACAAGGGCGAACTGAACGAGATCGTCGAGCGGGCGCTGCGCCAGGCGGCGCTCTGGGATGAGGTTAAAGGCCGGCTGAACGCCTCGGGTCTCGGCTTGTCCGGCGGGCAGGCGCAGCGGCTGTGCATTGCCCGCACGCTCGCCGTTGAGCCGGATGTCGTTCTCATGGACGAGCCGTGCTCGGCACTCGACCCGATCGCGACGGGCGCCATCGAAGACCTGATGCGGGAGATCAAATCGCGCTACACAATCATCATCGTCACGCACAACATGCAGCAGGCCACGCGGGTGAGCGATCGCACTGCCTTCTACTCGGTGCTCTGCAACGAAAAGAGCGATACCCGCACGGGCGTGCTCGTTGAGTACGGGCCGACCGAGCAGATCTTCCAGGATCCGGGCGACGAGCGCACCAAGGCATATGTCACCGGCCGGATGGGCTGAGCCCGTCAAAGCGAAATGATCAATTGGCAGGGACGAGACGGCGGCCTGGTGCCCGGCCCGAACGAGGGGACAGGCGCCAGGGACGGCGACGACCGCCCAGCCGTGCACGTGCTGGCGGACCGGGTGGCGTCGGCGCTCGTGCATCACGAGCCGGGCTGGCGGCTGCCCCGGCGCAGCGCGCTGGCCAGGCGGTACGGCGTCAGCCCGGCCGAGATGGAGGCCGCGATCGAAGAGCTGGCCGCCCGGAACCTGCTGCGCAGGCTGCCGGACGGCCAGGTCTACCGGGCCAGCCCAGCCGACTACCTGATCAGGCTCGAGGGCCTGAACGACCTGCGGGCCTCGATCGACCCGATGGGCGCGATGATCGAATGCGCCTCCAGGCATGTGTCGCTGCGCCGGGTGCCCGAGGACATCGGCGGCGCCCTGGGGCTGTCGCCGGGCGACCCGGTATCGGTGGTCCGCTGCCTGTGGACCTCGGCCGGCGGTCCGGCCGCCTTCTCCGCCACCTACCTGCCCGAGCATCTCTCCTTCCTGTCCGCCGAGCCGTCGGAGTTCGCCGACGCGCTGAAGCCGCCGCAGGTCATGCCCACAGGCGCCGGCTATCCGCATCCCGCCCAGCCACGGGCGGCGGCGCACCCGGCCGGGCTCTACGTCGAACTGCAGCCGCCGGCCCCCTCGGTCGCCAGGAGCCTGCGGCTGGCGGCCGGCCAGCCCGCGGTCAACGTGACCGTCAGGTTCGACGCCGTGCCCGCGGGCGGCCCGATAGCGCTCGCCACGGCGGTGCTGCGCTCGGACATGTTCCGCGTCGTCGTCGAGTCGCCGCAAGCGCCCCGGGTGAACGGTTTGTCGGACGAAGATGACGTTCTGTGGACACATACAGCCGAAGGCTGGGAACCTTGAGCCTGTCCAGTCCCTTGAAAAACCTGAACATCAAATCAAAAGCACAATATGCGTGTCGATTCCGTAACCGCGGCCGAGCGTGTGCCGCGGGCTGGCCGGTATCTCATCCCGGGGGGTACGCCCCGCCGCGGTGAGCTGGTCGCTGCCTGCGCGGTGCTCACCCTGCTCGTGCATCTGCTGTTCGCCCAGCTCACCCTCGTTCTCGCGGTTGTTTTCCACCTCATCACGCGAATCAGCAGGTGGCGGCCGCAGTGGCTGGCCCTGCCCGCGGGCATCGGCGTCATCTGGGCGCTGGCCTCCGGCCTTGGCACCGCCGGGGCCGGTTTCACCGCCGGGCCGGGCACGATCGCCAGCTACCTGGGCGGGGCCTTCGGGCATCCCGGCCGGATCCTGCACCTGGCGACGGCGTACGCGGGTCTTGGCCACTGGCTGCCGCGGCAGCTCCCGCTGGCGCTGGTCGCCGCGTCGGGCGAAGCGGCCATCGCCGCCTGGCTCACCTGGCTGCACACCGACGAGTGGAAGCTCCCGCCCTACCGGTCCGGGCTGCTGACGTTCTGCCGCCGGGTGTACCTGACCCGGTTCATCTCCTCGGGCGGCGTGGTCACCAGGGACGGCGCCTGTCTCGGGCTGGACGCCGCGACCGGCTGGCAGGCGGCGGTGTCCTGGGCCGAAGTGGCGGGCGGCGTGCTGTGCGTGGGCTCGCCGGGATCGGGCACCACGACGACGAGCTTCCAGCTGGCGCACGCCGCGATCCGGCGGCGCAAGCCGGTGATCGCGGTCGACCTGGACGCCAGCGCCAGCCTCGCCCAGTCAATCAGCGCCGTGTGCGCCGCCACCAGGACGCCGCTGCACGTGTTCCCCCCAGCGGGGGAGAACACCTACTACGACCCGCTGCGCGGCGGTGAGCCGGCCCGGCGGACCTCGCTGGTCATGGGCATGATCGACTGGACCGGCAGCCAAGACGCGTACCGGCGCAGCTGCGCCGCCTACCTCACCGACCTGTTCGCGGTCCTGGACGCCGCCCCGGGCGATCCGGCCACGGCTGTGCTGGACGAGATCGTGCACCTGCTCAGCCCGGCGGCGCTGCGGGCGCGGATGGGCCAGGTGCCCGGTTACCACCCGCGACGCCAGGCCCTGGCCGAGCGCGTGCAGGTGTCCGCCAGGCTGCTGGAAGCCGACCCGGGCACCACCGCCACCCTGGTCGAGCAGCTCAATGAGCTGCGTGCCTCCGCCCTTGGCCGCTGGCTCGTGCCAGCTCCAGGCACCCGGCTGGACCTGGGGCGGGTGGTGCGGGAACGCACCGTTGTGCTGTTCTCGCTTGACAAATCCGTGCACGGCCGGGCGGCGGCCACCATGGCCGGCCTGGTCATCCACGACGTGCTGGCGGTCTGCGCGGAGCTGCGCCGGATCGGCGTGCCGGGCGACGGGCTCGTCTGGCTCGACCAGTGCGGTGGCGTAAGCACGGGCGCGCTCGCCGAGCTGGTCAGCCGGGGCACCGCGGCCGGGTTGCCCGCGCTGCTGACGACCACTGCGGCGGGGCGGGCGCAGCCGCTGGCCGAGCAGGTCAACGTGCTGCTGCTGCACCGGCTCACCGACCCGGCGGTGGCCGAGCGGTTCGCCGCCTTCACCGGTGAGAAGCTCGCCCCCGCGGGCGGCGCCGACCTGATGGCGGCGGACTCCCCGCTGCGGATGCCGGCCGCCGCCGCGGCCGGGCCACGACCTGGCCACGCGCCGGACGAAGGTCCCGCCGATGGCCAGTACGACCCGCAGTTCGGGCAGCTCAGCCAGCTCGGCCCGTTCGGGCTGGTGCGCAGGCCGGTGGTGGCCGCGCATTCGCTGAGCAGGCTCGGCAACGGCGAGCACGTGCTCATCGTCCAGCGCCCGGAGCATCGCGTGGTTACGCTGGGCATGACCGTGCCGTCCCGGATCCCCCGGCTCGCCGCGCGGCCACTCCAGGCCCGGCGAGACGGGGAAAGCGGGCTGAAACGGCGGAACCGGCCAGCTCAGCCGGGCGACGCGGCGCAGAAGGGCAGGGCTACGTGACGGTGCCGACCGCGAAGGGCGAGCGCGGCAGTGGTGGCATTCCGCCGCGCCGCGGTGCCCGCACGCCTGGTCAGCCCGGCAGCGTCGCGCGTAACGGCGGTGCCCGCGCGCCCGGCGGCGGCCCGGACGACCCGGGCGGCCACACCCCCGAGTTTCCCGGCCGCCCCGCCGGGCGGGCTCAAGCCTCCAAACCCCGCCAGCCCGGCGGGCCACCGCCCGCACCGGCCAGCAGGCCCCCCGCGCCACGAAACCCGCTGAACGCCGGCCAGATGCGGCTGGACCGGCTCTACCTCGGCTGGCAGCACGCCGTGCTGCACCCCGACCCGGGGCCGCCGCCGAGGCGGCCCACCCCGCCGGAACAGGAGCAGCTCAACCCGGACTGGGTGGCCGCGCAGCGACGGGAGGAGAACCTGCTCGACCGGCCGCTGAAGCTGGCCGCCGGGGCGCTGCTGGTGCTGGCTGGCCTGCTGATCGCGGCCTGGGTGGCCGGCTGGCTCAACGGGCTGCTCGCCTGGCTCGGGGTGATCGCCTGCCTGGTGGCCGGGGGATTCATGGCGTACGGCGTCTGGCAGGGTGAGCAGACGCTCAGAGCCCGGGTGGACGAGGAGAAGCAGCGGCTCGGCAAGATCCGGGCCGAGCAGGAGAACCGCCTGTTCGCCTGGCAGGCCGAGCACGCCCGCAGGTTCCAGGACTGGCAGGACCGGCGGGCCTCCTTCGACCAGCAGCCGCAGTGGTACGCGGTCACCGTGGGCGAGAACATCGACCGGCTGGATCTCGCCGGCGGTACGCTGTCCGGCTGGTCAGCGATGTTCACCCTGGTCGGGGCGTCGCGGCTGGCTGCTGGCGGCGAGGTCACCGTGGTCGACGTGTCCGAGGGGGCGGTCGCTGGTGACCTGGCCGCCATTGCCGGGCGGCTTGGCATCGCCCCGCTGGTCTGGGTGCTGCCCGCCGACCTGCCCCGGCTCGACCTTGGTGCGGGACTGCCGCCCAGCGTGCTCGCGGATGTGCTCTCCCTGGTCGTCAGCGTCAGCGAGGACGAGGGCAGCGGTGGCGACGTGGCGCAGGACAACGCGATCCTGGAGCGGCTGCTCGGCGTCTTCGGTGAGACCGCGACGATCGCCCAGGCAACGGCGGCGCTGCGGGCACTCGGCCAGATCGGCGACCCCAGGGACGACATCCGCGGCGGCCTGCTCAGCCCGGGCCAGTTCGACCAGATCACCGGCATGTTCGGCCGCGCCGCCGACCAGGTCGTCGTCACCAGGGCCTGGGCGATGGAATCACGGCTGCGCAAGCTGGACACCGCGGCAACGGAACTGACCCGGCTCGAGCCGAGCCGGCTGCGCGTCGTCTGCACCGACCGGAGGGCCGGGGTGTTCGGCAACAAAGTGCTCGGCACCTACGTGGTGACCGCGCTCACCCACATGCTGCGCCAGTCCCCGCCCGGGCGGCCCTGGCAGCACACGCTGATGCTGGCCGGGGCGGACAAGCTGCGTGGCGACGTGCTGGACCGGCTGTGCGAGGCCTGCGAGGCCTCCAGGACCGGCCTGCTGCTGGCCTACCGGTCGATCCCGGCTCACGTGAAGGAGCGGCTGGGCCGGGGCAACGCCGCGGTCGCGTTCATGCGCCTGGGCAACGCCGAGGACGCCAGGATCGCCAGCGAGCAGATCGGCACCGAGCACCGCTTCGTGCTCAGCCAGCTCACCGACACCGTGGGCACGTCGGTGACCGACACCATCGGCGACACCTACACCAGCACGGTCGGCACCGCGGACTCGGTGTCGGCCTCGGCGTCCAGCAGCGAGACGTCCGGACGCAGCCAGGGCAGCTCTCAGAGCTATCAGTCCGGCTGGGCACCGTTCGGTGATAAAAATCCAGCTAAATCGAGAAGCCGGGACCGCAGTATTTCCACCGGTACCAGCGACTCAGCGTCGATCACCGAAGGTATTAACGTCAGCACCGCGTGGGGCGTGAACACCTCCAGGGCCATCGGCGCCAACGACTCGCTGGCACGGACCACGCAACGGTCGCGCGAGTTCCTCGTCGAGCAGCACGAGCTGCAGCAGCTCCCGCCCAGCGCGGTGATCATCTGCGCGGCCTCCCGGGGCGGCCGGCGGGTCCTGCTGGCCGACGCGAACCCCGGCATCCTCGGGCTGCCGACCGCCACCCTGCTGACCCTGGACGAGGCGAAGAACGCCCCGGAGGCACCGGCTATCGGCCGGCCGCAGCCCGCCGGGACGGCTGCCGCCGCAGTGAGCTGGCGGTCCGGCGAGGCGCAGCCGCCACCCAACCTGGGACCGCCGCCCGAGCGGCTGGACTGGCGCAAGCGCCGGAGCTGAGATACCAGGTACCGGTGGCGCCTGACGGCGGCGGCTGATATGCACGCTACGTGGGCGGTCATAGCGCGAGAGTGACGACAGCAGCCGGGGGCGAGCTGACCGGGCCGTGGTACCGGGTCCTGGCCATCGAAGCCGTACGCGGCGCCGGCTCCCCTGAGGCCGACTTCGCCGCGGTCCTGCCTGCGGTGCTCAGCGCCGCGGAGCACGGCCGGCCGTTCGTCGTGGGATGGCTCTCCAGGGGCGGCGGGGCGCCGCTCGAACTGATCACCAACGCGGCCGGCCCCGGCGAGACCGGGCTGCTGTTCCCGGCCGGCGCCCGCGGCGCGCCGGCCGGCGGCGGATGGCGGGCCGGCCTGGACGAGATGGTGTGGACGTCCTGCCCCGGGCGCCAGGCGCCGCCGCTTGACGCCGGCGACGGCCAGGACCCCCTGTTCGAGTCGGCCCTGGTGACGCTCATGGGCCGCAAGTTCGGCTGGCTGGTCGTCGCCGAGCCCACCGAGGTCATCGACGCGGAGGTGGCGGAGCTGCGCACGCAGCTCAACGTGCTGCGCCGGTACGCCGAGGAGCGTGCCAGGGTCGACGTGGAGCGGGCGCAGCGCCGGATGGCCGAGCTTGACACGTTCCGCGAGGCCGGGCTGTGGAGCGTGCGGGTGCTGGCCGGCGCGGCCACCGCCGGGGAACTGCGGCTGCTCGCCCCCGTGCTGGTCGGTTCGGTGGACCTGGGCAGGCACCCCTACCGGCTGCGCAGTGGCATCGAGGCGGTCAGCCTGGCCGACGCGCTCACCGTCAAGGCGCAGGACGCGAGCGACGGCGCGGCCGCCCCGTTCGCCGTCACGGCGGGCGTCCTGGCCGCCCTCACCGGCCTGCCCCGGCGGGAGGTCCCTGGCCTGCGCGTCCTCGACCAGGGCCACTTCGACGTGACCAGCGAGACCGGCAGCCAGGAACCGGTCATCGAGCTCGGCGCCATCCTGGACGCCAAGGACCGCCCGGTCGGCACCTTCAGGGTGCCGCTGGCCACCCTGAACAGACACGCCTTCGTCACCGGGGCCACCGGAGCGGGCAAGTCCCAGACCGTCCGGCACATCCTGGAGCAGTGCACCAGGGCGGGCCTGCCGTGGCTGGCCATCGAGCCCGCCAAGTCCGAGTACGCGGCCATGGCCGGGCGCATCGGGCCAGACGGCCAGGTCACGGTCATCAACCCGGCCGACCCGCGGGCCGTGCCGCTGTCGGTGAACCCGCTCGCTCCCGAGCCCGGCTACCCGGTGCAGGCGCACATCGACATGGTGCGCGCGCTGTTCCAGGCCGCCTTCGCCGCCGAGGAGCCGTTCCCGCAGATCATGTCGCAGGCGCTGCAGCGGGTGTACGAGCAGGCTGGCTGGGACGTGGTGACCGGCGCGGGCCTGCCGGGCGCACCGGCCCATCCGGCGATCCCCACCCTGGCCGAGCTGCAGCAGGCCGCGCTCGGCGTGATCGAGGAGGTCGGCTACGGCCGAGAGCTCCAGGCCGACGTGCGCGGCTTCGTGGACGTCCGGCTGCGCTCGCTGCGGACCGGGTCGGCCGGCCGGTTCTTCGAGGGCGGCCACCCGGCCGACATAGCCGGGCTGCTGCGCCGCAACGTGGTGCTGGCCATCGAGGACGTGGCCAACGACGAGGACAAGGCCTTCCTGATCGGCACGCTGATCATCCGGCTGGTCGAGCACCTGAGGCTGCGCGCCAGGCGGGAGCGGATCAGCGGCCTGCGGCACGTCATCGTCATCGAGGAGGCGCACCGGCTGCTGCGGGACCTGACGACGCAGCGGGCCGCGGCCCACGCGGTCGAGCTGTTCGCCGGGATGCTGGCCGAGATCCGCGCCTACGGCGAGGGGATCGTGGTGGCCGAGCAGATCCCGGCCAAGCTCCTGCCCGACGTGGTGAAGAACACCGCGCTGAAGATCGTGCACCGGCTGCCCGCCCACGACGACAGGCAGATCGTGGGTGCCGCGATGAACCTGGACGACGGCCAGTCGCGGCAGGTGGTGTCGCTCCAGCCGGGTGTGGCGGCGGTGTTCGCCGACGGCATGGACCGGCCGCTGCGGATCCGGGTCCCGCTCGGCGAGGAGGCGGAACGCCGGGCCGCCGCCGCTGCCGAGCCGCCGCTGCGGGGGCGGCGCAGCGCCGCCTGCGGCCCGCGGTGCACCGCGCAGCGGGCCTGCACGCTAGCCGAGCTGCGCGGCGCCGACCTGGCGGCGGCCGATCCGGCCAGCGCCTGGCTGCGGATCTGGACCGAGACGCTGGTGCTGGCGTTCCTCACCAACCGGCCGCTGCCCGCGGTGCCCGGCCGCCTGCGCCGCCGCTGGGCCGGGCTGGAGCCCAGGCTGCGTGAGTGTGCGCTGACCACGCTCATCGACCGGTCGGTCACCGTCCGGGCGGCCAGCATGCGGGCCAGCTACGACCCGGCCCGGCTGGCGGCGAGCGTCCGCGACGCGGCGTTGCGGCTGCTCGACGGCGGGCCGGCCGGCGGCAGGACGGGGCCCAACTGGGTCGTCCCGCAACTGCGCTGGCTGCACGAGGCGGAGCGGGTCTGCCC
This sequence comes from Streptosporangiaceae bacterium, assembly GCA_036495485.1. Classification (GTDB taxonomy): domain Bacteria; phylum Actinomycetota; class Actinomycetes; order Streptosporangiales; family Streptosporangiaceae; genus PALSA-505. The sequence continues at coordinate 8,964 of DASXMU010000461.1, forward strand.
GCTCGCCGGGCCGCCAGGCGACCCGCTGGACCGCGCGGCACCGCTGGACTTCGGCCTGGCCGGCGCCGTGGACTGGCCGGACATGCGGGTCGGCCACCGGATCCACGCACTGCGCTGCCATCCGCTGTCCATGGAGCTGGAGGGCAACCGGCTCATCGCCTGGAACCTGCTGCTCGGCGCGGACGACCACCGCGGCTACACCAGCGACCTGGCCATCGTTACGGTGGGCCTGGATCCGGGCACGCGGCTTGGCTGCGCGGCGGCCGAGATGGCGGTCTCGGGCTGGCTCGGGGTGGTCCTGTCCTGGCCGCGCCGGCTCATCACCGGTGAACTGGGTGAGATGGACGAGTTCTTCGCGGTCGGCCTGCCGGGTTGGTGAGCCCGATACAGTGTCCTGTGAGATATCGCGTTATGCAAAGTTGCCTGCCTGGTGGCCGTCTCCCGACCTGGCCCGATCGCTCGCGCGGACCCGGGGGGCCCGCACTCACGATGCGGTTTTGCCCAGCACTCCGGCGGCGGCGATGAGCAGACTTCAGCTACGCGCCCGCCTGGCGACGGCCATCGGTGGCGCGGCCGGCCGGGTTTCCAGGCTGGCCGGCCGCGGCGACGGCTCGGTAATCGGCGGGGTCATCGCGCTCCGCCTCGAACCTGGCCTGCTCGGGAAGCTCGCCGCGGGCAAGCAGATCGTCCTGGTAACCGGCACGAACGGGAAGACCACGACGACCCGCCTGATCACCGCCGCCCTTGAAACACTGGGCCAGCCGGTCGCGTCGAATGCTTTTGGCGCGAACATGGAGGCCGGCCTCGCCGCCGCGCTGGGCAAGGAGCAGGACGCCACGCTGGGCGTGCTCGAAGTGGACGAAAAGTACGTTCCCTCGGTGCTGCCCGCGACCGCCGCCCGCGTCCTGGTCCTGCTCAACCTCAGCCGCGACCAGATGGACCGGGCCGCCGAGATCTGGCTGCTGGCCAGGCGCTGGCGCGCGGCGCTGGCCGACGCGCCCGGCTGCCTGGTCGTCGCCAACGCCGATGACCCGCTGATTGCCTGGGCGGCCAGCGGGGCCAAGCAGGTCACCTGGGTGGCGGCCGGGCAGCGCTGGCACGAGGACTCCTGGTGCTGCCCCGAATGCGGCTCACACCTGGTTCGCGACGACGCCGGCTGGCGGTGCGCCGAGTGCGGGTTCAGCCGCCCGCCGGCCACCTGGGTGCTCGACGGCGAGAGCGTGCTGGACCCGGCGGGGCACCGGACCGAGCTGAGCCTCGCCCTGCCAGGCCGGGCCAACCGGGCGAACGCGGTCGTCGCGCTCGCCGTCGCCGAGGCGTTCGGCATCGACCCGGCCCGTGCGCTGCCCCGGATGCGCCAGGTGACCTCGGTGGCCGGCCGGTACACAACCGTTCAGCGGCGTGGCCGTGGCGTCCGGCTGCTGCTGGCCAAGAACCCGGCCGGCTGGCTGGAGGCGTTCGACGTGCTCGGCCCGCCGCCGGTTCCGGTCGCCCTGGCCGTGAACGCCCAGGGCCCCGACGGCAGGGACACCTCCTGGCTGTGGGACGTGGACTACCGGCACCTGCGCGGCCGGCCGGTCTTCGTCACCGGCGAGCGCCGGCTCGACCTGGCCGTCCGGCTGGAGGCCGACGGGGTGGACTTCCAGCTCGTGGAGGGAGTGGATGACGCGGTGGACCTGATCGACCCGGGGGCGCTGGACGTGATCGCCAACTACACGGCCTTCCAGCAGATCCGCGCGACGTTCGGTCGCGCCGCATGACCGGGACCGAGGTGAGCAAGCTCCGCCTGGTGTGGGTGTACCCGGACCTGCTCAGCACGTACGGGGACCGGGGCAACCTGCTCATCCTCGAACGCCGGGCCGCGCTGCGCGGCGTCCCGGTGGAGCCGGTGAGCGTGAACTCCGGCCAGCCGGTGCCCCAGCAGGGCGACATCTACCTGCTGGGCGGCGGCGAGGACCTGCCGCAGATCCTGGCCGCCCAGCGGCTGCGGGCCGGCGGCGGGCTGGCCGCCGCGGCCGGCCATGGCGCCGTCATCTTCGCCGTCTGCGCCGGCTATCAGCTCATCGGCACCGAGTTCGCCGGCGAGGAGGGCCAGCCGGTCCCCGGCCTGGAGATCCTCGACATAAGCAGCGGACGCGGCGACCGCAGGGCGGTGGGCGAAATCCTCGCCGACGTGGATCCCACCCTCGGCGTGCCGCGGCTGACCGGCTTCGAGAACCACCAGGGCGTCACCAAGCTGGGCTCCGGCGCCACGCCGCTGGCCAAGGTCGTGCTCGGGATCGGCAACGGCGACGGCACCGAGGGCGCCTACGCCGGCCGCGTGCTCGGCACCTACCTGCACGGCCCGGCGCTGGTGCGCAACCCCGGCCTGGCCGACCTGCTGCTCACCTGGGCCGCCGGGCCGCTGCCCGAACTGCCCGACGCCGCCGAGCAATGGAGCCGCAAGCTGCGCGACGAGCGGCTGGCTGCCGTCTCCGGCTGAGCCCGTCTCCGGCTGAGGCTGGCAGCGCCTGAGGCTGGCAGCGGCCTGAGCCCTGGCCGCGCGGCCAGCCCGGTTACGGCTCAGCGGTCAGTAGATCAGCGCCTGGGCGCCGTCAGCCATGACCTCGGCGACGAACGTCGGGGCGCCGGCGATCCGGACGCCGTCCATCAGCTCGCCCTGCGTGATGTTCCTGCGGGCCGCGCACTGGGTGCACACCGTCACCGTGCCAGCGGCCAGGATCCCGGCCAGCAGATCCGCCAGCGGAGCCGCGTGCGGCAGGCTGAACTCCTCCGCCCGGCCCGGCAGGCCGAACCAGGCAGCCTCCCCGGTCAGCCAGAGCGAGGTGTCCACCCCGCTGGCGACCGCCGTGGCGGCCACAGTGAACGCCTGATTGCAGCGCTCCGGGTCGTCCTTGCCCGCGGTGACCTTGACGACAAGCGAACGCGTTGCCATGCCGCGACCTTAGCGTGCCGCCGTCTTTCCTGACGCAGCACTATGCCGCTTAACGGACATCGACCCTGATATCGGCCCGACCTTGCTGGTGGGCCCTGGTCGTCCCGCGTGGCGCTGGCCACGGCCGGGTGCGGGCTGCCTAGACTGCGCTTATGCACGGCATGCTGAGCCTGGCGGTCCTGGTGGCCGCGTTCGCCGGTCTCGCTGGGTGGGCGGTGCTGGTGTCGGTCCGGCTGTACCGGGCCTGTTCCGCCGCCCAGGCGCGGCAAGCCCGGCCACCCGTGCGTTCAGCCGACGACACGGACAATGGCGGCGAGCAGGCCGCGCCCCTCATCTGGTGAGCTGACACTCATGGAATCCTCCGCGCCGCAGGCGCCGCCCGAGATGCATCCGGACCTCGCCCCGCTGAGCTTCCTGCTCGGCCGCTGGGAGGGCGCCGGGGTCGGCGGCTATCCCACCATCGAGAGCTTCAACTTCGGCCAGGAACTGTCGTTCAGCCACAACGGCAAACCGTTCCTCATCTACACCAGCCGCACCTGGCTGCTCGATTCCGACGGTAACCCCGGCCGCCCGCTCGGCACCGAGGCCGGCTTCTGGCGCCCGCAGCCGGGCAATGCCGTCGAGCTGCTGCTGGCCCACCCCACTGGGATCACCGAGATCTACCTGGGCGAGGTCACCGGCACCCGGATCGAGCTGAGCACCGACGCGGTGGCCCGCACGGCCTCGGCCAAGGAAGTCACCGCCGGGCACCGGCTGTACGGCCTGGTCGGCGAGGATCTCGCCTACGCCTACGACCTGGCGGCGGTCGGCCAGGGCCTGCAGCCGCACCTGTCGGCGCAGCTCAAGCGCGTATCTCTAATTAGCTGAGGTTTGCTGATTCGCTGCAGGTCATCTCATTTTCATTTTTTAGAAAGAAAATTTTGGCTGCTTCGCCATACCCACCCGACACCGCGACCTGAGAGCGTGCCTGGCTTCCTGAGCTGGATGAACCCGTCAGCTTGGTTGCACTGTAATACTGCATTACTGCTTATGCTGAACCTGAATGGGCCTTTCCCGGGAGCCAACTGCAACCATGATCGTGGGAATCTGGGGGGCTCGGGCAGAAAAGTAAAGCCCCCGGGCGCCTCCCGCATCTGAGCAATCGAACGTTGCCCTGTGCGGGGACCGACTGGACTAGGCCGGCCAACCCGGGGGTTCGGTGTCTGCCGAGATTTCGCCGGCCGCCGCCCTCGCGGCGAACCGGGCCTTCGCGAAGGAAGGCCCGTCCGGTGATACACGGGTCAGCGCACTATGGCGGTAACTCGCGCGTCGGCGGGACGGCAGCTAACGGACAGCCACCTCACGTGTCCAACGTCTATGCATACTTTTGGACCACCTCCTTTCACGCGTAGCCCGAACGCTACGCGAGCGATCACCCCCCTGGCAAGAGCATTTTCGGCGGTACCAGGCAGGGTGAGCAGGCGGGTCCGCGGGCAGGCCGGTTCAAGGGCGGATCAAGCGCCCGTAAGCATCGTGCCTGGCTATCTAAGATCTGGCTATGACGCAGGCGTGGGACGAGCAACTGCGGGCTCGTGGCTACCGGGTCACCCCGCAGCGCCAGCTCGTGCTCGAAGCGGTTACCGCGCTCGAGCATGCGACCCCCGAGGAGATCTGCGCCCGGGTCCAGCAGACCGCGCGCGGGGTGAACATCTCCACCGTCTACCGCACCCTGGAACTGCTCGAACAGCTCAGCCTGGTCACGCATAGCCACCTCACCCACGGCGCGCCCAGCTACCACCTGGCGGCCGAGGCGGAGCACGTGCACCTGGTGTGCCGCGACTGCGGCCGGATCGAGGAGGTCGGCCCGGACGCCGTGGCACCCCTGGTGACAGCGCTGGAGGCCGGGCAGGACTTCGAGACCGACGTCCGGCACCTGGCCGTGTTCGGCCGCTGCGGCGCCTGTCGCCGGGTGTCTGGGACGTCCGGCGGCTGACCGCTGCAGGACGCCCGGGCGGTCCGGGACGGCCACCACAGGACCACTCTGGTGCACCTGGTGCGGCCAGGGCGGCGGCCGCCTGAATATAGCCTTGTCAGCATGGACAACCCGCTGCTCGAACTGCCCGGTGCGGTACCGGCCGATGGGCCCGATGCTGGCGTCGCGGCCCACTACGGTGATCCCTTTGGCGAGCAGCGCGCGCTGGTGCAGGCCGCTGGCCTGGTGGACCGGTCGCACCGGGGCGTCGTCCGGATCACCGGCCCGGACCGGCTCTCCTGGCTGAACAGCCTCACCACGCAGCAGCTCGACGGACTGGCCGCCGGGCCGGTCGCACAGGCGCTCATCCTCAGCCCGAACGGTCATGTCGAGCACCACCTGACGCTGACCGACGACGGGGACGCGATATGGGCACACGTCGAGCCCGGTACCGCGGCGGCGCTGATCGAGTTCCTCGAGTCCATGCGGTTCATGTTGCGGGTGGAGCCGGCCGACGTGACCGCGGAGTACGGAGTGCTGACGCTGATGGGACCGGACGCGCCGGACCCGGCCAGCCTGCCTGCCGCCGCTGTGCTGCCCGGCGGCCCCGGCGCCGACCTGGTCCTGCCGCGGGACCGCCTGCCCGCCGTGGTGGACGAGCTGCGCCAGGCCGGGGTGCGCCCGGCCGGGATGTGGGCCTGCGAGGCGCTGCGGATCGCGGCGCACCAGCCACGCCTTGGCCTGGACACCGACCATCGGACGATCCCGCACGAGGTTGGCTGGATCGAGACCGCCGTGCACCTGGACAAGGGCTGTTACCGCGGCCAGGAAACCGTGGCGCGGGTGCACAATCTCGGGCATCCGCCCCGGCGGCTGGTCATGCTGCACCTCGACGGCAGCAGCGACAAGCTGCCCGCGCACGGCGACCCGGTCGAACTCGACGGTGCTGCCGTGGGGTTCACCGGCTCGGCGGCGGGGCACTACGAACTAGGGCCGATCGCGCTGGCGCTGGTGAAGCGGGCGACGCCGACCGACAGGCAACTGCTGGCCGGTGGCGTCGACGCCGCTCAGGAGGTCATCGTCGCCCCGGACGCCGGCGCGAACGTCAAGGTCGCACTGCGCAAGGCAGGCGTGGGAATGTTGCGGCCCGGGAGGTAGCGTGATCGGTCAGACCCGGCTGGACGCCCGGTGGCCAGCCGTATCACCTGGGAGGTCGTCGGCTGTGCTGCGCCGCTTCTTGATGGCCGTCTCGGCCAGCGACCGCATGGAGAAGATCGTCATCACCGCCCCGGTCGCACGGGACGTGGTCGCCAGGTTCGTGGCCGGTGCCACGCAGGACGACGCGCTCGGCGTGACCCGGCAACTGCTGGGCCGCGGGCTGCTCGTCACCCTCGACTACCTGGGCGAGCACACCACGGACCCGGACCAGGCGGCGGCCGTCGCGGACGAGTACATCAGCCTGCTCGGCAAGCTGTCCGGCGATGGGCAGGCAAGGGCCAGCGCAGCCGAGGTCTCGGTGAAGCCGACCGCGGTCGGGCTTGGCCTCGCTTCCTCCGCCGGAACGACACCCTACGGTGCTTCCTCTGCCGGAACGACACCCTACGGTGCTTCCTCTGCCGGAACGACGCCCTACGGCAGCGACCACGGCGAGAAGATCGCCAGGGAGAACATCACCCGGATCTGCGCGGCGGCCCGCGACGCGGGCACCACCGTGACCCTCGACATGGAGGAACACCACCTGGTCGGCCCCGTGCTGCGGATGCTGCACGAGCTGCGTGCGGACTTCCCCGACCTCGGCTGCGTCATCCAGTCCTACTTGCGGCGCAGCGAGGCGGACTGCGCGGCTCTCGCGGCCGCGGGTTCGCGGGTGCGGCTGTGCAAGGGTGCCTATGGCGCACCCGAGCAGGTGGCCTTCACCAGCAGGCGGGAGATCGACCTGAGCTACGTGCGGTGCCTCAAGGCGCTGCTGGCCGGGCCTGGCTACCCCATGCTGGCCACGCACGACCCCCGGCTGATCGAGATCGCCGGGGGACAGGCGATCCTGGCGGGCCGGTCGGTGGAAAGCTTCGAGTACCAGATGCTCTACGGCATCAGGCCCACCGAGCAGCGACGGCTCGCCGCCACCGGCGCCCAGATGCGGGTCTACGTCCCCTACGGCAGCGACTGGTATGGCTATCTGGTCCGCAGGCTCGCCGAGCGCCCGGCCAACCTCGGCTTCTTCCTGCGCTCGCTGGCCACCAAAAGGTAAAGACCCTTTCAAACACTGGGGTCCGCAGGCACTCTCGCAGACTGGAGCCTAGTTTCATGAATCGTTCCGATGATTTTGAAAGGGTCTTCTGACCATGATCGCGATCATGGGTGCGGGGAGGATGGGCGAGGCGCTCATCTCGGGACTGCTGCGGGCGGGCTGCCCACCCTCCGGCATCCTGGCGGTGGCCCGGCAGCAGCAGCGCTCGGACGAGCTGAGCGAGCGTTACGGCGTCCAGATAGCCAGTGCTGCCGCGGCGGTCAAGGCCGCCGAGACTCTGGTGATCACAGTGAAGCCGCAGGACATGGCCTCCCTGCTGGCGGAGATCGCGCCCATTGTGCCGGCCGGCCGGCTGATCATCTCGGTCGCGGCCGGCATCACGACGTCGTTCATCGAGTGCAGGCTGCCCGGCGACCTGCCGGTGGTCCGGGTCATGTCCAACACTCCCGTGCTGGTCGACGAGGCGATGAGCGTTATCTCGGCCGGGTCGCACGCGACCGACGAGCACCTGCGGTGGACCGAGGAACTGCTCCGGCCGGTTGGCAAGGTCATCCGGATACCGGAGTCCCAGCAGGACGCCGCCACGGCGCTCTCTGGCAGCGGGCCCGCCTACGTCTACTACCTGGTCGAGGCCATGGTGGACGCCGGGATCCTGCTCGGCATGCCGCGCCAGACGGCGCTGGAGATGATCACCCAGGCCGTGTATGGGGCGGCGACGATGCTGCGTGACTCGGGTGAGCACCCGGTGATCCTGCGGGAGGCGGTGACCTCGCCGGGCGGCACCACGATCTCCGCCGTGCGCGAGCTGGAACGGCACCGGGTGCGAGCGGCGTTCCTCGCCGCGATCGAGGCGGCCAGGGATCGCGGCCGCGAGCTGGGCGGTGACTGAAACGGCAACGGGTTTTGATCTGCGACAGCCGGTCAATGGCCCGGAGTTCTGAAAGGGTCGTTAAGTGGCGTGCAGGCTGCAGGTTCCCTGGGACGACGGTCTGATCGGCTACGACTTCGGGCCAGGGCACCCGCTGGCACCGGTCAGGGTCGAGCTGACCATGGCGCTGGCCAGCTCGTTCGGGATATTCGACGAACCTTCGGTCGTGCTGATGACGCCGCGGTCGGCGACCGGGGATGAGCTCGAGCTGGTGCACGACCCCGGGTATGTCGCCGCCGTGCGGCATGCTGGCCAGACCGGCAGGCCCGATGTCGGGCACGGGCTCGGCACCCCGGACGACCCGGTGTTCCCCGGCATGCACGAGGCGTCGGCGCTGGTCGCCGGGGCCACCCTGGCTGCCGCGCGGGCGGTGTGGACGGGGGAGGCCGACCACGGCGCGAACGTGGCGGGCGGGCTGCACCACGCGATGCGTGGCAACGCGAGCGGCTTCTGTGTCTACAACGACCCGGCGATCGCGATCAGCTGGATGCTCAGCCAGGGTGCCGGGCGGATAGCGTACGTCGATCTCGACGTGCATCACGGCGACGGCGTGCAGGCGGCCTTCTACGACGATCCCCGGGTGCTGACGATCAGCATGCACGAGCACCCGGCGACCCTGTTCCCAGGGACCGGGCTGCCGTCCGAGACCGGCCGTGGCGAAGGGCTGGGGACGGCGGTGAACGTGGCGCTGCCGGCCGGCACCGGCGATGCCGGGTGGCTGCGTGCGCTGGATGCGATCGTTCCGCCGCTGATCCGTGCGTTCCGGCCTGAGGTGCTCGTCAGCCAGCACGGTTGTGACACGCACCGGCTCGATCCGCTGGCCCACCTCGAGCTCAGCCTCGACGCGCAGCGGCACGCGCAGACCGTGCTGCATAAGCTCGCGCACGAGGTGACCGGTGGCCGCTGGCTGGTCACCGGAGGCGGTGGGTATGAACTCGTGCGGGTAGTCCCCCGATGCTGGACGCACTTGCTGGCTGAAGCGTCCGGCAAGGCCATTGAACCGGTAAGCCCGACACCTGTGTCCTGGCGGGAATACGTCCTCGACAGAACTGACAGCCGCCCACCAGAGAGCATGACAGACGGCGGTCTCTCCGAATACATATCGTTCGAGTCAGGTTCAGATCCCGCCGATCCGGTTGACCGGTCGATCGCGGCGACTCGGGCCGCCGTTTTCCCTGCGCATGGCCTTAATCGGTGACCATATTCCATTCTGTACGCTAGCCGGTTTGGCCGCTGCGGTCCGGGAAAGTTCGCAGATCCTGAAAAGATACTGCGCGCCGGGGTTGCCCTTTTCCAAACGGGACTTACTCTGGAGGCGTGCGTGACTGGTGCGTCGGTTATACGGACAGGGTCGCACTTAGCAGTGCACGGAAGAGGGCAACGGATGTCTGACGGCGATACTCCCCTTAGCGATGTCAGGTTCCTGACCGTGGCCGAAGTGGCCAACATCATGCGGGTGTCAAAGATGACGGTCTACCGTCTGGTCCACTCCGGAGAGCTTGAGGCGATCCGGGTGGGGCGTTCATTTCGCGTACCAGAGCAGGCCGTCAATCAGTACCTGAAGGATGCCTTCGTGTCGAATCCTTGACCACGCTTAACGGGAGGGCGGGGGCGAGGCGGTCAGGGCTGCTCGCTGGCCTTTGGCCAGCTTTGGCGCGGCCCGCAATTCTACCCGGGGTGACACTCCCCTTCCCCGGGCGATACCCCCCCGGACTCTATGGCCCGGGGCGTCCCGCTGTGCCCGGAGTTTCTCGCTAGCCGTTGGGCCAGCTTCGGGCTGCTGGCGGTTGCACGGGGCGGGCGGCGGTACTCTTTACCGGGCGAGTGCCCAGCCCCCTGGTGACGGGCGGGCGGGCTAGCATGCCTGTTTCCCGTCCAGTCGAGTATGGCCGAAGGCCGAAGGTGGTGCCGTGGGCTCCGTCATCAAGAAGCGCCGCAAGAGGATGGCTAAGAAGAAGCACCGCAAGCTCCTCAAGAAGACCCGCATCCAGCGCAGGAACAAGAAGTAGTTGTAGTAGGAACGAGACGAGGCGGGTCAGGCTGCTTGGTGGCCGTTGGCCACCTGCGCCGTGGCCCGCAGTATTTATCCGGGGGGACGACCCCCCGGACCCCCCGATGCCGGGCTTCGCCCGGCAGGGATGGGGGCCCGGGTTTGGTTGTCGGCTTTGACGCCCTGTGCAGTAGCCGCAGAATCGATCTGGGGATGATTCATATCCCCCTGCCTGGCTGCGCCCGGCAGGGGGATGGTGGCTGGAGGTTCTTGCCGGGTTCCGTCCACCTGGGGGGTTGCCGGCACGGTCATCTTGGGGATGGTTCCACTGGCCCTTGGGCTGGACTGGCTGCGCGGTTGGCTCTGCCTGCCGATCCTGGCGGGGCGCCGTGCGTGTGCAGTGCTGGTGCAGGGGATGAACCCCGGACCTCTGCTGCCGGGGGGTTTGGGCGGCGTGGCCGGGTATCCAGGGTTGCTTGTGAACCTTCAGGGGGGTGCTCGCTGCCAGTGAGCGTTGTAGAAGTTCCCTGGTCTGTCTGAGCCTGGCCGTACGAGCGCGCGAAGGGTGAGTTTTGATGGGCGACCGCTATGGGGGCGGTCAGGCATGGCCGCTGCGGGAGCGGGTGGCGGCGGTGGCCGGATTCGTGGAGCGGCGGCTCGACGGTGAGTACGAGACCGATGAGTTCGGGTTCGATCCGGACCTGACCGCCTCGGTGCTGATGCCGATGGCCCGGGTGCTCTACCGCGACTGGTTCCGGGTCAAGATCCGCGGGCTGGAGAACGTCCCGGGATCTGACGCGGCCCTTGTGGTGGCCAACCACGCCGGTGTACTGCCATTCGACATGATCATGGTCCAGGCCGGGCTGTTTTACGAACATCCGCAGCATAGGAATCTGCGGCTGCTTGGCGCCGATCTGGTCTATGAACTGCCGATACTCGCTCAGCTGGCGCGTAAGAGCGGCCATACTCTTGCCTCTCCGCCAGAGGCTGCCAAGCTGCTCGCGGCGGGTGAGCTAGTAGGGGTTTGCCCGGAAGGTTTCAAGGGCACCGGCAAGCCTTTCAGCGAGCGATACAAGCTGCGCAGGTTCGGCCGCGGCGGGTTCGCGGTGTCGGCCATCAGCGCGGGTGTGCCCATCATTCCGTGTGCGATCGTCGGGGCCGAGGAGATATATCCGATGATCGGGAATGCGAGTGGGCTGGCCCGGTGGCTCGGCCTGCCCTACTTTCCAGTCACCCCCCTTTTCCCGTGGTTTGGCTTGGTCGGCATGATTCCGCTTCCATCCAACTGGATCATCCAATTCGGCGAACCCATCCCGACGGACAACTACGCCGATCCCGACGACGCGCAGGCAGTGGCCGAGTTGGCCGGCCGGGTCCGCGGCACCGTCCAGCGGATGGTGGACGACCTGGTCGCCGAACGAGGCCCCGCCTTCGGCGACTGACCCCGGCTTGCCGGGCTGGCTTGCCGGGCCGGGGCTGGCGGTTAGGGGGTTGTGCGGCGCTTGCGCAGGGCCACGCCTGCTGCGACGCCGCCGGCGACCGCGCCGGCCGCGCCTGCGGCGGGCAGGGCGATCATGGCGGCCCGCCGGCCGGTGCGGAAGTCGTGCACCGGCCAGCCGTTGTGGCGGGCCTCGGCACGGAGCTCACCGTCCGGGTTGACCGCGTTCGGGTGGCCGACGAGCTGGAGCATGGGCAGATCGTTGATGGAGTCGCTGTAGGCGGCGCAGCGGGTGAGGTCGAGCCCTTCCCTGGCGGCCAGGGCGGCGATGGCGGCAGGCTTGGCCGGGCCGTGCAGCAGGCCGCCGATCAGCCGGCCCGTGTAGACGCCGTCGACCGACTCGGCGACCGTGCCGAGCGCCCCGGTCAGGCCGAGCCTGCGGGCGATGATCTCGGCGAGCTCCACCGGCGTTGCCGTCACCAGCCAGACCCGCTGCCCGGCGTCCAGGTGGCGCTGCGCCAGTTCCCTGGTGCCTTCCCAGATGCGGTCGGCCATGGTCTCGTCGTAGATCTCCTCGCCGAGCCCGACAATGTCGGCCACCTTGTAGCCGGCCACGAACGCCAGTGCGCTCTCCCGCGCCGCCGCTATGTGCCCCGCGTGCTCGCTCCCGCGAACCCGGAGCGAGACCTGGGCCCAGGTCATTCTGGCCAGGTCCATGGAGGTGAAGAGCTTGCGGGCGGCGAGACCGCGGGCGAAATGGTAGATCGAGGCGCCGCGCATGATGGTGTTGTCGACGTCGAAGAACGCCCCGGCGGTGAGGTCGGGAGCCGGGGGTGGTGGCCTGCCGACGCTGGCCGCGGCAGCGGCCGCGCAGGCCGCGGCCATCCCGTCAGGCGGGCGCGCTGGCTCCCCCCTCATGCTGGCAAGCCTAGCGCCCGTCGTGAAGAGTCCGAACCTCCGAATGAGGCACTGTGAGGCCCTGGAAAGGCCGGGCCAGAACCGGGCGTAACGCCCGCGCGTTTCACATTGCCAGACATGTCGTGCACCATTAGATGCGATGGACGTCTCCGTGGTGGTCGCGTTTGCGTGCGCGGTCCTCGCGGCCGCCAGTACAGGCGTGCTCGTGGGCCGCTGTATTCGCGTGCCGCGAATGGACATCATTGCCTGGTCAGGTGCGGTGGCGGCGATCGCCGTGGCGCTCGGCGCGCAGGCGCTCGGCGCACATAACGGATTCACGTCGTCCACGTTCCGCGCGGTTCAGATAGGTGCGCAGCTCATCGCCCCGCTGTGGCTGGCCTGGGGGCTGGCCGAGCTGGCCGCCAAGGGCGTGGCGGCCAGGTTCGGGGCGAAGCTGGTTACCGCTGCCGTGACGGTCGTGGGTGGCGTGGTCCTCATCACCGACCCGCTGAACAGCAGCACCGCGTTCAGCAAGTCCTGGCCGGTCGCGCCGGACCACTACCAGATCATCCCGAGGTCATTGCTCAGCTTTGTCGCCGGGCTGGTCATCCTGACCGTGGTGATCATCCTGATCGTCGCCCTGGTGCGGCTGCACTCCGACCGGGACGGGGTGAACAGGCTCATCGCCATCGCCCCGGTGGCAGTGGCGGCCGTGGCCCTGTTCGGCCTGCGGTTCAACCTGTCCTCGAGCGAGGCGTACCCGGCGCTGTGTGCCGTCTGCGCCATACTCGCCGCCTTCGCGGGGATCCGGGCGGCCAAGATCGAGGTTGCCGGGGAGCAGTTCGCCGACGATCCGTACGACGGCGAGCCACCGGGTTACAGCGGGCCGCGGGGTCACCGGCCCGGGCCCGAGCGGCGGCCCGAGCCGGAGCGGCGGCGCAGCCGTCCGGCGGCGGCGCAGGCCGGTGGGCCACCCTGGCGGGACGCGCCGGGCCCGGATCAGGGCACCTGGCGTGACCCGGCGAATACCGGACAGGCCACCCAGCGGTCCGGGGTCCCGCCGTGGCGCGATACGGTCAGTACTACTCAAAGTAATGAAAGATTTGGCGCCGCTCACGCTGGGCAAGCGGAGAACGGTGATCAACGGGCTCAGCGGGACGACGATTGGTATCGGCTTGATCGCGCAAACCAGGCAAATGATGCGAATCAGGCAGATAGCGGATACCCTCCCGATGGGGGATACCCGCAAGACGGGGGGGACGGTATGAACGGCCTGCGCCGAGTAGGCAGGAAGTCCAGACTTGATGACGGCTACGAGCCCGGCGCGGACATCGACCGGGACGACGCGGCTGGCGGGGACCCCGACGCCGGCCGCACCGGGGTCTGGCAACCGAGAACCCTCGGCACGGATACCGCACTTGCCGCGCCCGGAGCGTCGTTTGGGTCCCAGCCAGCACCCGGGGGGAACAACGGCATGATCGGCGACGAGTCCGCCACCCAGCGGCTGTACGGCCTGATCGCCATCTACACGCTGGCCGAGGGGCGCGAGGCAGAGTTCGACGCGCTGGCTGAGAAGGTCGTCACCGAGGTACGGGCCAGTGAGCCGGACGCTCTGGTCTATGCCGTGCACTCGGTGCCCAACGCGCCGATGCAGCGGATCTTCTACGAGGTCTACCGTGACCGCACGGCGTTCGAAGAGCACAAGCGGCATCTCTACATCCAGCGGTTCGACGTGGAGCGGGGCCCGTACGTGCTGGCAACCAACGTGATCGAGCTCGGCACGCAGCAGGCGAAGCTGTCCCCGCTGCCCGGCCTGTCGCAGTTGCTGCACCGTTCTCCCGGTGGCTGAGCCACGCCCGGCGCCCGCTGCCAGGCACACGATCACCCTGCTCGGCAAGCCCGGCTGCCATCTGTGCGACGACGCTCGCGCGGTCATCGCCAGGGTTGCCGGAGAACTCGGCGTGCCCTGGGAGGAGCGCGACATCATGCTGTCCGAGCGGGATCAGCAGGAGTACTGGGACAAGATTCCGGTAACGCTCATCGACGGGGTCCAGCACGACTTCTGGCGGGTCAGCGAGCAGCGCCTGCGCGCCGCGCTCACCAGCTAGCGGCTCCCCCGGCCCGCTGCGGAGGCAGTCATGACGCGGCTGCGGCCCACCCAGCGAAACGGCGGCTTTGTGCAAACATTCACAAGGGCGTAACGTGAAGCGTAAAGCCCGAGTGGCGGGCCGGTGCCGTAGGGTGTGTTTCCGGCTCATAGAGCATGGCCACGCAGCCTGCGTGAGCCCGTCGCCGTGTCGATCCCCCAGGAGCGTCGGCGCATGTCACACCGTCCGGGGTCTGCCAACGGCAGTCACGGTATCCCGGAAGCCACCGTTGCCCGGCTGCCGGTGTACCTTCGCGCCCTCTCCGCGCTAGCGGAGAACGGCACGGCCACGGTGTCGAGCGAGGAGCTAGCGGTGGCCGCCGGGGTCAACTCGGCCAAACTCCGCAAGGACCTCTCCCACCTCGGCTCCTACGGCACCCGGGGCGTCGGGTATGACGTGGACTACCTGGTGTACCAGGTGTCCCGTGAGCTTGGCCTCACCCAGGACTGGCCGGTCGTCATCATCGGCCTGGGCAACCTGGGGCGGGCGCTGGCCAACTACGGCGGCTTCGCATCCCGCGGGTTCCGCGTGGCCGCCCTGCTCGATTCCGACCCGGCAGTGGTGGGCACCACGATCGCCCGGATTCCCGTCCAGCACTCGGACGAGATGGAGGCGGTGGTGCGGCGGCACCGGGCGTCGATCGGGGTGATCGCCACCCCGGCCGGGTCCGCGCAGAGCGTCTGCGACCGGCTGGTCGCCTCCGGCGTCACCAGCATTCTCAACTTCGCGCCCGCCGTTCTCAGCGTCCCCGAGGATGTGGACGTGCGTAAGGTTGACTTGTCAATCGAGCTGCAGATCCTCGCTTTTCACGCCCAGCGCAAGGCGTCGATGGGCGACCCGGCGGTTCAGGCGGTGGGTTCATGAGCATGCTCGTGGTCGGGCTGAGCCACAGGAGCGCGCCTGTCGCGATGCTGGAGCGCGCCGCGGTCGGCGGCGACGAACTCGGCAAGCTGCGCAGCGACGTTGTCCACGCCGAGCATGTGGCCGGTGCCTTCATCGTGTCTACCTGCAACCGGGTCGAGATCTACGCCGACGTGGACAAGTTCCACGGCGGCGTCAGCTCGATCTGTGAGCTGCTGGCCAGGCACTCCGGCGTCCCGCTCGCCGAGCTGACCCCGCACCTGTACGTGCACTACGAGGACCGCGCCCTGCAGCACCTGCTCGAGGTCGTCTGCGGGCTCGACTCGATGGTGATCGGCGAGGGCCAGATCCTGGGCCAGGTCCGCCAGGCGCTGGCCGCCGCCCGGGAGCAGGAGACGCTCGGCCGGGAACTCGGCGAGATCGGCAGGCTGGCGCTGCGGGCCGGGAAGCGGGCGCACGCCGAGACCGGGATCGACCGGGCTGGGGCGAACCTGGTCAGCGTGGGCCTCGGGCTGGCCGCCGCGCAGCTGAGCCAGCCGGGCCAGCTCGCGGGGGACAGCCCGCTGCGGAACGTCAGGGTGCTCATCGTGGGCGCGGGCTCGATGAGCTCGCTGGCCGCCGTGACCGCTGCCCGGATGGGCGCGGGCGGCATCGTGATCGCGAACCGGACCAAGGGCAACGCGCAGCGGCTCGCGGCCACGCTGGATGCCACGGTGGCCGAGCTGTCCGCGCTGCCGGACGCGCTGCGGGCAGCCGATCTGGTCATCTCCTGCACCGGCGCCGCCGCAGTCGTGATCACCCAGGCGTCGATCGCCGGGGTGATGGCCGGCCGGGCCGCGCCAGGCCGCCCGCTCGTGCTGCTCGACCTGGCGATGCCCAGGGACATCGAGCCAGCCGCGGCGGACCTGCCCGGCGTCAGCCTGATCGACCTGGACACGATCGGCACGGCCGCCGGCGGCAACGCCCAGGACGCGGACGTGGCGGCAGTGCGGGCCATCGTCGCCGAGGAGCTGGCGGCAAGGGCGCTGGCGGTGCGCGCGGCCAGCGTGACCCCGACCGTGGTCGCGCTGCGGGCCAAGGCGGCCAAGGTGGTGGACGCCGAGCTGGCCCGGCTGACCGGCCGGCTCAGTGGCCTTGACGACCACGCGCTCGGCGAGGTCTCGAACACCGTCCGCCGGGTGGTGGACAAGCTGCTGCACGCGCCGACCGTCCGGATCAAGGAGCTGGCCTCCGTCCCCGGTGGCGACGGCTACGACAACGCGCTGCGCGTGCTCTTCGACCTCGACCCCAAGGCCGTCGAGGCGGTAACCCGCGCCGATGTGGACCTCGGATTGGATCAGGAGAAGCCCGAGTGAGCAAGCCCGCCCGGCCGCTGCGGATAGGGACCCGCGCGAGCCCCATGGCCATCGCCCAGACCAGCCACGTGGCGCGGCTGATCACCGAACGGACCGGGCAGGAGACCGAGCTGGTCACAGTGACCACCTTCGGTGACGTCAGCCGGGGTGAGCTGAGCTCGATCGGCGGCACCGGCGTATTCGTCAGCGGCCTGCGGGTGCGGCTGCTGGACGGCGAGATCGACCTGGCGGTGCACTCGCTGAAGGACCTGCCGACCGCCGAGGCGGATGGCATCGCGCTGGCAGCCATCCCGGTCAGGGACGACCCGAGAGATGCCCTGGCCGCCTTCGACGGCGCCAAGCTCGCGGACCTGCCGGCCGGCGCCAGGATCGGGACGGGATCGCCACGGCGCGCCGCTCAGCTCCGGCTGCTGCGGCCGGACACCACGCCGGTCCCCATCAGGGGCAACGCCGGCACCCGCCTGGCCAAGGTGGGCCCGGGCCAGCTGGACGCGGTCGTGCTCGGCTACGCCGGGCTGGCCAGGATCGGCCGCCTGGATGCCGTTACCGAAGTCCTCGAGCCGGACGCGATGCTGCCCGCACCCGGGCAGGGTGCCCTGGCCGTCGAGTGCCGGGCCGCGGCGGCCGGGCTGCGCGCTCTGCTGGCCGCCGTCGATGACCCGGCCAGCCACTCCGCGGCCACCGCCGAGCGCAGCGTGCTGGCCGCGCTGCAGGGCGGCTGCAGCGCGCCGGTGGGCGCGTACGCGGCCCACCCGCAGGACATCGGCACGGTGCACCTGCGGGCCGGAGTTTTCAGCCCCGACGGCGTGGGCGCGGTACGGGCCTGTGGCAGCGCCGCGGCCGCGGAAGCGGCGGCACTGGGCCGCGAGGTCGCCGGTGAACTGCTCCGCCGCGGCGCCGGGGACTACATCAGCGTGCTGACAGCACGCTCGAGCGATGGGGGAGATTCACAATGAACCCCGAGACTGCTGCTGGCAGCAAAACCGATGGTGCTACGAAGAAGGCCGCCGATACCGCGCTTTCTGGGCCGGAGAGACACCCTACGGTGCTTTCTGGGCCGGAAGGACACCCTAAGGCGCTTTCTGGGCCGGAGAGACACCCTACGGAGGGCTGGGTCGCGTTCGCCGGTGCCGGGCCCGGCGATCAGAACCTGCTGACGCTGCGCGCCGCGAACCTGCTCGGCCGGGCTGACGTGGTGGTGGCCAGGCCCGAGGTGGCCGAGCAGGTCAGCGGGGTCATCGCCGCGCAGGCCGAGCTGGCCGACGCCGCTGGCCTGGACGGGGATCCACAGATGATCATCTCCGCGGCCCGGGCCGGCAAGCTCGTGGTGCGGTTGTTCGCTGGGGATCCACTGGCCTTCTCGGCCGCTGCGGACGAGGCGGCGGCCTGCGCCAGGGCGGGGGTCAAGTTCGAGATCGTGCCGGGCCTGCCGTTCGCGACCGCGGTGCCCGCCTACGCGGGCATCCCGCTGACCAGTGAGGCCAGGGCGGATGTCCGGATCATCCACGCCGCCGAGCTGAGCCGGGCGCAGGCCGGTCCCGGCACCCTGGTGGTGCTCGGTGCCGAGGCTGGCCCGGCCGACATCGGCAAGATGCTGGTGGCGGCCGGCTGGCCGGAGAGCACGCCGTTCGCCGTCACCTGGAACGGCACCACCACCTCGCAGCAGACCGTGGTCTGCACGCTCGGCTCGGTCGCCGCCGATCTCAAGGCGGCCGGGGTGAGCCTGCTCACCACGCACGGCCCCGCGGTCGCGGTGGCCGGGGAAGCGGTGGCCGCCCGCAGCCAGCTCTCCTGGTTCGAGACCAAGCCGCTGTTCGGCTGGCGGGTGCTGGTGCCGCGCACCAGGGAGCAGGCCGCCGAGGTCTCGCTGCGGCTACGCGCCTACGGCGCGGTCCCGGAGGAAGTGCCGACGATAGCGGTGGAGCCACCGCGGACCCCGCAGCAGATGGACCGCGCGGTCAAGGGCCTGGTCACCGGCCGGTACCAGTGGATCGCCTTCACCTCGGTGAACGCGGTGCGCGCGATCAGGGAGAAGTTCGAGGAGTACGGACTGGACGCCCGGGCCTTCGCCGGGGTCAAGGTGGCGGCCGTGGGCGAGCAGACCGCCGCCGCGCTGCGCGCGTTCGGCATCGTGCCCGAGCTGGTGCCCCAGGGCGAGCAGTCCGGTGAGGGCCTCGCCGCGGAATGGCCGCCCTACGACGACGTGCTGGACCCGATCAACCGGGTGCTGCTGCCGCGCGCCGACATCGCCACCGAGACGCTGGTGGCCCGGCTGACCGAGCTGGGCTGGGAGGCCGAGGACGTTACCGCGTACCGGACGGTGCGGGCCGCACCGCCGCCGGCCCCGATCCGGGAGGCGATCAAGGGCGGTGGCTTCGACGCGGTGCTATTCACCTCCTCCTCCACGGTGCGCAACCTGATCGGGATCGCCGGCAAGCCGCACCAGCTCACCGTGATCGCCGCGATCGGGCCACAGACCGCCAAGACCGCGACCGAGTTCGGCCTGCGGGTGGACGTGATGGCCCCGACGCCGTCGGTCACCGACTTGGTGGACGCGCTCGCCGAGCACGGCGCGGCCCTGCGCAGGGCCGCCGAGGAGGCAGGCGAGGTGCTGCGCAGGCCGAGTGAGCGGCGCCGGGGTGCGCGCCGTCGTCACCGTTAGCTGGCACCGGGGGTCACCAAGCGTCATGCGGAAACCGCATCGCAGCGCTGGCCCTCCGGGGTCCGCGCGAGCGATTGGGCCAGGTCAGAGCCAGCGCCACCAGGCAGGCATTGTGCGTGACGCGACTTTTGCAAAGCACAGTTAGGACGGACGCTAGATGAGTTCCCGTTTTCCCGTCGCGAGGCCGCGGCGGCTCCGGCGCACGGCAAGCCTGCGGCGGCTGGCCGCCCCGGCCTCGGTGCAGCCGGGCAACCTCGTGCTGCCGATGTTCGTCAAGGAGGGCATCGCCGAGCCGCAGCCGGTCGGGTCCATGCCCGGTGTGTTCCAGCACACCAGGGACAGCCTGCGCAAGGCAGCGGTGGAGGCGGTGGAGGCTGGGGTGGGCGGCCTGATCCTGTTCGGCATTCCCGCCGTCAAGGACGCCCGCGGCTCGGCCGCCGACGACCCGGCGGGCATCGTCCAGCTCGCCCTGCGGGACCTGTCGGCGGAGCTGGGCGACGACACCGTGCTGATCGCCGACCTCTGCCTGTGTGAGTACACCGATCACGGTCACTGCGGCGAGCTGACCGATGCCCTCGACGTCGACAACGACGCCACCCTGGAGCGGTACGCCTCGATCGCATGCGCACAGGCCAGCGCCGGGGCGCACGTGGTCGCCCCGAGCGGGATGATGGACGGCCAGGTGGGGGCGATCAGGTCCGCCTTGGACCTGGCCGGATACCCCGGCGTCGCGATCTGCGCGTACTCGGCCAAGTACGCCTCGGCGTTCTACGGACCTTTCCGCGATGCTGCCGAGTGCGCGCCGCAGTTCGGCGACCGGGCCGCCTACCAGCAGGACCCGGCGGCGTTCGCGGGCGACGCCCTCCGCGAGGTGACGCTGGACGTGGCCGAGGGTGCCCCCCGCTTCGGGGACCGGACCGGATACCAGCAGGATGCGCGCCGGACCGGCGAGGCTGTGCGTGAGGCCGAGCTGGATCTGGACGAGGGCGCCGACATCGTCATGATCAAGCCCGCCCTGGCCTACCTCGACATCATCCGCCAGGTCGCCGACGCGGTGCCGGTGCCCGTCGCGGCTTACCAGGTGAGCGGCGAGTACGCGATGGT
>DASXMU010000462.1:0-9554 GCA_036495485.1 Streptosporangiaceae bacterium
GCGCGGTCCCGCCCTGCTCATCCTGTTCGCGCTGCTCGCGTTCACCTCGCTGACCTTCATCATCGTGGCGGTGACCAGGCTCGCCGTCCTGCGCAGATTCCGCCCCGGGCAGCAGACAGAATGAAAAAGCAAATCTTCTATATTCAACGGAAATGTCGCACATCCACTTTCGGCGGACGGTGGCCCCATGGCGCGGGGTGAACCAGGGGAGCTATCGCGTGGTGAGCTGGACGGGTTCGCCTGCCGTATGCAGCCGAACGGTGCCCAGATCAGGCTTCGGCGGACGGTGGCCCATGGCGCGGGGTGAGCCTGGGGAGGCATCGCCCGGTGAACTGGACGGGTTCGCCTGCCGTGTGCAGCCGAACGGTCCCCGCATCAGGCTTCGGCGGACGGTGGCCCATGGCGCGGGGTGAACCAGGGGAAGCATCGCCCAGTGAGCTGGACGGTTTCGCCAGCCGTGTTCTCGACGTCGTCGACGCCATCCCGCCTGGCCGGGTGATGTCCTACGGCGACATCGCCGAATACCTGGAGGAGGGCGGCCCGCGGCAGGTCGGCCGCGTGATGTCCCTGTGGGGCGGCGGCGTCGCCTGGTGGCGGGTGATCCACGCGGACGGCACCCCCGCCCCCGGCCACGAACACGCCGCCCTGGCCCGCTACCGCAAGGAGTCCACTCCGCTCCGCTCCACCGGCTCCCCGGTCAGAGTGGACATGGGCCGCGCCCGCTGGCCGGACTAGCCTCGATTCGTCACGATCTTGAATGCGCACTACGGTTGACCTGCGGAAACGCTTGCCATGGCTCGCACCCAAAAGGTGCGGGTTCCCGGGTTACTTGTACGCGTTTCCGCAGCTCAGCGGCATGATCAGAGAACTCTCGGCCTTGGTGCGAATAGCTGAGGCTAGCTGGCCTGGTTGAGGTGGGTTTGGTTCCTCCGCGACCGGTGCGGATGACTGTCAGGGTTCACGCTGATCCGGCCGGCGATTTTCTTTCCTTCCCCAAATTTCCTCAAGCGGGCTGGCAGGGGCAGTGCTGAACGGACCTCGCGGGGACGGCGAGTGGCGGGCGGCCCTGACGGGCAGTGCTGAACGGACCTCGCGGGGGACGGCGAGTGGCGGGCGGCTCTGACCGGGAGCTACCGAGAACGGGGAGCGGACTGTCAGGGGTATCTGCTGGAATGCGATTAACCCCACAGCTACCCGACGTCAGGCAGGCCGGTGCACATGGACAAGCACTCGTCCGGCAGCCGCCTCGTGCGCAGGCCGGCCCCGCCACCGCGGGCGCTCAGCCTGGACGAGGGGCAGCGGCGGGTGGTGGACCACGCCGGCGGGCCGCTGCTCGTGCTGGCCGGGCCGGGCACCGGGAAGACCACCGCGATCGTCGAGGCGGTGGCGGAGCGGGTCGCCCGGCGGGGCGCCGATCCCGGGCGGGTTCTCGTGCTGACGTTCAGCCGCAAGGCCGCTGGTGAGCTGCGCGAGCGGATCAGCGCCCGGCTGGGGCGGACCACCCGTGAGCCACTGGCCCTTACCTTCCATAGTTACGCCTATGCCCTGGTGCGCCGGGAGTTCGTGCTGGCCGGGGACGAACCGCCGCGGCTGCTGTCCGGTCCCGAGCACCTGCTGGAGATCCGCAGGCTGCTGCGCGGCGAGGTCGAGGACGGCGCCAGCCGGTGGCCGGAGCGGCTGCGCGCCGCGCTGGGCACCAGGGGGTTCGCCGAGGAGTTGCGCGACTTGCTGCTCCGCGCCGCCGAGCGCGGCCTGGACGGGCGCACGCTGGCCCAGCTCGGCACCGGGAGCAAGCGGGACGACTGGGTGGCCGCCGGGCGGTTTCTCGATCGTTATGCTGCCCGCTTCGACCTCGCGCCGGTTCCGGCCTACGACTACGCCGAGATCGTGCGGATCGCGGCCAGGCTGCTCGGGCAGTCGGTGGTCCAGGGGCGGGAGCGGCAAGCCTACGACTTCGTGCTGGTCGACGAGTACCAGGACACCGACCCAGCGCAGGAAGCCCTGCTGTATGCCCTGGCCGGGGACGGCCGCGAGCTGATCGTGGTCGGTGACCCGGACCAGTCGATCTATGCCTTCCGTGGCGCGGACTCCCATGCGATCACCCGGTTTCCTGACAAGTTCCTGGCGCCGGACGGCAGCCCGGCCGGGGTGGTCGCGCTCGGCGTGTGCCGCCGCAGCGGGCCGGTGCTGCTGGAGGCCTCCAGGCGGATCGCCTGGCGGCTGCCGGCCGGCCCGAGCGCCACGCCACGCGCTCACCGTGGCCTGACACCGCTGCCCGGCGCCCCGCCAGGCGAGGTTCGCATCCTGGTCGCGGAGAGCGCGAACCAGGAGGCCGCGCTGGTCGCTGACCTGCTGCGGCGCGCCCATCTGGTGGACGGTGTGCGCTGGTCGCAGATGGCCGTGCTGGTTCGTTCGGCAGTGCGCCAGCTGCCGGTCCTGCACCGGGCGCTGACCACTGCCGGGGTTCCGGTCGCGGTGGCGGGCGACGAGCTGCCGCTGGCTGCCGAGCCGGGCACCCGGCCGCTGATCACCCTGCTGCGCTGCGCGCTGATCCCGGCCGAGCTGACCGAGGAAACGGCAATCGAGCTGCTCACCGGCCCGCTCGGCGGCACGGACGCGCTCGGCCTGCGCCGCCTCAAGCGCGCGCTGCGGGTGGTCGCCGAGGATGCCGGCCAGCGGCTGCCCACCGATCCGTTCGCGGCCGTGCTGCGGGATCCGCGGGAACTGGTGCTGATCACCCCGTTCATCGGCAGGCCCGCCGAGCGGGTGGCCAAGCTGCTGGCCACCGCGCGCCAGGCCGCCGGGCGGGGCAGTGCCGAAGACGTGCTCTGGGCCGTGTGGGACGCCTCCGGCCTGGCCGAGACGCTGCAGGCGGCGAGCGTGGCGGGCGGGGCCAGGGGAGCGGCGGCGGACCGGGATCTGGACGCTGTGGTGGCGCTGTTCCATGCCGCTGCCACGTTCACCGACCGGCTGCCACCCGGCGCGCCGCGGCTGTTCCTTGACAGCCTGTCCGGCCAGGAGATAGCCGCTGACACGCTGGCTGAGCGGGCCCCCCGGCAGGATGCGGTCCGGATCCTCACCGCGCACCGGTCCAAGGGCCTGGAGTGGGACGTGGTCGCGGTCTGCGCCGTGCAGGAGGGGAGCTGGCCGGATCTGCGGCTGCGCGGTTCGCTGCTGGGAGCGGGCGAGCTGGCCGACCCGACTCCCGACGATGGGGCCAGGGCCGCCACGATCATGTCCCGGCTGCTCGCGGAGGAGCGCCGGCTGTTCTATGTCGCGGCCACCCGGGCCCGCAAGCGCCTCATCGTGACCGCGTCGGGCGAGGAGAGCGACGAGCGGCCGTCCAGGTTCCTGGCCGAGCTGGCCGGTGAGGACATCGAGATCGAGCGGGTCAGCGGCCAGGGCCACCGCTGGCTGTCGTTGCCCGCGCTCACCGCCGACCTGCGCCGGACGGTGGCCGATCCCGGCCGCCTGCCCGCCGTGCGCGAAGCTGCCGCAGTCCAGCTCGCGAGGCTGGCCGGGGCCGGGGTACGCGGGGCGGATCCGGGCCAGTGGTACGCCCTGACGACCCTGTCCAGCCCGGAGCCGGTCGCGGCTCCCGGCGAGACGCTGCGGCTGTCCCCGTCCCAGGTCGAGTCGTTCACCCGGTGCGGCCTGCGCTGGCTGATCGAATCCGCGGCCGGCCGGGTCGGTCCCGAGGCGCTGCGCCACCTCGGCATGGTTGTGCACGCGGCCGCGGTGCTGGGCGCGGCGGGCACGCCGGACGACGAGATCGCCGGGCGGATCGACGAGCTGTGGCACCATCTGGACTTCGGCAGCGCCTGGTACAGCGCGAAGCAGCGGACGCTGGCCGGCACGATGGTCCGCAAGTTCCTCGACTGGCAGGCCACCAACCCGCGCGAGCTGGTAGCCGTCGAGCAGGAGCTGCGCGTGCAGGTGGGCCGGGTGCAGATCACCGGCCGGGTGGACCGGCTGGAGCGGGATCCGGACGGCAGCGGCGTGGTGGTCGACCTCAAGACCGGCTCCAGCTCGGTGGCCGAGGCCGAGCTTGACCGCAATCCCCAGCTCGGGGTCTACCAGCTTGCCGTCCTGCTGGGGGCGTTCGAGCGGTTCGGGCTGACCGAGCCGGGTGGGGCCGAGCTGGTCCAGGTGGGCAAGGGCGGGCTGGCCGGGCGGGCCCGGGTGCAGCGCCAGCAGTCACTAGGCTCCGACCAGGAGCCGGGCTGGGCGCAGAACCTGGTCGAGACCGTCGCGACCGGGATGGCGGGCCCGGTGTTCGAGGCCCGGGTCAACCCCGGCTGCCGGACCTGCCCGGTCGCCTCCTGCTGCCCGGTCCACCCGCACGGCCAGGGCGTGACCTCATGACCGGCGACGTCAGGGTCCGCTACAACCCGGGGCAGCTGGCCCGCCTGCTCGGCCTGCCCGAGCCGACCGCCGAGCAGGCCGCCGTGATCGCCGCCCCGCTGAGCCCGGTCGCCGTGATCGCCGGCGCCGGTTCGGGGAAGAGCGAGACGATGGCGGCCCGGCTGGTCTGGCTGGTCGCCAACGGCCTGGCCCGGCCGGAACGCATGCTGGGCCTGACCTTCACCAGGAAGGCCGCCGCCGAGCTGGCCGACCGGGTGCGGCGGCGATTGGATGGGCTGCGGCGGGCCGGGCTCGAGGCCGAGCTGCGCGAGGTGCTGGCCGGTGAGCCGGTGATCTGCACCTATCACGCCTACGCCGGCCGGCTGGTGACCGACCACGCGCTGCGCGAGGCGCTGGAACCCTCGATGCGGCTGATCACCCCGGCCGTCGCCTGGCAGGTCGCCTCGGCTGTGGTGGCCGCCTACGACGGCCCGGTGGACGCGATCGACTGGGCGCCCCGCAGCGTGACCGCGGCGGTACTCCAGCTCGCCGGTGAGCTGTCCGAGCACCTGCGGGTCCCGGCGGAGATCCTGAACGTGAGCGAGTGGCTGACCCTGCACGCGGCTGATGCCGTAGGGCGTCTCTCCGGCAAAGAAAGTGATGCCGTAGGGCGTCTCTCCGGCAAAGAAAGTAAGGCCAATGGCCGCGGCGCCCTGTCCGCCGGGGCCAGGAAGATCCTGGCCTGCCAGCGGACCCGCGAGCAGCTGCTGCCCATGATCGAGCGGTACGCCGAGGCCAAGCGGTCCAGGGAGGTGCTCGACTACGGCGACCAGGTTACCCTCGCCGCCCGCCTGGCCCAGCGGCATCCGGAGGTCGGCGCCGGTGAGCGCGGCCGTTACCAGGCGGTCCTGCTGGACGAGTACCAGGACACCAGCGAGGCCCAGCTCGTCCTGCTGCGGACGCTGTTCGGCGGCGGCCACCCGGTGACGGCGGTGGGCGACCCGTGCCAGTCGATCTACGGCTGGCGTGGCGCGAGTGCGGGCAACCTGCGCCGGTTCGCCACCCACTTCGACGGCGCCTACTCCCGGACGCTGTCCACCAGCTTCCGCAACACCGGCAAGATCCTGGAAGCGGCCGCGGTGATCCAGCGCAGCCTGCGGGCCGAGGCACCGCAGGTTCCCCGCCTGGTCGCGGCCCCCGGCCTGGGCAACAGGGGGCGGGTGACCTGCGCGCTGCACGAGACCGCCGCCGGCGAGGCGGAGTGGGTGGCCCGCCAGGTGGCTGACCTGCTGCGGATGCCGCCCGGCATCGCCCCGGACGGACGGCGCTGGCCGGGCGGCCGCAAGGATCCCGTCCGGCCGTCCGACATCGCCGTGCTCTGCCGCAAGCGGGTCCAGTTCGACCCGCTGCGCAAGGCGCTGGAGGCGCGCGGAATCCCGGTGGAGGTGGTCGGCCTCGGCGGCCTGCTGACCGTGCCGGAGGTGGCCGATGTGGTCGCGACCCTTCGGGTGCTGCACGACCCGGCCGCCTCGGACGCGCTCGCCCGGCTGCTCACAGGCCCACGCTGGCGGATCGGGCCCCGGGATCTGATCGCCCTCGGCCGCCGCGCCCGCAAGCTGGCCGCCACCGGCCGCGACCCGGCCAGCCCGTCCGGCGGCCAGGACGAAGGCGACGCCCTGACCCAGGCGGTGGCGGACCTCACCGCCGACGCGGGCAGCCTGATCGAGGCGCTGGACGACCTGGGCGACCCGGCCGCCTACTCACCGGCCGGGTACAGCAGGCTGTCCGCGCTGGCCGCCGAGCTGCGGACCATGCGCACCCACGCCGCCCGTCCGCTGGCGGACCTGGTCGGCGAGGTCGAGCGCACGCTCAGCCTGGACATCGAGGTGGCCGCCAGGTCCGGCACCGACCCGGCCGCCGCCCGCGCCGACCTGGACGCGTTCGCCGGAACGGCCGCCGCGTTCGGCACCAACCAGGAAGAGGCGACGCTCGGTGCCTTCCTCGCCTACCTGACCGCCGCCCAGGAAGAGGAGTTCGGCCTGGAGGCCGGCAAGGTCGGGGAGACCGACACGGTCAAGCTGGTCACGGTGCACGCGGCCAAGGGACTTCAATGGAGCGCGGTGGTGGTGCCGGGGCTGTCGGCCGGTGACCGCAGCCAGATCTTCCCGGCCCGGCCCCGGCAGACGACCCGGTGGCCGGAGAACCCGAGGCTGCTCCCGTTCGGCCTGCGCGGAGACGCCGTTGATCTGCCCGCGCTGATGGGTCTTGACCAGGAGTCGCTGAAGGAGTTCAGGCAAATCTGCAGCGAGCGGGAGCTGACCGAGGAACGGCGCCTGATGTACGTGGCAGCCACCCGGGCGGCGTTCTGGCTGGGCTGTTCGGGCTACTGGTGGGGGGAGGGCGTGCTGCCCCTCGGGCCGTCGGTGTTCCTGGAGGAGATTGCCGGGGCGTGCCGCAATGGCGCCGGGACCATCGCCCACTGGGCGCCTGCGCCTGAGCCCGACGCCGAGAACCCTGTGCTCGCCGAGCCCGCCTCGGCTACCTGGCCGGCGCCGCCCGGGGGGAACCGCTACGAGGCGGTGCGCGACGGCGCGGCCCTGGTGAAGGCCGCGATGGATGGAAGGCTTCGCCCGGCCGGGGCGGACGATATGCCGCCTGGAGGCAGCGAGCCGCATGATGACGGCCAGCCTTCCGGGGAGGCTCAGCCGGCGGCAGAGCGGCCGGCCGCCGGTGATCCAGGCGGCAGCGATGATGGCGACGACCTTGACGAGCGCGATCAGACGCTGGTGGCGGCTTGGGCGCGGGATACGGCGCTGCTGCTCGCGGAGCGGGAACGGCGGCGCGGGGACGCCGCGCAGATGGTCGAGCTGCCCGATCAGCTCTCGGTGTCGGCGCTGGTGACGCTCGCCCGTGACCCCGCCGAGCTGGCCAGCCAGATCCGCCGCCCGATGCCGCTCGCGCCCGCGCCGCAGGCCAGACGCGGCACGGCCTTCCACCGCTGGCTGGAGCAGCACTACGGTGCCCAGCAGCTCATCGACCCGGCCGACCTGGTCGGCACACCGGGCGCGGACGAGGAGTCCGAGGCCGACCTGGCGTTCCTGCGTGAGCTGTTCGAGGCCGGTGCCTGGTCGGGCCGGTGGCCACGGGAGGTCGAGGTCCCGTTCGAGACCCAGATCGGCGACCGCCTGATCCGGGGCAGGATCGACGCGGTGTTCGCGGACGCAAGCGACGGCTGCCACGACGTCGTCGACTGGAAGACCGGCCGCCCGCCCGGTTCGGCAGCCGGACGGCACGCGGTGGCCGTCCAGCTAGCCGCTTACCGGCTGGCCTGGGCCGCCCTGGCCGGCGTCCCGCTGGAAAAGGTCCGCGCCGCCTTCTACTACGTCCGCCACGACCTGACGATCAGCCCGGCCGACCTCCTCGACGCCGAAGGCCTGGCCGCCCTGATCGAAAGCGTCCCGCTCACCGGCTGACGACCGCCGGTCCGCCTATGCCACGCTGGCACCGTGGATCTGGGCGCAGGCCTGCTGGATGTGCGGCTCCCGTCGCCGCTCGAACAGGTGCATGACCGGCGGCTGGCCGAGGCCGGCGTGCAACTGTGGCTCAAGCGTGACGACCTCATCCACGCCGGCCTGCCCGGCAACAAGTGGCGGAAGCTGAAGTACAACCTGCGCGCGGCGCTGGATCAAGGCCACCACACGCTGCTGACCTTCGGCGGCGCGTACTCCAACCACATCCGGGCTACGGCGGCGGCCGGGCGCCATGTCGGCCTGGACACCATCGGCGTGATCCGGGGCGAGCCACACGATCCACTGAACTGGTCGCTGCGGTACGCGGTGACTCACGGAATGCGGCTGCGCTACCTGGACCGGGCCGCTTACCGCCGTAAGGCTGAGCCCGGGGTGATCGCGGGCCTGCGTCGCGAGCTGGGCGATTGCTACCTGCTGCCGGAGGGCGGAAGCAACGAACTGGCGGTGCACGGCTGCGCGGAGCTTCCGGCCGAGATCGGCCCGGACTTCGACATCATCTGCTGCCCCTGCGGGACCGGCGGCACCCTGGCCGGGATCGCCACCGGGCTGAAGCCAGGCCAGCGGGCCATCGGCTTCGCCGTCCTCAAGGGCGGCGAGTTCCTCACGCGCGCCGTCGGGCAGCTCCAGCGATCCGCCACCGGTTCCGTTTCAGCCAACTGGCACATCGAGTACGGCTTCCACTTCGGCGGCTACGCCCGCACAACCCCAGAACTCGCCACCTTCATCGACCGCTTCGAGCACCAGCACGGCCTGCGCCTGGACCGGATCTACACAGCGAAGATGATGCATGGCATTTACACGCTGGCCCAGCGCGGCGCCTTTCCGCCAGGAACTCGGATCGTCGCAGTAATCACTGGCCCACCCGAGCCCAGGCTCGGTAACCCATCCGGATCGCTGGGCTAGATGAGAATCTCACCAGCGAACTCGTCAAGAGGTAATTCCCCTGTTCGGGCCAGAGGCTTGCGGTGGCTGGGTAGTGCTCACGGAGCTGAAAAGGGTCTGTTCAAGAAGTCTAGCTGCGATGGACCGTCGTAACGTTCTGAACTGTGATTACGCAGCTAAAACGCCTGGCCACGAGATTTGCAGGCAGACTTTGCGCGGCCAGGCGCTTTAGCTATGGGCTCTTGACGGTGATCGTCAAGGTTGTGCGTATTAAAAGATATCGTATATGCCGTTCTTGACTTCGGCGATGAATGTGCGCCAGCCGCTTTCATTGAACCGAAGTGCTGGACCAGATTTGTCTTTACTATCCCGCACGGCGAGGCGACCATTAGCCAGCCCGGCCGCTTCAACGCACTGGCCGTTACCAATACTTTTTGTGCTTTTACGCCAGACCAGGAAAATTTCATCAGCCGGCGTAGCTATGTCCGAGCTTGGGTCGTTTTCCAAATATTGTGTCATAGTTAACTCTTGACTATGTATGAGGAGTGGAATCTACTATGGGTAATGAAGCGTATGCGAAGAGTGATCGAACCAGCTCAAGAGTGTCTACTGGTCCAGGCTTATGTCCAAGTGTGAGCTATATTGTCAATGAACTCAAGGGACTCGGACTCGCTCATAGCGCCGTCGCGCAATCGCTGGAACACGATCCGATACTGATGGGTGTCGGTCTCGCCTTCGAAGTGAAGGGTGCCCCTGAAGTGCTCCGTGTACACCACGTTGGGCATCGTAGCGTCTTGG
>DASXMU010000463.1:0-20860 GCA_036495485.1 Streptosporangiaceae bacterium
ATGGCCTGGAGGGCGATGGTCGCGTCCGCCATGTACTGGGCGCTCACCGCGCCGGCCTGCGATGCCTCCCGGCTGGCGTGTTCCAGCCGGTCAACGCTGCCATCGCGCAGCATATCGTCGGTCCCGAGCCTGATCAGCGCATGGAACTCTTCGATCCGCAGGTGGTGCCGCACGGCGATCTGACGCGCTCGTTCCAGGCAGGCGGTCGCCTCGTCCGGATCCCGGGACCGGCTCAGAGCCCCGAGGAGCTGCCAGGCGCGGCATGCGACGTCTGGCAGCCGTGCGGTCTCGGCTATGCTCGCGGCCCGGCGTGCCAGGGCCTCAGCCGCCTGCATCTGACCTGGTCCGGGAAGGTCCAGGACCAGGTGGGCAGCGACGACGTCGATCGGGGCGTTCTCCTGATCAGACGCATCCGGTCCCACCAGCCTTCGGGCGATGTCCACCTGGGCCATGCCGTCGGCGTGTCTGCCTGCTATGACTGCCGCCCAGGCCAGCCTGGTATGAAGCCTGGCTCGCGAACACCGGCTCAGCAGGCCGGCCAGATGTTCGAGCTCGTTCGCCGAGCTGAGCGCGCGTTCCACCAGCCCGGCCTGGGCCAGGGCATACAGCAAGCTGGCGAACGTGCCCGCCCGGATCTGCGCGTCATCGTCTCCGGTGAGCAGTTCCAGGGCCATGTCCAGCAGGGTGATCGCCGAATTAGCCGCGCCCTGAGCCAGGGCGCGATCGCCCGCCTCGGCGAACAGCTTCCCGGCGCGGGACGGGTCGCCTGCTTGCATGCACAGAGCCGCGCAGGATTGGCACCACTCTCCCGGCAGGCCGGGATAGACGGCTTCCACCGCGTCCGCGGCCCGTGCGGACAACCGGATGCGCTCATCCGGGGTAAGCAGCGACAGCAGCACGTCGACGATCAGCGGATGCCGGAAGGCATACCAGTCCGGAGTCTCCTCGTCGGGCGCGACCAGTTGGGCAGTGAACTCGGCGTGCAGGTGACTGAGCAGACAACGATCGCTCAAGGCCGTGGCCGCATGCAGGACGGCTAGCGGAAACCGCCGGCCCAGCACGGCGGCCATCGAGAGCAGTTCACGTTCCTGCGCGCCGACTCGGTCGAGCTGGCCGGCCATGGCCCGGGCGAGCGTGACCGGCACCGTGGTCCGCAACGGGCCGGTCACTTGCCAGCCCTCGCTGGTGTGGACCAGTAGCCGGTCGTGCACCATTCCGCTCAGTAGCTCCTCTGCCAGCAGCGGGATGCCTGCGCTGCCGGTCCACAGATGCCCGGCCAGCGGGTCGGGAACGTCTCCGGGTGGAATTCCCAGGCACGCGCCGGCCAGCCGACGCACGTCCTGCGGGTCAAGCCGGTGCAGTTCCACCAGTACGCCGCAGCCACGCTGAGCCGCAGACCTGGCCAGGCTGAGGGCTGAGCCCGGGTCGCCGCGGACCGTGCCGAGCAGCAACACAGGCTGCCCGTGGAGGTTGTCGGCCAGGTACTCCACCACGGCGAGGGTCTCGGCGTCGGAGTCCTGCAAGTCATCAAGAACCAGCAGACAGCCACTCTCCTCGCCGACCAGTGCGGTCAGGCGCAGGACAGCCTCGGCGAGAACCGCTAAGGCGGCTTCGTCCTCCCAGCCTGCGGACGGTCCCAGGTCAGGGACCAGCCGGGCCAGGATGGGGCGATAGGGCCCCAGTCGGTTGACGTCGATCGGGGCACCGGTCCGCCACAGGGACATCAGCGCCTGAGTCAGCAGCCAGAACGGGACCATGGGCCCTACCGATTTGCCCCGGCCGCGAAGGGTACTCATGCCGACGGCGAATCCCAGGTCTGCCGCCGCCAGCGCCAGACGTGACTTGCCGATGCCGCTCTCACCGACGACGAACACCGCGCCGCCGCGCCCGTCCCGGGCGGCATTCAGGGCATCCTCTAACGTACGGAACTCGTCGTCCCTGCCGACCATGACCGGAGCACGGATCTGCATTTCCCGACAATAACGACAAATTAATCATCGGTCCATACAATGGGCAACCGCAGGGTTACCCGCCGCGCAGCGAGCCGAGCAGCTCATCCATGTCGTCCGGCCTGATCAGCACGTCCCTGGCCTTGGATCCCTCGCTGGGGCCGACGACGCCGCGGCCCTCCAGCAGGTCCATCAGGCGGCCGGCCTTGGCGAAGCCGACCCGCAGCTTGCGCTGCAGCATCGAGGTCGACCCAAACTGCGTGGTTATCACCAGCTCGGCGGCCTGCAGCAGCAGTTCGAGGTCGTCGCCGATGTCATCGTCGATCTCCCGCTTCTTGCCCTCGACCGCGATGACTTCCTCGGTGTAGGCGGGCTCGGCCTGCTTCTTGCAATGCGCGACGACCTCGTGGATCTCCTTCTCGGTGACAAACGCGTTCTGCAGCCGGATCGGCTTGCTCGCCCCCATCGGCAGGAACAGCGCGTCACCCTGGCCGACCAGCTTCTCCGCGCCCGGCTGGTCCAGGATGACCCGGGAATCGGCCAGGCTGGCGGTCGCGAACGCCAGCCGGGACGGCACGTTCGCCTTAATCAGCCCGGTCACTACGTCCACACTGGGCCGCTGGGTCGCCAGCACCAGGTGAATGCCCGCCGCCCTGGCCAGCTGGGTGATCCGGACGATCGAGTCCTCCACGTCCCTGGGGGCGACCATCATCAAGTCGGCCAGCTCGTCCACGATCACCAGCAGGTAGGGGTAGGGCAGGTAGACCCGCTCGCTGCCCGGCGGCGGGGTGAGCTTGCCCGCCCGCACCGCCGCGTTGAATTCATCGATGTGCCGGAACCCCGACGCGGCCAGGTCGTCGTAGCGGCGGTCCATCTCCCCGACCACCCAGCCCAGCGCCTCGGCCGCCTTCTTCGGGCTGGTGATGATCGGCGTGATCAACTGCGGCACACCCTGATAGGAGGTCAGCTCGACCCGCTTGGGGTCGACCAGGATCATCCGCACCTCATCCGGGGTGGCCCGCAGCAGAATCGACGTGATCAGCCCATTGATGCAGGTCGAGTTGTGCGTCGGAATGCATGAACGACTAGCGAGGTAAAGCCGGCTCGGGCTGCTGACCTCAATGCAGCGAACCGGCACTGACTCAACCGGCCGCACATCGACTATGTATCGCTGCCGCGCGGTGCTGGTGGGCAGGGTCAGACGCTGGCGCGCCAGCTTACGGCTGAGCCAGAAGACAGGCTCGTGCGGGGTGAAGCACACGGTATAGACGGTCGATGTGCTCTCATCGCGACCGCGGCAGGGTTTGGTTCTCAGGGTGGCCTTGTAGCCGAGGCCGAGCGCAAGTTCCAGTGCCTCGTGGGCGAGTCGTTTGTTGGTGACCGCGAACTCAACCGCACCCCGAGCGCTGCAGTAACCATCCGTGTCAAGCAAGCCCGCTAGCAAGGCCCGGCGCTGTGAGACCGACGCCCGCAGATATATCTCCGGAATGTGCTTGGCGCCAAGCACACCAAGCTTACGCAAGCTGACCTTAATACCGTTCGATTGCCGCCGGTCCGGCTCCGCTGACCGCTCACTGATCCCGTAGTTGAGCGGGGCGCCGTGCTTGGTAACCGTGTATCCGTCACCACGGATCGAATCGATGATCTCCTCGTCCGCACTGGTAATGCGGGGTCCTTCGGAACTTCCGTCGCCCAGCCAGCAGCCGAACGTGTATGGGGCGATGGGCAGCTCCCGCTCCGGGTATCGCAGCGGTCCACACAACAGGACCGAATGGTTGACACGTCCCCAGTCGCGAAGCGACGCGGCGATCTGCTTCGTTGTGACAGGCTCAGCGTCAGCTTGGCGAATGTGACCGCTACCAGCAGGAGCACTGACACGTTCCATAAGCACCTTATAGAGCAGATGCCGGGAATATGCCGGCGCCCAGAAGCCAACCTCACGCCCGCCCCGGCGGTAGGTTGGCCGGATGATGCGGCCTTCCTTGGGGAGATCTTTAATCACCCGGTAGATGATGTTGCGGAACTGCGCGCCAGCATCAGCCACGACCTCAGCCGTTCCGGTGAGCCGGTCCGGTTCACTCAGGACCTTGGCTGCCAGCTCAGCAAGACGTGCGAGATCGGCCGGTGGCCAGTATGGGGCACCCCGTGGCGGCCGCGCTCGCTGTTGACGTCCCATCGCCGTGCTGGTCTGCCAGAGATGCCCGGCGTCTGCCACGATGACGGTGCCATCGGAAAACTCGACCTCGTAGCACGGTCGGCCATGCATGACCGGGGTAGCGGCGATCACCGATGATGAGCAGCCTTGCTCGTCGAAGACCTCGTCGCCCACCTGGATATCCCCCATGGTCGTCCAGCCACGGGGGGTAGGGATTGGCGTGTCGAGGGCAAGCGCCTTGCCCGCGCCGGTCGCGCCGGCGATCAGAATGTGTGGCATCTTCGCGAGGTTGGCCACCACTGTGTGGCCCTCGACGTCCTTGCCCAGCCCGACCACCATCGGATGGTGGTCGGACACCGCCACCGGCGAGCGCAGCACGTCGCCCAGGCTGACCACTTCGCGGTCGGTGTTGGGGATCTCCACCCCGATCGCGGACTTGCCCGGGATCGGGGAAAGGATCCGCACGTCCGCGCTCTTCACCGCGTAGGCGATGTTCTTCGACAGCGCGGTGACCCGCTCCACCTTGACCGCTGGGGCCAGCTCGATCTCATACCTGGTCACCGTCGGCCCCCGGGTGAACCCGGTCACCTGAGCGTCCACGTCGAACTGCTCCATCACCCCGGTCAGCGCATCGACCATGAAGTCGTTGGCTCTGGTGCGCGCCTTGGGCGCCGAGCCAGGCCGCAGCAGCGCGGCCGGCGGCAGCGTGTAGCTGGCATCGGTCGCCCCGGTCAGCATGAGCTGCTCGGGCGCACGGCGCAGCCGGTCATGCTCGACGGGCGCGGCAGCGGCCGGCGCCTTGGCGGGCTGCGCCCTCTCCCCCGCAGCCTCGGCCGGGTCACCCGGCGACGGGCCGAAGCCCAGCGCCTCAAGCAGCCCTTCATCACCGGCTGCCGCACCCCCACGGGAACCCCGCTTCGCCGTGGCTGGCACCGAGTCGCTGGGGACGATGCCGCCGGGCCCGGGACCGATGGAATCGGACCCCTCGGCGGCGGCCCCCGCCTTACCCTGTCTGGCCCGGCTGCCACGGCCGCCCAGAAGCGGGCTGTCATAGGGCTGGTCGTGCTCGCCCGCCTCGATGGCCTGCTGGCGCCTGCCGAGCCGGACCACGCGGCCGGCTGACGTCCGTTCGGAAGCCTGGGTTTTCTCCCCATCGTCAGGACCGCCACCTCGCCGCAGCTCGGTGAGACGGCCGGGGAGCGTGTGCAGCGGGGTCGCGGTGATCACCAGCACGCCGAAGCCGGCCACCAGGGCGAGCAGCGGGGCGGCCACCCAGGAGGTCAGCCCGGCGACCAGCGGCGCCGACGCGAAGAACCCGATCAGCCCGCCGGCGTGCCGCATCGCGGTGGAGCCGTCGGTGGGCTGCGGGGTGCCGTTGGCGATGTGCACCAGGCCGACAGCCCCGATGATCAGCGCCGCCCAGCCGATGACCATCCGGCCGGTTTCGGCGTTGCGGTCGGGGTGGCGCAGGAACCGCCAGCCGAGCAGGCCCAGCAGGATCGGGATCGCCCAGGCGACCGATCCGAACGCGCCACGCAGGAACGCGTTCATCAGCCGGCCGGCCACGTTGTCCATCGACCACCAGGTGGTGGCTGCCGTGATGATCGCGACGCCGATCGCGGTCAGGCCGATCCCGTCCCTGCGGTGCGCCGGGTCGAGATCGCGTGCGCTGCGGCCGATGCCGCGGGCCATCGCCCCGGCACCGTGCGCGATCAGCATCCACAGCCCGGCCACCGCGCTGGCGGCCCAGCCCAGCAGGATGAGAACCGGATGCGCCGAGACCGACGGCGGCGCGTTGCGCTTGCTCGTGGCCTGGCGGCCCTTGCCTTTGCCGCCCTTGCCACCCTTGGCCGCAGAACCGGAGCGCTTCGACGCGGCACCCTTGGCAGGTGAGCGGCCGTTGGCAAGCTGACGCCCCCGGGGCGCGGACCCGGCCTTGCCGCCGCCGGAACGGTTAGCGGTCTGCGTGCTCCTGGGCGCACGAGTGGCCATGATCTCACCGTAGCGAGCAACCGGGCGTGGGCCGCGAAGGCGCGCCTACGCCGGTAGCAAAACGGGCACAATATACCGCTGTCTTGACGGTCGTCAGATTATCGACATACCGTCGGAACGGAGAGCGACAGGAGGCGGCGTGCGGATCGCGATCGCGGGCGGCGGGCCTGGCGGGCTCTACTTCGCCGCCCTCATCAGACAGCTCGGTTCCAGGCAGCTCGGTCCCGGGCACGAGATAACCATCTGGGAGCGCAACGCGCCGGATGACACGTTCGGCTTCGGCGTCGTGTTCTCCGACGAGACGCTGGGCGGCATCGAGACCGCCGACCCCGCCATCTACCGGGCGATGGAGCGCGAGTTCGCCCGCTGGGACGACATCGACGTGCACTTCCGCGGTGAGACGATCACCAGCGGCGGGCACGGCTTCGCGGCGATGAGCAGGCGGCGGCTGCTCGGCATCCTGCAGCGGCGCTGCCTCGACCTCGGCGTCACGCTGCACTTCCGCACCGAGGCGCCGCCCATCGGCGAGCTGGCCACCGGCTACGACCTGGTGATCGCGGCCGACGGGGCCAGCTCCGCGATCCGCGCCGGGCTGGCGGAAGCGTTCCAGCCTGACTTCGAGACCCGGCGCTGCAAGTACATGTGGCTCGGCACCGACCTGGTCTTCGACGCCTTCAAGTTCTACATCGAGCAGACGCCCTACGGCGTGATGCAGATCCACGGCTACCCCTACGACGCGACCGGCAGCACGTTCATCGCCGAGATGCACGAGGACGTGTGGAACGCGGCCGGGTTCGGTGAGCTGGCCGCGGCCGCCGCCGCGCGCGGGCTGCCGCCGGGGGCGTCGGACGAGCCGTCGATCGAGCGGATCAGGGAGATGTTCGCCAAGGTCCTGGACGGCCACGCGGTGCACGCCAACAACTCCAGGTGGATCAGCTTCGGCACGCTGCGCTGCGGTAGCTGGCGGCACGGCAACGTGATCCTGCTCGGCGACGCCGCCCATACAGCGCACTTCTCGATCGGGTCGGGGACCAAGCTGGCCATGGAGGACGCGCTGGCGCTGGCCGCCTGCCTGCACGAGCAGCCGTCCGTGGACGGCGCGCTAGCCGCCTACGAGGCCGAGCGCCGGCCGGTGGTCGCCTCGGTGCAGCGGGCCGCCCAGGCGAGCCTGGAATGGTTCGAGAACCTGGGCCAGTACATCCACCAGGAGCCCGAGCAGTTCGCGTTCAACATCATCACCCGCAGCCGCCGGGTCACCCACGGCAACCTGCGGCTGCGCGACCCTGAGTTCGCGGCCCGGATGGACACCTGGTTCGCCAGGCACGAGAAGCGGCGGGGCATGGCCGTAGGGCATGTTTCCGGCCAGGAAAGTACAGCCGTAGGGTGTGTCTCCGGCCAGGAAAGTGCCGTAGGGCATGTTTCCGGCCAAGAAGGTACAGCCGTAGGGCGTGTTTCCGGCCAAGAGAGTACAGCGCCGCCGATGTTCCAGCCGCTGCGGCTGCGCGGCCTCGAACTGGCCAACCGCGTGGTCGTCAGCGCGATGGACATGTACGCGGCCGAAGACGGGGTGCCCACCGACTTCCACCTGGTGCACCTGGGCGGCAAGGCGCTCGGCGGGGCGGGCCTGGTGATGACGGAGATGGTGTGCGTGTCGCCGGAGGGGCGGATCTCGCCCGGCTGCACCGGTCTCTATACCCCCGAGCAGGAGAGCGCCTGGCGGCGCATCGTG
Source organism: Streptosporangiaceae bacterium (assembly GCA_036495485.1). Taxonomy (GTDB): domain Bacteria; phylum Actinomycetota; class Actinomycetes; order Streptosporangiales; family Streptosporangiaceae; genus PALSA-505. The sequence goes on from DASXMU010000463.1 coordinate 7,826, forward strand.
GACTTCGTGCACACCCAGTCGGCGGCCGGGATCGGGCTCCAGCTCGGGCACTCCGGCCGCAAGGGCTCGACGAAGCTGATGTGGGAGGGCATCGACCAGCCGCTGGAATCGGGCAACTGGCCGCTGTGCGCGCCGTCGCCGCTGCCCTACCTGCCGGGGGTCAGCCAGGTTCCGGCCGAGCTGACCACCGGCGACATGGCGGCCATCAGGGAGCAGTTCGTGGCCGCCACGGTGGCGGCGGACCGATGCGGCTTCGACCTGGCCGAGCTGCACTGCGCGCACGGCTACCTGCTGTCGTCGTTCATCTCGCCACTGGCCAACCAGCGGTCCGACGGCTATGGCGGGTCGCTGGCCGGGCGGCTGCGCTACCCGCTGGAGGTGTTCGCGGCGATGCGCGCGGCCTGGCCGGCCGAAAAGCCGATGACCGTGCGGATCTCGGCCACGGACTGGCATCCGGGCGGGATCACCGGGGCGGACGCGATCCAGATCGCCCGCGCCTTCCAGCAGGCCGGCGCCGACGCCATCGACGTGTCCACCGGCCAGGTGACGCCCGATGAGGCGCCGGCCTTCGGCCGTTCCTACCAGGCGCCGTTCGCGGACGCGATCCGCAACCAGGTGGGCATCGCCACCATCGCCGTGGGCGTCATCTCCTCGTTCGACGACGTGAACTCGCTCATCCTGGCCGGGCGGGCCGACCTGTGCGCGATCGGCCGCGCCCACCTGTACGACCCGAACTGGACGCTGCACGCCGCGGCCGAGCAGTCCTACACCGGGCCCGGCGTGACCTGGCCGCAGCCCTGGGCGGCCGGCAACCGCCGGCCCCAGACGGGACGGACCGACGGGCCCCGCCCCCGGCTGGAGCTCATCGCACGCGGCGCGACGGGCACACGGCACCAGCGCTGGCGCCCATCCGCGTGATCGGGACGCGGGCCGCCGTCAGCGAGAAGACCGTGCTGTAGCCGAAGTTCCGCCGCTGCTGCCGCCGTACTGCGTGCTGCCGTAGATCACGCCGGTCGTGCTGTCCACGGTCAGCGTCGCGAACGGGTTCTCCCATCGGCGCCGCCACGGAAGGCGTACACGACGCCCTGGCCGTTCCCGCTCACCCGCTCCCATCGTGCCACGTGTGATCATGAAGGTTCGCAGGCCGTGGGAGGAAACGTGAGCATTGAGCGGGTGAACCCGGAGGAACTGGCCAGGCCGTCGGGGTTCTCGCACGCGGTGGTGGCGACCGGGGGCACGCTGGTGTTCCTGGCCGGGCAGACGGCGCTGGACGCCGGCGGGCAGGTCGTGGGAACGACCGTGACCGGGCAGTTCGAGCGGGCGCTGGGCAACCTGCTCGTGGCGCTGCGGGCGGCGGGCGGCGAGCCCGGGCACCTGGCCAGCCTGACGATCTACGCCGTGGACCTCGGAGACTACCGGGCTCACGCCCACGAGATCGGGGAGGTCTGGCGGCGGCTCGCCGGACGGCACTACCCGGCCATGGCGGCGGTCGGCGTCAGCCGCCTCTGGGACACCCGGGCCCTGATCGAACTCCAGGGGTATGCGGTCGTCCCGTGATATGTGGGTTCTGCCTGGCCGGCGACCGTTCCGGTGACCGCAATCGCCCAGTTCAGCATCATTTCCGTTGCATATATGAAAAAGAAATTTCACCCCACCGGCGCCGGGGCCACTCGCGGGACCGGAGACTAGCTGCGGGATTCAGCCACGACGGCGCGCACGTGGCGGCGGGCGGGGGCGTCCAGCAGGGTGCGGAGCTGGGCGAACAGGTCGGCTGCGGCGCTGCCCTGCCAGTGGGCGGGCAGCAGTTCGGCGGGCAGGCCGGGGTCGAGGAACGGGAGCCGGCGCCAGTCGGTGAGCATCTTCACGTACCCGGCGAACGCGGCGGCGTCATTCTGGGTGCGCGCCCCGGTCAGGGGGATGTACGCGTCGCGGAACTCCTGGTACATGCCTTGCAGGCGGTCCAGGTCCCACCACTGGCCGACCTGCCGGGCGACGTCGCCGAAGGCCAGGTAGTCCGCGCGGAAGAGGCTCACGTAGCCGGACAGGCCGCTGTGCTCCAGCACCTCGGCGGTCTCACCGGCCAGGTGGCCCGGCGCGATCCAGACCCCCGCCGATACCGTGCCGAAGCCGAGCCAGGTCAGCCGGGACCGCAGCGCGTGCCGCTGCTTGCGCTGCGACTCCGGCACGCTGAACACCGCAAGCACCCAGCCATCGGAGAGACTCGCCCTGGACCGGCCGAAGATGCGGCGATCGCCCTCGGCGAGGGTGCGCAGGCCCGCCGGGGACAGCCCGTACCCGGCCAGGCCGGCGCGGCGCTGCTGGTCCAGGATCCCGCGCCGCTTGAGCCTGGAGATGGCGGAGCGCACGGCGGGCTCGTCGGCGCCGAGCCCGGCCATCAGCCTGATCAGCGAGCCGACGCTGAACCAGCCGCCGTGCTCGCGCGCGTACAGGCCGTAGATCGTCACGATCAGGGCTCTGGGCCCCGGACCGCCGGGTGGCTCCACGAGGGGTGTCTACCCGCCGGTGGCGGGCGGCTCGACGAAAGCGCAGAACTCGTTGCCCTCCGGGTCGGCCAGCACGAGCCAGCCGATCTCTGTCGGGCCTTCCAGGCGTTCCTCATCAGCCTCGGGTACCCAGGTGAGGCCGAGCACCTCCGCCCAGAACGCGCCCGGCAGGGCCGTGTCCGTGGTGTCCAGGCACAAATCCTTGAAACGCGCGATGGCCATGCCGGGACGATATCCGGCCGGCGGGCCCAGATGCCTGTGAATTTGTGCGGCGACGCAGGCCAGTGGGCTATGGCCTGCGGAATACTGAGGGTACGGTCCCGCTGACGGGCCCGGAGAGCTCACGAGGTAGCTCCGGGAGCCGGCCAGGTGGCACAGCGGGCGGGAAGGGTCAGGTCATGGAGCTGTCGCCGACCGCGCACGTGGACACATTCTGCCGGGATAACCTCCCGTCGGCCGAGCTGTGGCCGGAGTTCGTGTTCACGCTGCCCGAGCTGACCTGCACCGGCCGGCTGAACTGCGCCGACGAGCTGATCGACGCGACGATCAAGCGGTACGGCGCGGACCGGCCGTGCCTGCTGTCGCCGACGGGCGACTGGACCTACGGCGACCTGCTCGGCGTGGTCAACCGGATCGCGCACGTGCTGACCGGGGACTATGGCGTAGTGCCGGGGAACCGGGTGCTGCTGCGCGGGCCGAACAACCCGTGGCTGGCCGCCTGCTGGGCCGGTGTGATCAAGGTCGGCGCTGTTGCCGTCACCACCATGCCGCTGCTGCGCACCGGGGAGCTGGCCACGATCGGCGAGATCGCCGAGCCGGTGCTGGCGCTGTGCGACCACCGGTTCACCTGGGACCTGGAGAACGCCGCGATTCCGGGCCTGGAGATCGTGAAGTACGGCTCCGCCCAGCCCGGCGACCTGATCGAGCTCGCCTCGGCGAAGCCCGGCGACTACACCGCCATCGCGACGGCGGCCGACGACGTAGCCATGATCGCCTTCACCTCGGGAACGACCGGCAGGCCCAAGGCGACCATGCACTTCCACCGCGATGTGCTGGCCATCGCCGACACGTTCTCCGCCCGGGTGCTGAAGCCGGTGCCGGACGACGTGTTCATCGGCACGCCACCGCTGGCCTTCACCTACGGCCTCGGCTGCCAGCTCGTCTTCCCGCTGCGGGCGGGTGCCTCGACGCTGCTGCTCGAGAAGGCGACTCCGGAGGAGCTGGCCGGGCAGATCGCCGCGCGCGGGGTCACGGTCTGCGCCACCGCGCCCACTGGCTACCGGGCGATGATCGCGTCGGGCCTGGCGGCGCAACTGCGCGGCCTGCGGCTGGCGGTCTCGGCGGGCGAGCACCTGCCGGCCAGCACCTGGCAGGCGTTCTACCAGGCGACCGGGGTGCGGATCGTAGATGGCATCGGCAGCACGGAGATGCTGCACGTGTTCATCTCGTCCGCTGGTGACGAGATCGTGCCTGGCGCCACCGGCAAGGTGGTGCCGGGTTACGTGGCCACGGTGCTCGACGCCGAGGGCAAGCCGGTGCCGGACGGGACTCCCGGCCGGCTGGCGGTCAAGGGCCCGACCGGCTGCCGCTACCTGGCCGACGGCCGGCAGCGCAGCTACGTCAGCGACGGCTGGAACATCACCGGCGACACCTACCTGCGCGACGCCCAGGGCTACTTCTGGTACCAGGCCCGGTCCGACGACATGATCATCTCGGCTGGCTACAACATTGCCGGGCCGGAGATCGAGGAGGCGCTGCTGCTCCATCCCGACGTGACCGAATGCGGGGTCGTGGGGGTGCCGGACGAGGTAAGGGGGCAGATCGTCAAGGCTTACGTGGTCCTGCGGCAGGGCGCCGCGGCCACCGATGCCACGGCGGCAGAGCTGCAGGAGTTCGTGAAGCAGCAGATAGCGCCCTACAAGTACCCGCGGACGATCGCCTTCCTGCCGTCGCTGCCGCGCACCAACACGGGGAAGCTGCAGCGCTTCCGGCTGCGGGAGGACGGGGACGGCCCAGCCTCGGGATAAGGCGCTAGCGGCGGCCGACCAGGTCGCTGCGGGTGCTGGGCTCGGCTGGCGGCTCGTCCGCCAGCTTGTTCCAGACCCACTTGCGGTAGGACCAGAACCGGAACAGCGTGCCCAGCCCGATGCCGATGAGGAACGCGACGTTGAGCAGGTACTTGTCGGTTGTGTCGAAGCCGTTCTTGGCGGTCCAGACGCAGGCGTACTGGATCAGCGCGCCGACACCGTTCAGCAGGATGAAGATGATCGTTTCCCTGCGGGTGCCGTGACCGGCCCGGTGGCGGAACGTCCAGTACTTGTTCCCCGCGAAGGTGACGATCGCGGCGACCGCCGTGGCCAGGGCGTTCGATGTGAACAGGCCCAGCCCGGCGTCGAAGTGCATGAGGTTGAAGCCGACCTCGGTCACCACGAAGCCCACGGCACCGACGACGCCGAACTTGGCCACCTCGTGCCAGAGGTGCCTGACTTGCTCGATGAGGTTGCGGGCGAACGTCACGGAACTGGCTCCCTCTCCCCGGCCGTCAAAGTGCCTGCCCACGAATCACCGTCGCTGGCTAAACGCGCCGACCCTAGCGACAGTACCGCCTACCCGGAGGGGACGCGGACATTCCCCTCCGGGGCGCGTAGTTATACCTCGACGAGCACCGGGATGATCATCGGGCGGCGGCGGTAGTTCTCGTTCACCCAGCGGCCGACCACCCGCCTGACCATCTGGCTGAGCTGATGGGCGTCGCTGATCCCCTCGGCCGCCGCGTACACCAGCGCCTCCTCGATCCGGGGCCGCACCGCACCGAACGCCGCGTCGTCGATGCCGGAGCCGCGGGCGTGGATCTCGGGGCCCGCCACCAGCTTGCCGCTGGTCGAGTCCACCGCGATGACCACGGACACGAAGCCTTCCTCGCCGAGGATCCGCCGGTCCTTCAGCGAGGCCTCGGTCACCTCGCCGACCGACAGCCCGTCCACGTACACGTAGCCGCACGGGACCGATCCGGCGATCGTGGCCTGGCCGTCCACCAGGTCGACCACGACGCCGTCCTCGGCGATCACGATATTGTCCTCAGGCACGCCGGTGAGCGCGGCCAGCCGTGCGTGCGCGCGCAGGTGCCGCCATTCGCCGTGCACCGGCATGAAGTTGCTCGGCCGCACCAGGTTGAGCACGTACAGCAGCTCACCCGCGGACGCGTGCCCGGACACGTGCACCAGCGCGTTGCCCTTGTGCACCACCCGGGCGCCCAGCCGGGTCAGCCCGTTGATCACCCGGTACACCGCGGTCTCGTTGCCGGGGATCAGCGAGGAGGCCAGGATCACCGTGTCGCCCTCGGTCACCCGGATCTGGTGGTCCCGGCCGGCCATCCTGGACAGCGCGGACATCGGCTCGCCCTGCGATCCGGTGGAGATCAGCACTACCTTGTCCGGCGGCAGCTGCTCGGCCTCTTTGAGGTCGACCACCAGCTCGCCGGGCACCCGCAGGTACCCCAGATCCCGGGCCACGCCCATGTTCCTGACCATGGAACGGCCGACGAAGGCCACCTTCCGGCGGTGCGCCACCGCCGTGTCCAGGACCTGCTGCACCCGGTGCACGTGGCTGGAGAAGCAGGCGACGATGATCCGCTGGCGGGCGTCCGCGAAGACGTCGCTGAGCACCGGAGCGATCTCCCGCTCGGCGGTCACGATCCCCGGCACTTCGGCGTTGGTGGAGTCGGACATCAGCAGGTCCACGCCCTCGCTGCCGAGCCGGGCGAACCCGCCGAGGTCGGTCAGCCTGCCATCCAGCGGGAGCTGGTCCATCTTGAAGTCGCCGGTGTGCAGCACGACGCCGGCCTGGGTACGGATGGCCACGGCGAGAGCGTCCGGGATGGAGTGGTTCACCGCGAAGAACTCGCAGTCGAAGACCCCGAGCGGCTGGCGGGTGCCCTCGGTCACCTCGATGGTGACCGGCGTCACCTTGTGCTCGGTGAGCTTGCTGCGGATCATCCCGAGGGTCAGCCGCGAGCCGATCAGCGGGATGTCCGCCCGCCTGCGCAGCAGGTAGGGCACGCCGCCGATGTGGTCCTCGTGGGCGTGCGTGAGAACGACGGCCTCGACCTCGTCAAGCCGGTCGTCCAGGTAGCCGAAGTCGGGCAGGATCAGGTCCACGCCCGGCTGGTCGGGCTCGGGAAACAGCACGCCGCAGTCGACGATCAGCAGCCGGCCCGCGTGCTCGAACACGGTCATGTTGCGGCCGATCTCGCCGAGACCGCCGAGGCCGACGATGCGCAGGCCGTGCCGGGCCAGGGGTTCCGGAGTGGCGAGCTCGGGATGCGGATGACTCACCAGGCGCCCTGCCTCGTGTGGCGCGGCGGCGTCTTTCCGGGGCCGCTCACTCGGCCAGCCCCGGCAGCTTCACGCCGCCCGCGGCCAGATCGGTCCGCAGCAGTTCGGCCTCCTCCGGGGTGGCGTCGGCGAGCGGGGCACGGACCGGCCCGCCGGGCAGGCCGAGCATCCGCAGCGCCGCCTTGGTCAAGATGACGCCCTGGTTTCGGAACAGCCCGGTGTACACCGGCAGCACCTCGTAGTGGATCGCGCGGGCCTGCTTCACGTCGCCGGCCGCGTACGCGTCGATCATGTCGTGCAGCCGGTGCCCCACCACATGCCCGACCACGCTCACGAAGCCTGCGGCGCCGAGGGACAGCCAGGGCAGGTTCAGCATGTCGGTACCGCAGTAGTAGACGAGGCCGGGCCGCGCCATCAGCACCTTCGAGGTGGCCGATGGGTCGTCCTTGGCGTCCTTGACGCCGGCGATCCGGGGGTGCTCGGCCAGCCGCAGCAGGGTCTCGGTCTTGATCGGCGTCCCGGTGCGGCCCGGTATGTCATACAGCAGGACCGGCAGGCCGGTGGCGTCCGCGACGGCGGTGAAGTGCGCGTACAGCCCGCTCTGTGGTGGCTTGTTGTAGTAGGGCGTCACGACCAGCAGCCCGTCGGCGCCGGCTCGTTCGGCGGCCTTCGCCAGCTCGATCGTGTGGGCCGTGTCGTTCGTGCCGACCCCGGCCACGACGGAGGCTCTGTCTCCGACCGCGTCGATCACCGATCGCAGCAGGCGGTCCTTCTCCGCGTCCGAGGTGGTCGGCGACTCACCGGTGGTGCCGCTGATCACCAGGCCGTCGTTGCGCTGCTCGTCCACGAGATAGGTGGCCAGCCGGGCCGCGCCGTCGTAGTCAACCGCGCCGCCGGCCGTCATCGGGGTGACCATCGCGGTCAGCATCCGGCCGAACGGGGCGTCGGGGGCCTGAATCTTGCTCATGAACCAAACGCTACCGGGCTCAGCAGCCACAGCGGTAGCGGACAGGCCGCTCACCCGGCTGTTCGTTGCTGCTTCGCGCACGGCCGTTGCCCGGCCCGAGTTCACAACCGGCGCCCGGCCCGAGTTCAAACCCGGGTCCAGTCCGGTCCCAGACGCGTGACGGACCACAGGCATGCAGACGCGGCTGCATGAGCTCGGGGGTACTCACGTCAGCCGCGTCTGATCGGTTATCGGCAGCTGCTCACGATGCGTTACTAGTTGATCACTTTTTGGAGTTGATCTTTAGCGGTTCAGGCTGCCCGATGGCGGACCAGCCAGACGGTCGCGGCCATGACCAGCACCGCGAGCACGAGCAGCCAGCCGCCCTCGAACAACTGCATGGGCCAGAACCGGCTGACCGGGATGTAGCGCGTCCACTGCGTGAGGTCGTGCTGCGCAATGATCTGTGTCAGCGACGCCCTCGGGTTCTGGCCGTTGTGGAGTATCGAGGAGATCTGGCTGACCACGGATTGGCTGGCCGGCTTGCCGCCTGGCCCGGTGTACCAGGTGCTCACCACCAGCGGGTCGTTGACGCTGAAGGGGCCGATGCCGCCGATGCTGGGGTTGCTGGTGACCACTGCCAGCGGGTAGTGCGCGCGCACCCCCCAGGCCGCGAGGGCGAGCCCAAGGTAGACGCCCAGGGTGGCGGCCATGGCCGGGACGATCCGGCGGAGGAGCATGCCGAAGAACACGCCAATCGCGAAGGCGGCCAGCGTCCAGCCGGCGAACGAGACCACGCGCAGGTCGAACACCGTGTTCGTGTACACGCTCTGGTCCTCTTGGGGAAGGAACGGCTGGAAGAACCAGGTGAACACCAGGCTGAACGCCGCGGCCACGGCGGTGACCGCGATGGCGAGCAGCGTGAGCTTGGCGATCGCCCACCGTTCCCGGCCGAAGCCCTGCGTCCAGGCGTACCGGAAGGTGCCGGTCTCCAGCTCCCTGGCCAGCACCGGGGCACCCGCGAACGCCCCGATCAGGGCCGGCACGAGGTGCAGCAAGATGCTGACGGTATTGCCTATCGTCCAGTCGACCCGGTTGAAATTAGTGTTCAGGGTCCCGCAGGTGTTCGAGCTGGCCGGGTGGCAGGCGGTCAGGGTCGCGTAGTCGTGGTGGATCTTCAGGCCCGCGATCAGCAGGAACACGGATATCGCGCCGAGCACCGCGGGCACGCTGATCAGCGTGGCCCGGTGCTGGCGCCAGGTGACCCAGGCCATCCGCCGCCACGGCACCTGCCGCGGCATGGTGCCCTGATGCGGCTGCGCGGGAAGGGTGAGAACGGTCATCGTGCCATCTCCGTTGGCTCGGCGTTCTGAACGGATGGAGGGCCGGGCGGTTCCGTGCTGCCTGGGGCGCGCAGATACGCCAGCGTGAGCTCTTCCAGGCTGACCGGGTGGGCCTCCCAGCCGGGCGGCACCGGATCGGCCGGCCCGCTGATCCTGACCAGCAGGTGAGCCTGGGCTCCGGCGCGCTTGGCCTGAACGACGGACAGGTGCTCCACGTGCTGGCCCGTCCCGGCGGGACCGGTCAGCACGCGGTGGCTGGCCAGCAGGTCATCGACCTCGCCGTCCACCCGTACCGCGCCGCCGGACAGCACGACGAGGTAGTCGGCCACCCGCTCCAGGTCGGCGAGGGCGTGTGAGGACAGCAGCACCGACACGCCATCGTCGGCCATCGCCGTCATGACCGTGGCCAGGAAGTCCTGCCGGGCCAGCGGGTCAAGCGCGGCCAGTGGCTCGTCCAGGATGAGCAGCCGTGGCCGCCGTGCCAGCGCCAGGGTCAGGGCGAGCTGTGCCTGCTGGCCACCGGACAGCTTGCCTGCTTTCTTTTTCAATGGGATGCCGAGCTCGGCTAGCCGGTCCTGCGCATATCGCTGTTCGAAGCGGCGGTTCAGGTTCCTGGTGAGGTGCAGCATGTCCCCGGCGGACAGGTTCTTGTACACGGGTGAGTCCTGCGCGACGAACGCGATCCCGTCCAGCGCGGCCGGCGACCCGGCAGGCTGGCCGCCGAGCACGGTGACGGCCCCGGCGGTCGGGACGGTCAGGCCGGCCGCCATGTTCATCAGGGTTGACTTGCCCGCACCGTTCGGCCCGACCAGCGCGGCCAGGTGCCCACCGGGGATCGCAAGCGTGCACTCGTGCAGTGCCCAGATGTGCCGGTAGCTTTTGCCCAGGCCGTTAGTTTCGATGACGTTCATGCGACGCCCTCCGATCCGGTATTCGTCTCACGCTGGCCGCCGCGATGACCGCCGCGGCGGCGCTCATAGAAATCCCGCAAAACGCTGGTGAACAGGGCCACGATCCCGTCCTCGTCCAGCCCCGTCGTGTCGGCGGACGCGAGCCAGCCGAGCAGGGTGCGGCGCAGCACGGCCAGTTCGGGCAGCGCGACCTGGCTCAGGGTGGCCTGGATGAACGTGCCCTGACCGGGCCGCCCGGCCGCCAGCCCCTTGGTCTCCAGCTCCTTGTAAGCCTTCAGCACCGTGTTCGGGTTGATGGTCAGCGAGGCGACCACGTCCCTGACCTTTGGCAACTGATCGCCCGGCGTGAGGTAACCCAGCCGCAGCGCGTGCTCGACCTGCTGCACGAGCTGCAGGTAGGTCGGCACGCCAGAGCTGGGGTCAAGCCGGAACTCAATCGGCGACGACGCCCCCGTCTTGCCACGCGCCCCGCTGACCCCTTTATCTATAGTCATAAGACATGAATACAGCTATCGGCCGCCGCCGTCAAGCCGGCGCGGCTGGGAGACGTCAGCGCGGGCCGGGACACGCCAGCGGGGGCGGCCGGGACACGCCAGAACGGCCGGCGCACGCCAGCGGGGGCGGCGCACGCCAGCGGGGCCGGCGCATGCCAGCGGGGCCGGCGCATGCCACAGCACCCCCGGCCAGTCAGCCGGGGGTACTGCGGTGCCGCGCTCTAGAAGACCGGGATGATGTCTTCCGGATCGATGTCGTCGGCCACGTCCACGCCCTCGATGTCAAGCTCGGGAATCGCCGGGAACTCGATGCCCCACCGGGTCACGATCGCCCGGACCCGGGCTATGGCGACCCGCCAGTTCTCCGCCTGCTCCTCGTAGGACAGCACGCCAAGCCCGGCGTCCCTGGCATGATTCATCAGGACCCGGTGATTGTGCAGAAAATAGGGTGGCAGGTCCCAGAAGCCAGGCGGCGGCTCCCACAAAATCATGGAAAGGAAGATGAACCCGGCCCGAAGCTGCCTGGTGATCAGGCTCTTGGTATCGTCGGTCAGCCCCGGCCACTCATTTTCCAGGATCGTCATGCAAATCTGCAGGTGCCGGGACTCATCCCGGCCGATCTTGGAGAACATCCCGGCGAACACCGGGTGCTTGGTGCCCGATGCCATCCCGCGGAACAGCGTGGACGCCGCCATCTCGCCCATCATGAAGCTGGTGAACAGGACGGGCAGCGAGTACTTGCCGACCGCCTTGTTGTAGCCGGTCCAGTAGCGGCCGCCGTTGTGGTACAGCCAGCTGATGTTGTTGTGCGCGGCCTTTTCCAGGTCGGTGCCCGGCTGCCAGTCGAGCGGCCCGCCCGGCCAGAGGGCGGCGATCGTCCGCTGGCAGCACTCCTCGTGGTTCATCTCGTCCCTGGTGATCGAGAAGAAGCACTTGCGGACCGGGTCTTCCTCGTGCTGCTCGAACGCGTGGATGGTGGCCCGGGCGAAGACGGCGGGCCCGGAGGCGTCGAAGTTGGCCAGCACCGAGAACCAGTACATGATCCCGAGCCGCTGCTCGGTGGTGAAATCATCGGCGCGCAGCTCGTCCCAGGGCAGGTCGGCCGGGTTCCAGGCCATCCGCTTGGACTTCTGGTAGATGTCGGCGAGCTTCTGGGTCTCGACCCGCCACTCCATCGGGTAGATGTTCGGCTGCGTGATCACCGGCGCTGGCCAGAAGCCGCCGTCCGGGATGACCAGCCCCCCGGCGGCGTCCTGTCCCGTTTCGCCCTGCCCCGCTGCGCTCTGTCTCGGTGCGCTCTGCCCCGGTGCGCTCTGTCTCGCAGGACCCGGACCGGCCGAATCCGGTGTCACCGCGCTCTGATCCGATACCGTCACTGCACCGCTCCGTCCATGCGTCCACCGCCGCTATCGGGGAACCCTGGCGCGTGTCGCGCCGCCTCTGGTTACCCCGGCGCCCTCGGCGTTTCCTGCACTCGGCGCGGTCTGCGCCGTAGGCATATGTGACAGCATACGGCAATTCATGCGCAATGCAGTCACATCAGCGATCGGCGGTTTTAGGTCTCGCCGACGGCCGCCCTGTCGTGACCCCGCCACGTGGCTGACTCACGCCCCGCATAGGGCATCTCACCACCACCGCCCACCGCACGCCAGCGGAATTGCCCGGAAATCACGCGCCGGGCGCTTGCCAGCCGCAGCCTTGCCGATTGATGCCGTCGAGTCACCGGCCGACGGCTGGCCGATGGGATGACGGGCCGGACGCGATCCGCCGAGGCTGGCGGGCAACAGAGGGTGACCTCAGCAATTCCCCGGTTCTTCGCCGGCGTGTCGCTCGCTTGTTCGGGAAACTGTCGGCCGGTGATGGTATCTTACTCGAAGACATAATCGAACATGCGGCCCCGATCCGCCCGACTGCCGGGAGGTGACCTCCGTGACACCCGAAGCCCCGCCCTTCACCGCCGATGAGATGGCCCGCCAGCAGGCGATCCTGGCCGCGGAGATCGCCGCCGGCTGGATGCAGCTCCCGCCCGAGGACTGGCAGCTGGCCGGTGCTGACGACCTGCCGCCCGACGAGGCTGACCCCTGGCCCGCCGACCCGGCCTGGCTCACCGGCGACCGCCCCGCCACCGCCCCCGGCCCGCGCTGGACCGAGCCGGCCCCACCCAGCGCGGACGGCCCCGGGCAGACGGCCGGCAGCGCCGGCGATCAGGGCCGGGCAGCCGGCGGCGGGGAGCGGCTGGAGGTGCTGCCGTGCGGCATCGTCGCGCACGACGCGGCCGGTCCCGGCGGGCCCGGGTTCGCCTCCGGCTCGGTCCTGAACGAACTGGAGCCGGGCCCGGTGCTGACCGCCGCCCTCGACGACGCCGGCACCGCCGGACTGGCCGGCCGCGACGTGCCGCCGGCCGCGGCGCTGGCCGCCGACGCCCGCATCGACGCCTGCGCCCGCTCCCTGAAGGCCAACGGCATCAAGGCCACGCTGCCACAGCTGCGGGCCGCGGTGTTCC
>DASXMU010000464.1:0-7006 GCA_036495485.1 Streptosporangiaceae bacterium
CGCAGCCTGACCCGTCAGAAGCATTTCGCGGCCCAGTAACCACCAGGTAGCGGGTTGCGCAGAGAGGTCCAGCCCAGACACGCCGATCACCCCACGACCCGGGCAACTCATCAGGTAAGCAGCACGCGTCAGCGGACCCGCACAACCGCAGCAGGCATCCCCCAGCCGCGCCAGCAGGCAACGAGCCACGTCAGATGTTGGCAGCCACCCCAAGCCATCCCGGCCACGTGCCCGGCGGGGCGATCAGGGCTGACCTGGAATGGGATCACGAACTCCAGCAGGTAGAACCCCTAGTCAAGAAGATCCCGGCAACCCGGCAGACCTTCCTCAGCACCGCATCCAACGGGCCAGCGGCCCAGATTAGAGGGCTCCGGGGGACGCCTGGCAAGCACTGCGAGCCTACGGCGAGGGGGTTGAAGACCCCCGAACATTAAGGCGACGCCGGGTGGCTACGGGGGCAAACCACCCGGCGTCGCAATCATCGGCGTTCCGACGGGGGCCCGGAACGCCGGCAAGTGGTGCTCCGACGGGGGACCAGAGCACCAGAGCCTATGTTACACGAAGGTCCCCCCATGTGTGTCAAGCCCTACGTAAAGCCCATCTGGCGCGGACAGCCGCCGATCTCCGCTCATCGGCCGTTATCTGTCCGTTAATGCACTCCAGGCCGTGTCTGCGATCGCTCAATGTGACTTCCGGACATCGTCACTGAGTGAAGTTGAAGTCTCGGCTCCAGCGCCTGGGCCGGTGGCTGAACGTGACTGCCCACCGGGGATCTCAGAAGGACCCGAGAAGCGGTCCGGCAGGTTCGGCTCATAAGGCTGGAACCCACGGGTGCTACTAGGCTCACGCCCGCCATTCGCGAATACCACCGCAAAATAGGGTATAACGATTGCACCTACCGCGGGGATCGCCGACACCCAGCCGGTATGCGCGACGAACAGGATGATGGCGAGCACGAAGCACAGAACGCGGATTCCCATCATCAGCAGGTAGCGCCGCTCACGGTATGCGATGTCCTCCGAGAGTGGCCGCTTCGCCTCCGTAACCAGCGAGACGTCCTGCCGACGCGTCCTGTGCACTACTCTCACATCTCCACGGTATGCCCGGTAACGGACAGCGTCCACGCCGGGGCAGCCCGCTGACCACCAGAAAAATTTTCTGGACTGTCTCATTTGGCGACCAGCCCCGGCAGCTCTGCCACCTCAGCCGTCCCACTGAGCGCCATGGCATGGGCGAGCTCGCCGGTCAGCCCGGTCAGCAGGTCGCTGACGCCACGCGTACCGCCGGCCGCCAGCGCCCACAGCACCGGACGGCCGACGAATACCGCCCGCGCCCCCAGCGCGAGCGCCGCGAGCACATCGCCGCCGCTCCGCAGGCCGCCGTCTACGTAAACTTCGCACCCCGCCCCCGTTACCTCCGGTAGCCCGGATGCGCCGGCTGCTGCGCCTGGCCCAGCCGCCCGCACTGGTGCCGCATGTCCAGCCGCCCTAGCTACCCGCATGTGCCCGCCCGCGACGGCTCGTCCGCTGAGCTCTGCCTGCCCGATGCCGAGCGCTGCCAGCACGGCGGGCAATGCGTCAGCCGTCGGCACAGCACCATCGAGCTGCCGCCCGCCGTGATTGGAGACGATCACCCCTGCCGCCCCCTGACTGGCGCAGGCGAGCGCGTCGTCGGGCCGCAGCACGCCCTTGACGATGACCGGCAGCCCGCCGCTGACCTCACCGAGCCAGCCGATGTCGTCGAAGGTCAGATCCGCTGCCTGTTCGGCGTCATCCTGATTGGGTAGAGATCCGATGTTTGCCAAGAAATCTTGGCCGTCGATGAACCGGCCGCCCCGGTCCCGGCGCTTCCTTCCGACCACGGGAGTGTCGCCGGTGAGCACGACGGCCGACGCCCCAGCAGTGGCTGCCCGCCGGACCAGTCCGGCGGTGAGCTTCCGGTCGCGCATGACGTACGCCTGGAACCACCACATGCCGCCCGCAGCGGCCAGCACAGCGGCGACGTCCTCAATCCGGCGGGAACTCCGCGTCGACAGCACGTACAGCGCACCAGCCCGGGCCGCGCCGCTGGCCGTTGCGACCTCCCCGTCCTGGTGCACCATCCGGTGGGCGGCGGTCGGCGCCACACCGATAGGCGTCGCGAGCGGGCTGCCCAGCACCTCCACGCTGGTGTCCACCGAGGCGACATCGCGCAGCACCCGGGGGAGCAGCCGCACCTGCCGCCAGGCCTGCGCGTTGGCGCGCAGCGTCCGTTCCTGGCCCGAGCCGCCTGCGATGAAGTCGTACACCTCGGGGTGCAGCAGCCCGCGCGCCTCCCGCTCCAGCCCCTGTGCGTCCACGCCCATCCGGCCATCCTCCTCTTCGGCCGCACTTTCCCTCACCACCCATGGCGTGCGGCTCCCCTCACCCACCCACGGAGTGCGGCGGACGGGTATCGTACGCCACCGCTGGACATCAACACGTGGGAGGACAGACAGATGGCAGATCGCACCTACCGGGTCACCGAGATCGTCGGCACTTCGCCGGATGGCATCGAGACAGCCGCCAGGAACGCGCTGCGCCGCGCCGGCCAGACCCTGAGGCACCTGGACTGGTTCGAGATCACCCAGGTTCGCGGCCAGATCGTGGACGGCGAGATCGCCCACTTCCAGGTTGGGCTCAAGGTCGGCTTCCGCCTCGAGGACAGCTAACCGACGGGCCGCTGAGACAGCTAGCCGGGGCCCGCTGGCTGGGGCGCGCTACGGGTATGGAGCAATCGGTTCAGTGGTGATGGTGATCTTCCATCCACCTGCCGAGACCGGCCGGGCACGGACGTTGCCGCCCCAGCCCATGGCCCGGCCGTCCTGGTTGGTCACAATCACGCCCCACCGGGTGTCGCGATTGGTGGCCATCGCATCGGCCAGGCGCCGGGCGGTATCGGCATGCACCGGCCCGAACCCAGCCACCTCACCCGGCTGGTCCGCCAGACCCAGCAGCGTCTTCAACGGAACGGTCAGGTTGACCTCGCCCATCAGCGGCGGCAACGGCACACCCGTACCGGCACCAGGTGGGCGCAGTCCAGCCGGCGGCAACCCGCCTGGCGGCAACCCGCCCGGCCGGCCATGAGCTCCAGGCTCCTCGCCGGACGCGGCGTGCTCAGCGCGCACAGGTGAGTCGGCGGGCACAGGTGAGCCGGCGGGCAGCAGGCTCAGCGGTGGGGTGTCAACGGGCTGGCCCAGCAGCAGCGCCAAGTACACGTGTGCCCGCAGCAGGTCCATCCCACCCTGGGCGCCCTGCTTCTTCCACGACTTCGCGATCGCGCACAGCCGTTTGTCCGCCGCCAGCACCTCGGCCGGAGGCAGATACCGCCCCGCCAGCGTGGCCGTCCCCTCGGGCTCGGTCCACCTCTCCACCCGGGCATCCTTCTGCGACGCCTCCTGGCGCCGCCTGGCTGCGTCCGGGTCGACCGCCAGGATCGCGCGCAGCAGCGCCGCGCGCAGTTCACCCGTGGTCAGCCCAGGCGCCAGAGGCAGCACAGCAGACTCCACCGCATCGGCGTGCACCCGCTGCAGCGGGCAGATCATCGACACCAGGATCCGCGCTTTCGCCAGGTCAATGCGGCCCGATTCCAGCGCGGCCGTGATCGCCGGACGGTCGGCCAGGTCCAGCGCCAGGTCCAGCTCGGCCTGGCCTGCCATCCTGGTCAGCGTCAACGCTGTGCCGACCTCATCGGCGGTGAACTCACTGATCTGGCCCGGGAACTCGCCCGGTCCGGCAGCGGGCGGGGTGCCGTCGGCGGGACGGCGACGGGCGAGCTCGGCGACCAGGGCCAGCTCCCGTGCCGACGCCCACGACGCCAGCCGGCGCCACGCCCGCACCGCCCCGATCAAGCAGTCATCGTCCAAGGTGGCGGCCCGCTCACAGGCGTCATTGGCGAACCCGGCCAGCGTCATCGAGGCAGGGAGCTCATCGAGGATCCCGCCTTGGGCAAACCCCCGCCCCGGACCTTCCCCGGTCAGCATTCCAGCCGGCCACGGCGACACGCCGGAACCCGGATAGCTCAACGGCCAGGCCACCGGCACCGGCGCGGGCTGCGGCGGTGTGGCCTCCAGCAGGTCGTCCAGCTCCTGATCGGTCAGCTCTAGCAGCTCGGCCGGCGGATCCGTGTCAGGATCCAGCCAGCCATAGATCTGCTCCTCGTCAGGCGGGATGTCCGCATCGGTGAGCGAGGCCTCCCAGGCCGCCAGGATCTCCTCCTGCGACTCCGGCTCACCCTCAGGCACGTCCGCTCACCCCCCCCAGAGGGCCAAGTGTGTTCGAACAGAAAATCAGGACGTCATCAGACTCGAACACCGTAGCGGCACCCTACGACATTTTCCACCGCGATCGCACCAGCCCAGAAAGCCCCAGGCCAGCCACCCCGGGAGAACCTTCAATCGCGCCCCAGGCCTTAGCGCGCCCCCAGCCTCCAGCGCGCCGTCAAGTCTCCCGGCCGCAGCGGTTCGCGGAAAATTGGTGATCCCCCGCCATGGCCAGCGTTTGACCGATGGGTTCGCTGGGCACCGTCCGGCGATTTTCTTTCTTTCGGAAATCTTTGGATTTCAGCCTTCCAGCAGGCGCAGGGCCAGCCGGCGCCCGCGTCCCTGCCCAATGGCCAGCGCTATCCAGAGCTGGAAGAGCGCATCGATCAGCGCCTCGCGGTCCGCCCCGACGTAAACCGGCCGCAGCCCAACCCCTTCGACGACGGCCGCAACGGTCTGCTGATCCGCTTCAGGTGCGGAGAAGAACATATCGGCCCGCACCCCGGCGAAGACCGGATCGGCCATATTCTCGCCGCCAACGGTATTGAACGCACGGGCATACCTGACGGAAGCCGGCAGGCTGGCCCGGCTGTTCGGCACCGGCTGCCCCATCTGATTGGTGGCATCGATGACGAGCTTCCCAGCGAGCGCGCCGCCATGCTCAGCGGCCAAGGGAGCCACGGCCACCCCGGGCAAAGCCAGGATCACAGTGTCCGCGCTGCCCAGGGCGTCCCCGACCGAGGCGACCCGGGCCGAGGTGCCCTCCGCGACCTGGTCGGACTCAGGACTGCGGGAGCCGAAGGTAACGGTATGCCCGGCGCCGGCCAGCGCCCGCCCCAGGATCCCGCCGATGAACCCCGTGCCCACGATGGCAACGTCCATGACCGCAACCCCCAGAAGAATGCCTGAAAGAACGACTCAGCTCGCCTGGCTCACCGAGGACATGTTGAACCCCTCGATACGCCCGGGTGGCATGACAACCCTGTTGAACATCTCGTTCAGCTCGCGGGGCAGGGCGGGACGCGACCCGCCCACCTCGGTCAGCCTGCTCAGCATCCCCACCGGGCTCTCGTTGAACCTGAAGTTGTTCACCTCGGCGGTGACCTCCCCGTTCTCCACCAGGTAGACACCGTCCCTGGTGAGCCCGGTGAGCAGCAGCGTCTGCGGGTCCACCACGCGGACGTACCACAGGCAGGTGAGCAGCAGGCCACGGCTCGTCTTCGCGATCATGTCGTCGAGCGTGGGCAGGTCAGCGGCCGAGGACTCGAAGATCAGGTTCTCGATCCGGGGGGTCACCGGCAGCCCGGACAGCTCAGCGGAGTAGCGGGTCTGCTGCAGCGCGGCCAGGTGACCGTCTTTGATCCAGTCGCTCGGCCGCAGCGCCAGCCCGTTGTCGAAGACCGAGTCGTCCCGGCCGGAGAAGTACGCGATCACGAACGGCGCACACTCCAGCCCCGGCGCCGCAGGGTCGCTCCGCAACGTAACAGGCAGCTCAGTCAGCCGGTCCCCGATCCGGGTGCCGCCGCCCGCCTTGCTGAACACCGTACGGCCGTCCATCGCGTCCTTCGCGCTGGCGTGCCAGTACATAGAGGCCAGCAGGTCGGCCATGGCACCGGGCGGCAGCAACGTCTCGTACCGGCCAGCCGGCAGCCCGACCCGGCGGCTGCTCCAGCTCATCCGCTGCGCCAGGCTCGCGTCCAGCGCGGCCACATCCACGTCGGTGAAGTCGCGGCTGGCCACGCCGGTATAGGTGGACTGGCTCAGGTCGGCGCTCTTCGCGTTCAGCTCCACCTTGCCCTGCGGCTGGTCGTGCCGCAGCCGCAGGCCGCTCGACGTGCCGAGGAACACACAGTCAAGGCTGTGCTCGGCATAGCCGTACAGCTTCTGGCCACGCCCCGCCGCCGCCTCGAACGCGCCGCCGAGGTCGGCGGTGAAGTTGCGGAACACACCGATCTCGGTGCGGCTCGCCGGATCGTCCCAGCGCGCCGATGGCCCGTTGCCGTGCACCTCGGCATTGCCCGGCGCCAGCAGCGGCCTGGCGTCCTCGGCGGCTGAACTCTGCTCGGCCGCGTTCTCCGCCGCGCGCACGACGTTCTCGATCTGGCCGTCGCGCACGCCCGCCCGTGACACCACCCCGGCCGCCGATTCGCCGCCGCGATGCTGGACCGCGATCACGGTCAGACGGCGCCCCCGGGACACGCCGTTGGTGGTCAGCGTGTTGCCTGCCCAGCGCAGGTTGGCCGAGGAGTTCTCCTCGGCGATCACGACGCACTCGTCGCACCTGGCGGCCGCGAGCGCCCGCTCCACCGTGTCCTGCGGCGTGTGGCCGCCCTGGCTGGTCACGCGCCCTCCTCAACGGTGTTCAGGATCCGGATGCCGCGCATGAGTACGGCGGGGCAGCCGTGGCTGACCGGCGCCGTCTGGCCTGGCTGGCCCTTTCCGCAGTTGAACGCGCCCGCCAGCAGGTAGGTCTGCGGGCCGCCGACGGCTTCCATCGAGTTCCAGAAGTCGGTGGTGACTGCCTGGTAGGCGACGTCGCGGATCTGCCCGGCCAGCCGCCCGTTTTCGATCTTGTAGAACCGCTGGCCGGTGAACTGGAAGTTGTACCGCTGCATGTCGATCGACCAGCTCTTGTCGCCGGCGATGTAGATCCCGTTCTCCACCCCCGCGATAAGGTCGGCAACCGACGGCCCGCCGGCGGCGGGTTGCAGCGAAACGTTGGCCATC
>DASXMU010000465.1:0-3587 GCA_036495485.1 Streptosporangiaceae bacterium
CCCGTACTGTTCCACCCGAGGCTTCCCTTCCGCCGGTCCCGATCTCACACACCAGGACCATACGGAACGGAAGCCTCACTCACACCCCGACCACCAGCAGCACAGCACATCCGGCAGCTCACTCCAAAAGAGCCACACCCACGGCACATCGACACCCACCCGTGGCGGTGAAACCGCCCATCGACCGCCTCCGGCGAGCGGGACAGGAGCCTGTAACCTCAGATGTGTAAACATTTTTGAATTATTTTCTTGAGCTGTTATCTCAGGCGGCCCGGGTAGGCGCTGTCGAGCTCGCCGAGGGCCTCGCGCCAGCCCAGGACCCGCTGACCCTCGACCAGCCGGGCGGGCTGGTCCGACCGTTTCCCGGTCTGCTGGCGGCGGGCGGCGCGCTCGCGGGCGCGCTTGTCCTCGATGTTGATGATGGCCAGCCACAGCAGCCAGTCCACGGCGTCGTCGGTCGGGAAGTGGCCGCGGGCCTTGGTGACCTTGCGCAGCTGGTAGTTCAGCGACTCGATCGCGTTGGTGGTGTAGAGCAGCTTGCGGACGGCCGGGCTGAAGGCCAGGAACGGGATGAAGGCGTCCCAGGCGGCCTCGAACACCCGGGCGGCCTGCGGGTACTTCGTGCCCCAGGGCGAGGCGGCGAACGCGGCCAGGGCGTCGAAGGCGGCCTCGGCGGTCGGCGCGGTGTAGATGGTCCGCAGTTCCTTCGCGACCTCGCCGGCGTCGCGGCGGGCCACCGGCCGCAGCGCGTTGCGGATCAGGTGGACCACGCAGCGCTGCACCACCGTGCCGGGGAACGCGCTGGTGATCGCGTCCTCGAAGCCGGCCAGCCCGTCGCAGCAGGCGATCAGGATGTCCCGGACGCCCCGGTTGCGCAGGTCGGTCATGACCGAGTTCCAGAACCGGGCGCCCTCCCCGGCGGCCGCGGTGTCCGGCGCGGTCTTGGCCAGCCAGATGCCCAGCACGTGCTTCTCCCCGTCGGCGTCGATCCCGACCGCGAGGTAGGCGGGCTTGTTCTGCACGACCTGGCTGTCGCGGACCTTGACCATGATCGCGTCCAGGAACGCCACCGCGTAGACCGGGTCCAGCGGCCGGGACTGCCAGGCCCGGACCTCCTCCAGCACGCCGTCGGTGATCCGCGAGACGGTCTCGTGGCTCAGCTGGGTGCCGTAGACCTGCTCCAGGTGGTGCAGGATGTCCCGCACGCTCATGCCGTGCGCATACAGCGAGATGACCATGTCATCCAGGCCGCCGGCCACCCGCCCGGCCCGCTTGGGCACCAGCAGCGGCTCGAACGTGCCGGCCCGGTCCCGCGGCACCGCCAGGCCCACCGGCCCGACCCCGGTCTGCACCGTCTTGGCGATGGTGCCGTTGCGGTAGTTCCCGTGACCGCCGCCGCGGCCGGCCCGGTCGTTGCGCTCATAGCCCAGGTGCGAGGTCAGCTCGGCCTCCAGGGCCCGCTCCAGCACCGCCTTGACCAGCTCGCCCAGCATCGAGCCCTCACCGGTCAGCCGCAGCCCCCCGGCCTGGTCGCGGGACCGGTCCAGCAGCGCGTCCAGCAGCCGGTCATCCATCAGCTGCCGCAGCGGCACCCGCGCCAGATCCGGGCCGCCCGCCGCCCCGCCGCCCGCCGGGACATTCTCCCCGTCCCCGCCCATGACCGGCGTCACGCCGCTATCGCCCGCCAGGGCATCCAGCCCTGCATTCCCCCTGCTCACGGACCTCATCGTCGTTTCTCCCCCCAAGTCACCGGGTGTCCTCACCCGCCGTACGATTACCCTGAGTTACTCCTTTACACACCTAGAGTGATACCCCCCGGGACAGCGACGACGGCCAGCCCGGCCATGGCGGTCGATGTGGGGATGGCTGCCCACCGGTGGGCAGCAAGGCGCATATCGACCCCCTTCTTGCCGGAGTGTGGGCCAGGGGGGGACTGTAATCTCAACGGTGTAACTCCTGAGACAGAGGAGACACCAGTGACTGATGTGATGACCGGCCAGAGCCAGGAGCCGGCGGAGCTGTCGGCGGCCGATGAGCAGGTGCTGCGCGAGCTTACCGAGCGGGCCCGTGTGGGCGGGCTGCAGCTGACCGGTGCGGGCGGCCTGCTGGGGAAGCTGACCAAGATGGTGGTCGAGGGCGCCCTGGAAGGCGAGATGGATGACCACCTCGGCTATGCCAGGCATGACCCGGCCGGCCGTGATGGCGGCAATTCCCGCAACGGCCACCGCGCCAAGACGGTGATTACCGAAGCCGGGCCGGTGGAGATCACCGTCCCCCGGGACCGCGATTCAAGCTTCGAGCCGAAAATCGTCAGCAAAAGGCAGCGGCGGCTCACCGGCGTGGACGAGCTGGTCATTTCCCTGTCGGCGAAAGGCCTGACCCACGGGGAGATCTGCGCGCACCTGGCCGAGGTTTACGGCGCGGAGGTATCCAAGCAGACGATCAGCACGATTACCGACCGGGTCATGGAAGGAATGGCGGACTGGCAGAGCCGTCCGCTCGATGCGGTCTACGCGGTGATCTTCATCGATGCCATCAACGTGAAGATCCGCGAGGGCCAGGTCGCCAACCGGCCGGTCTACCTGGCCCTGGGGGTCACCGCCGACGGCGAGCGGGACATCCTGGGCCTGTGGGCCGGCGAGCACGGCGACGGGGAGGGCGCCAAGTACTGGCTGCGGGTCCTCGCGGAGATCAAGAACCGCGGCGTCAGGGACGTGTGCATGGTGGTCTGCGACGGGCTGAAAGGCCTGCCCGATGCGGTCAGCGCCGTGTGGGAGAAGACGATCGTGCAAACATGCATCGTCCATCTCCTGCGGAATTCGTTCAAGTACGCGTCGAAAAAGGACTGGGGCGTGATCGCGAAAGACCTCAAGCCGGTTTACACCGCAGCATCCGAATCGGAGGCGCTGGACCGGTTCGCCGGCTTCTCCGGCAAATGGGAGAAGCGCTATCCCGCTATCATACGGCTCTGGGAGAATGCGTGGGCTGAATTCGTGCCGTTCCTGGCCTTCGACCGGGAAATAAGGACGGTCATCTGCACAACTAATGCGATCGAGTCGATCAACGCCCGGCTGCGGCGGGCGGTGAACGCCCGCGGCCACTTCCCGACCGAGCAGGCCGCGCTCAAGTGCCTCTACCTGGCGATCATGAGCCTGGACCCGACCGGGAAGGGCCGCAAGCGGTGGACCAACCGGTGGAAGGCCGCCCTGAACGCCTTCGACATCACCTTCGACGGCCGGCTGTCCGCCGGACGGAAGTAGACCTACAAGATCAGTTACACCGAAGACTTGACAGACCCGCCAGGGGAGGACCGGGAGGCAGTTGGGTGGGGGTGCGCGGCCTGAGCGGGCGTACATGCCTGAGCGGGCGTACGCGGGCCCAGAGCGGCTGACGGGATGCGGCCTAGGGGCCGGGGGGGATGTCTTCGATCAGGGCGGCCAGGCCGGCCGCGTCGAGCAGGTCGGCGGGGCTGACGGTCAGGTCGTGCCGCACGTAGTAGAAGGCGGCTCGCACCTGGTCGAGCGGTACCCCGGCGAGCCCGGCCCAGGCCAGCCGGTAGGCGGCCAGCTGAACGGCCACGGCGCGGC